>NZ_AZEU01000313.1 GCF_001435035.1 Lacticaseibacillus manihotivorans DSM 13343 = JCM 12514
ATGTGCCTTGACCCGATTTTGGCGTTATGAACGTGTGGTTATCTCCTGCTTACGGAGGATCGGACTCATTGGCGATTGATGATGGTTTCAATCGTATTGAAAATCGGCAACTATGATCAATGGGTCTCGACTGGGTGTTTGTGGATAGTTAACCAAACAATTGTGGGTTTTGAGCAGTCGTGGTGTCTCACTTATTTTTCTTGTATAATGAAAGGCGTTGAATCAGAAAGGAGCGTCTTGTAGATGGACGGCATTCTCCCAGTTTACAAACCGGCTGGCATGACCAGCTTTGATGTGATCGCGCAATTGCGGCGACTCATCCATATGAAAAAAATTGGCCATTCAGGCACCCTTGACCCAAGTGTTGATGGGGTGTTGCCGATCGCATTAGGCGCAGCGACTAAAGCGGTGCCTGCGTTGATGGCTTTAGGCAAAACTTATACCGGAGAAGTCACGTTAGGCTTCTGCACTGAAACTGAAGATCTCGATGGCGCAGAAGTTGAACGCGTTCACTTGAACCAACCGTTTGATGAAACTCAAGTCGACGCGGCGCTGGCAAGCTTAACTGGCACGATCACCCAAGTCCCGCCGATGTTTTCGGCCGTGAAGGTCAACGGTCGGCGCTTATATGAGTATGCGCGCAAAGGTGAAACGGTTGAGCGTCCCAGTCGGCAGGTGACGGTATATAGCTTCAAGCGCACCAGTGAATTGAAATTTGATGCCGAATCTGGTGTGCAGACGTTCACCTTTGAAGCCAAAGTGTCGAAGGGGACGTATATTCGCACATTAGCCGTTGATGTTGGGCGCAAGCTTGAGGTACCAGCAGTGATGAGTCAACTGACGCGAATCGCTAGTGGTGGGTTCACCTTAGCGCAAACACTTGATCTACGCGAATTGACGCCAGAAACGGCAACGCAAGCAGTCGCGGAACACTTACGCCCAATCGAATATGCCTATGGCGATTTACCGTTAGTCGCATTGACAGCAGATCAGTGGGATCGCGTGCAGCATGGGCGCTTTTTACAATTAAAACAAACTACCGAAAAAATCGGTTTAACGTATCAAGGCGTGTTAAAAGCGGTCTATCAACAAGCAGACACGTTATATCGCCCAGATGTGATGTATTTAACCAACGAAGGAAGTCCAATAGATGCAAGTCATTGATATTCAACCCCCAGTCGTCAACCATCCGCAAACGCCGCAAGTCTTAGCCTTGGGGTTCTTTGATGGCGTCCACCGTGGTCATCAAGCGGTGATCACCCAAGCCAAACAAATGGCCACTGCCAAAAACATGCCCTTGGCCGTGATGACTTTTGATGTGCATCCTGCGGTGATCTATCAACATCAACCTGCCGACAGCGTAAAGTATTTGTCGCCGCGCGCCCGCAAAATTGAATTGATGCGCACGCTCGGAGTTGACGTGCTGTATTTCGTGCACTTCACGCCAGAATTTGCCGGCCTTGATCCCCAATCATTTGTCGACCAATATTTAGTCGGGTTAAATGCGGCAGTCGTTGTCGCCGGTTTTGATTATACTTACGGCAAAAAGGCGATCGCCAACATGCAGACGTTACCAGACTATGCGCAAAATCGCTTTGAAATCATTTCGGTCCCAGCGCATTTAGATGAAGGCGAGAAAATTTCCTCTACTCGCATTCGTGAAGCGTTAGATACTGGGGATGTCGATTTGGCCAATCGGCTGCTCGGCTACCACTATCACACCACCGGTTCCGTGGTGCACGGTGAAGCGCGTGGGCGGACGTTAGGTTTTCCCACAGCCAATATCGATACACCAAACGCTGAACGGCTACCTGGCATCGGGATCTACACCGTGCGCATGCAAGTCAATGGTCAATGGGTGCCAGGCATGGCATCCGTGGGCCGTAATGTGACCTTTGGTGCTGGCCGGGCCGTGACGCTTGAAATCAACTTATTTGATTTTCACGCGGACATTTACGGGCAATCGGTGGTGGTCGAATGGTTACATTACTTGCGCGGTGAAGTGAAGTTCGACGGCGCGCAAGGTTTGATCGATCAGTTGAATTTAGACCGCGAGCATTCGCTGACTTGGCTTGAAAAAGAGGCAAACTGATGGCAGGGGCTTATATCCATATTCCATTTTGTGAGCATATTTGTTATTACTGTGATTTCAACAAAGTCTTTATCGAAGGCCAGCCCGTCGATGATTACGTGGCGATGTTGTTGCGCGAAATGCAATTGGTAATGCCACAGTATCCCAATGAGCCGATCGAAACGGTTTATGTGGGTGGGGGCACGCCGACGACTTTGACACCCAAGCAACTCGATCAACTGTGTAAAGGGATCCGCGAGATCTTGCATTTTGAACATGGCGAATTCACCTTTGAAGCCAATCCTAATGACTTACAAGCTACTGAGAAGTTGCAAGTCTTGCATGACAATGGCGTCAATCGGTTGTCCATCGGGGTGCAAAGCCTTGATGATGATATTTTGAAGCGCATCGGACGCATCCATCGCGTCAAAGATGTTTACACTGCTATCGATAATGCGCGCAAAGTCGGCTTTGAGAATTTATCGATCGATTTGATTTTCCGCTTGCCGGGACAAAGTCGGGATAACTTCTTGCATAGTTTGCGGGAAACCTTGGCCTTGCAATTGCCGCACTATTCGACATACTCGCTGATTTTGGAACGGAAGACGATTTTTTATAATCTCATGCGTAAAGGCAAACTCACATTGCCAAGCCAAGATATCGAAGCGGATATGTACCAAGATGCGATCGATTTAATGCACGCCAACGGTCGCGAACAATATGAAATTGCTAATTTTGCGAAACCTGGATTTGAATGCCAACATAACTTGCTTTACTGGCAAAATGCGCATTACTTTGGCTTCGGCGCCGGTGCTTTTGGCTATTTAGGCCGTGATCGTTATCACAACTTCGGCCCGATTCAACAATATTTGGCGCCATTGCACGACCACAAGCTGCCAGTGATCGAACATCACTTGGTGCCTTTAGAAGAACAAATCGAAGAAGAAATGTTCTTAGGCTTACGGACGCGAGCCGGGGTCAGTCGCCAGCGGTTTGCCGATAAATTTCATTTGCAGATCCAAGATGTGTATGGTGAATTGCTCGATGATTTACGTCAGCAAGGTTTGGTCGAGCTCAATGGCGATCAAGTGCGTTTGTCTAACCAAGGCATGTTTTTAGGCAATGAAGTGTTCCAACAATTTCTCTTAGATGATCCGTTAGTATAAGACTCGGGCTTAGGGCTAATCAGTCCTAAGCCCGATTTAATAGGAAAAACTGCAATTTTTAGCACTCTACCCTTGACTATGCTAAGTGGGGTTGCTAGTATAGTAATTGTTAGTTAGCACTCCTATGGTGCTGTGTGCTAAGAAGAAGGTGGCAATATGTTGACGAAACGCCAACTGCTCGTTTTAAAAGAGATCATCCGCTCCTTCACGGAAACCAATCAGCCAGTCGGGTCCAAGACTTTAATGCAAGAGCTGCCGATCCATGTCAGCTCGGCGACGATCCGCAATGATATGGCAGCGTTAGAAGAAGCCGGATTGATCACTAAGACGCACAGTAGCTCAGGGCGCGTGCCCTCGACCAAAGGCTACCGCTTTTACCTTGACAACTTAGTCGAACCGGCGCAGGCAGAACCTGCCGAAATCGCCGCGATTCAGCAAGGTTTCGGTGGCCACTTTTACAAAATGGATGAAATCGTTGCCCAGTCGGCGCGCATTTTATCCAATTTAACCAACTACACGGCCATCACCCTTGGCCCTGAAGTTGCGCAACTCAAATTAACCGGTTTTCGCATGGTACCGCTGGGCAATCATCAAGTGATGGCGATTTTGGTCACCAGCAACGGCAACGTGGTCAACCAATTGTTCACGCTGCCTGGTGAAGTCGATTCCGAAGAAGTGGAAAAGGCGATCCGCATCGTCAACGACCAGCTCGTCGGCTTACCGCTGGCGCAAGTGGCTCAGAAGTTGACCACTGATGTCCCGGCATTGTTATTCCAATACATGTCCAGTCCTGATGGGTTCTTGGACATTTTCGGTAGCGTCTTGAAACAAGCTGCCGCGGAACGCTTTTATGTTGGCGGGCGGTTGAATCTAATGGATTACTTGGATGATTCCGACGTGCGCCGCGTCAAGCAGATCTTCAGCTTGTTCGACGATGACACCGGCGACATCAACCGCTTGATCGGCCCGATTTCATCCAAACAAGATGTCCAAGTGCATTTAGGTCAGGAATTGACCCCTGATGTTCTCGACGACTTGTCTGTGATCACTGCCAGTTATTCCGTCGGTGATCACGGTACCGGGATGATCGCGTTACTCGGACCGACCCAAATGCCGTATTCGAAAATGATCGGCTTGCTCGACGCCTTTCGTGAAGAGCTCGCTAAACGGCTGACCGATTATTATTCACATTTTGATCAATAAGAAGGAGGCCGCTCATGGCAGACGAACCAGAAGAAAAGAAGGATCAAAAGCAACCTGAACCTTCATTAAAAGAAGAAATCGAAGCAGAAATGAAAGCTGACCTCGACGAGCAAGTCAAAGAAGAACCAGTTGACATCAAAGTCTTGCAAAAAGAACGCGACGACTTTGAAGACAAGTACTTGCGCGCCGCCGCAGAAATCAGCAACATGAACAACCGTTTCAATAAAGAACGCGCGAGCTTGTTGCAATACGATGGCCAAAAGCTTGCGACTGCAGTGCTACCAGTGTTAGACAACTTGGAACGTGCGCTGCAATCCTCACAAGATGACAGCGATCCATTGAAAAAAGGCGTCGAAATGGTTTATAGCCATCTTGAAGCCGCATTGAAGGATAACAAGGTCGAAGCCGTGCCAGCAGAAGGCAAGTTTGACCCCACCATGCATCAAGCAGTTCAAACAGTGCCAGCGGATGACGATCATCCAAAAGACACCATCGTGCAAGTCTTACAAAAAGGCTACAAGATGAAAGATCGTGTCTTACGTCCGGCGATGGTGGTTGTCGCCAGCTAAGGCGGATGGGTTTCCAGTCAAGCACAAGTTTGCACTTGGTTGTGCTGACTTGTGCTTGGCTGGGAACCAAAGTTTTCGCGGTATCAGTCGTCGAGCTTTTGAAAACAACGCAGACCCGGCTAGCTACGCTCAACACTTCGGCCCAAAGTGCGGGCCAAACCGCGGGCCAAACCGCTGAGCTAGGCTACCCGGCCTGCTAAGATCGTTTTCAAAAACTCTGGTAAATTTGTTAATCAATTTTAAAAGAAGGTAGAACAATGAGTAAAGTTATTGGGATCGACTTAGGGACCACCAACTCCGCGGTTGCGGTGCTTGAAGGTGGCCAACCAAAGATCATCACAAACCCAGAAGGCAACCGTACCACGCCTTCCGTCGTCGCTTTTAAAGACGGCGAAATCCAAGTTGGTGAAGTGGCCAAGCGCCAAGCTATCACCAACCCAGATACCATCGTGTCCATCAAGCGTCACATGGGCGAAGCAGGTTACACCGTTAAAGTCGGTGACAAGGACTATACCCCTCAAGAAATTTCTGCACAGATCTTACAATACATCAAAGGCTTTGCCCAAGATTATTTAGGCGAAGATGTCACTGACGCTGTTATCACCGTACCTGCATACTTCAACGACTCCCAACGCCAAGCCACTAAAGACGCTGGTAAAATCGCTGGCTTGAACGTTTCTCGGATCGTCAACGAACCAACGGCTTCCGCCTTAGCTTATGGCTTGGACAAAGGCGACGCTGATGAAAAAGTCTTAGTTTATGATCTTGGCGGTGGGACTTTTGATGTGTCCATCCTGCAATTAGGCGATGGTGTTTTTGAAGTCTTGTCCACTAACGGTGATACTAAGCTTGGTGGCGATGACTTTGATAACAAGATCATCGACTGGTTAGTCGCAGAATTTAAGGCTGACAACAACATCGACTTGTCCAAAGACAAGATGGCGATGCAACGCTTAAAGGATGCCGCTGAAAAAGCTAAGAAAGACTTGTCTGGTGTTTCTTCCACGCAAATCTCCTTACCATTTATCTCTGCTGGCGCCAATGGCCCACTGCATTTGGAACGGACTTTGACTAAGGCCAAGTTCGACCAAATGACTGAAGACTTAGTTGAAAAGACTAAGATCCCAGTTGACAATGCCTTAAAGGATGCTGGCTTAACTGCATCTGACTTGGACAAAGTCATTTTAAACGGTGGTTCCACTCGGATCCCTGCGGTTCAAGAAGCCGTTAAGTCTTGGACTGGCAAAGAACCAGATCACTCCATCAACCCTGATGAAGCCGTTGCCTTAGGTGCTGCTATCCAAGGTGGGGTCATTTCTGGTGATGTGAAAGACGTTGTCCTCTTGGATGTCACGCCATTATCTCTTGGGATCGAAACCATGGGCGGTGTGTTCACTAAGTTGATCGATCGTAACACCACGATTCCAACGTCCAAGTCTCAAGTCTTCTCCACAGCTGCTGACAACCAACCAGCTGTTGACATCCATGTCTTGCAAGGCGAACGCCCAATGGCCGCTGACAACAAGACATTAGGTCGCTTCCAACTCACTGATATTCCTGCTGCCCCTCGTGGCGTGCCACAAATCGAAGTTAAATTCGATATCGATAAAAACGGGATCGTCCAAGTTTCCGCTAAGGATATGGGCACCGGCAAGTCACAAGATATCACCATCAAGAGTTCTAGTGGCTTATCCGACGAGGAAATCGATCGCATGATGAAAGAAGCCAAGGAAAACGAAGAAGCCGACAAAGCCCGCAAAGAAGAAGTGGACTTAAAGAACGATGTCGACCAGCTCTTATTCCAAACTGACAAGACCTTGAAGGACTTGAAGGGTAAGGTTTCTGACGACGAGATCAAGAAGGCTGAAGATGCTAAGGAAGCCTTGAAGAAGGCCCAACAAGAAAACAACATCGAAGACATGAAAGCCAAGCGCGATGATTTGAACAAGATCGTCCAAGACTTAACCGTTAAGCTGTACGAACAAGCCCAAAAGGAACAACAAGCCCAACAAGCAAGTGGTGCCCAAGGCGATGCGAGTGCTGCTAGCGACGACAAGAAGTCCGATGATGACGACACCATCGATGGCGAATACAAAGACGTCAACGATAAGAAGTAGTCTCTGCAAAAAACAAGAGATTCTCGACGCGCTTTTAGCAGGTCAGGTAGCCTAGATGATCGGTTTGACCCGCACTTTGGGGCGAATCGATCATCGTAGCTAGCTGCGCCTGCGTTGCGTCGCGAATCTCGACGAAGCCAAAGCCAGCTGGCTTTGGCTTTTTGTTTGAATCCAGAGGCTAGTCGTACTCGACGAAATGTGTTATTCTGGATTAGCTTTTGGTGCAGAGTTTAGGAGGCAATAATGGCTCAAAAAGATTACTATGATGTCTTAGGCGTTAGTCGCGATGCTGATGATGCCACCATCAAGAAGGCCTTCCGGCAACTTTCTAAGAAATATCACCCAGATATCAACCATGAACCTGGGGCCGAAGAAAAATTCAAAGAGATCAATGAAGCTTATCAGGTCTTGTCTGATCCGCAAAAACGGGCGGCATTTGACCAATATGGCTCTGCTGACGGTCCGCAAGGCGGATTCGGTGGCGGCGGTCAAGGCTTTAGCGGCTTTGGTGGCCAAGGTTTCAGTGGTCAAGGCACTGGGTTTGAAGATATCTTCAGTCAGTTCTTTGGCGGCGGTGGCCAACAACAACGGGCCAATTCCCCTCGCCAAGGGGCAGACTTACAATACCGCATGGACTTGAAGTTTGAAGAAGCGGTGTTTGGCAAAGACACCAAGATCTCTTATGATCGCCAAGCGTTGTGTCACACTTGTGGTGGCTCTGGCGCCAAACCTGGCACTAGCCCAATCACTTGTCACAAGTGCCATGGCTCAGGCTACATTCAAGTGCAACGCAACACCCCACTTGGTGCGATGATGAGCCAAGAAGTCTGCGACGTTTGCCGTGGGACTGGTAAAGAAATCAAAGACAAGTGTGTGGATTGCCACGGCACTGGTCACAAGAACGAACGCCACACCATCGACGTCAAAGTGCCTGCTGGTGTTGAAGACGGGCAACAAATGCGTTTGCGCGAAGCTGGTGAAGCCGGAACCAATGGCGGCCCTTATGGGGATCTGTACATTGTCTTCCGCGTTGCCCCAAGCGACAAGTTCGAACGCGATGGCGCGACGATTTACTTAAAGATCCCGATTTCTTTTGCTCAAGCGGCTTTAGGGGATGCCATCAAAGTCGACACCGTTCACGGCCAAGTCGAATTGAAGATTCCAGCCGGCACCCAAACCCAAAGCAAGTTCCGCTTGCGAGGCAAAGGGGCACCGCGCTTGCAAGGCAGTGGCATGGGGGATCAAATCGTCACGGTCAATGTCCAAACGCCAAAAAATTTGAATAGTAAACAAAAAGAGGCCTTGATGGCTTTTGCCGCTGCTAGCGGTGAAGACGTGACCCCTCGAGAGGGAAGCTTGTTTGATCGTGTGAAAGACGCGTTTAAAGGCAAGTAACCGTAAAGTGATGATCTGGTTGATGCCGGTCATCGCTTTTTTGTTGCGCCAATTTTCGCGAAGTGGTAGGCTAACGACAATTCACCAAAAAGGAAGTCGTCTATATGTTGCCCATTATTGCTATCACTGCCGATACACTGATCGATCATTCACCGATGATCAATCAACACAATGCGGATATGGCGCCAAGTCCGATCAAGGAAGCGGTGCTTGCCGCCGGTGGGGTACCGATCATTTTCCCGGTGCCCAGTTCACTTGAAGACGTTGATGTGATGGTGGCGGCGTTGGGGCCTCGCTTTGATGGCTTGATTTTACCAGGGGGGCCAGATGTTGACCCAACGACTTACGGACAGGAGCCTCAGCCGCGATTAGGGCGGACGAATTATCTGAAAGACGCGTTTGAAATCGCCTTGGTCAAGGCTGTGCTAAAAGCGGGAAAACCGATTTTTGCGATTTGTCGAGGATTACAAATTGCTAATGTGGCGATGGGCGGAACGTTGTATCAAGATTTACAAGGCGTCGCCACAATCAAACATATCCAAGCGGCGCCAGGAAATTTTCCGACGCATCATGTCAAATGTGTGCCTGCCAGTCGCATCGCCTCGCTAGTTGGCACCAGTAGTTTCGTCAACTCCCCGCATCACCAAGCGGTTGCCCAACCAGCACCAGGCTTAAGCGTCACCGCGCAGGCCCAAGATGGGGTGATCGAAGCCTTGGAAGGGGAGCATTTCTTAGGCGTGCAGTGGCATCCAGAAAATCTTTGGCAACAAGATCCGACGCAATTCAGCTTGTTTACCGACTTGGTTGCGCGCGCCCAGCATTGACAAAAGCCTTCCACATTTCTCGTGTGGAAGGCTTTTGTCGTCAGTGACATTGGGCTAAGAAGTTGACCAAAATCTGCTTGCCCACTTCAGGGTCGGTCATAATCGATTCAGGATGGAATTGGACGCCGTAAACTTTTTTGACGTCGTTTTCGATGGCCATAATGCTGCCGTCGTCTGCCACTGCCGTTAAGGTGAGATCGTCAGGCGCTTCATCGACGACTAACGAATGATAGCGCGCGCCAGTGAATTGGGTCGGGCAATCTTTAAATAGATTACTTTTACCTTGGACGGTGATGGTTGAAGGTTTACCATGCATCAAATGTTTGGCGGCAACGACTTTTCCGCCGAATGCTTGACCGATGGCTTGTTCGCCGAGGCACACCCCAAAAATCGGCACTTTGCCGATCAGGGCTTGAATCATTGCCGGCATATTGCCCGCATTTTCTGGGCGGCCAGGGCCAGGGGAGAAGACGACCCCACTTGGTTGTTTGGCCAATAGTTCCTCTGCCGTGAGGTCATCATTGTGCACCACGGTGATCGGCTCATTCGTCAAGGTGCCCATCAGTTGATACAAGTTATAGGTGAAGCTGTCGTAATTATCGATTAAATAAATCATGCGCGCGCCTCCAAAGCATCCTTGACCCCAGAGATCTTGTTGTTGAATTCTTTGTATTCCAAGCGCGGATCCGAATCCGCCACGATCCCAGCCCCTGATTGCATGAAAATCGTGTCGCCTTTGCGGAAGCACAAGCGGATCCCAATGGCAAAGTCCAAATCCCCATTGTAATCAAAATACCCTAGTGCGCCACCATAAAGACCACGCTTCTGCGGTTCGAGTTCATCGATAATACTCATCGCACTTTGCTTCGGCGCCCCTGATAACGTCCCAGCAGGTAGCAATGAGTCGATGATCTGCATGCTGGTGGTCGTTGGCTTGGCTTTGGCTTCAACCACAGAGCCTAAATGCATGACGTTGGCGAATTTCAACAAGGCGCGCGTACGGGTGACGGCGACGGTGCCGAATTGACTGACCGCGCCGAGATCGTTGCGCCCGAGGTCGATCAACATGTTATGTTCGGAAAGTTCTTTTTCGGAGTGTTGAAGTTCATCGGCTAACGCTTCATCTTCTTCAGACGTGCGGCCGCGACGACGCGTCCCAGCTAACGGGTAGGTGAACAAGGTATCCTCACGGCGACGGATCAGAGTTTCTGGTGAAGCCCCAAGCGCTTCATAATCCCCAGCTTGAAAATAAAATTGATAAGGCGTCGGGTTCTTGGCAAAAAGACTGGCCGCTTGGCTGCGCAAGTCGCCTGAAATCGTGGCGCGTTGTTGGTTGGCCATGATCAATTGGAAAATATCCCCAGCCACGATATGCTTTTGGGCTTGGCGGACCCGCGCTTCAAAGGTATCTTCATCAAAAGTCATCTGCAGCGGTGTTGTGAACTTGAATGGTGTTGGGCGGTAAGTGGCGGCGCCATAAGTGATTTGTTCGCGTAAGGCACTTAATTTGGCGATGATTTTATCAAAAGTTGTTTGCGTCAGTTCAGCAGTTGGGACAATGTGGCTGATGGTGACCATTTGCTTGTCGCGTTCATAAGCGATTACCGTTGGCACCACAAATAATTGCGCGTCGGGCAGTTCATGATCATCTTCGGCTTGTAAGTCCAAGTGGTTCTTGGCGTATTGGGCGTATTCATAAGCGAAATACCCAGCGACGCCACCAGTAAATACCGGTAAACCTTCGAGATGCGGGGTACGTTGTGCTTTTAACAATTGGTCGATCACTGGGCCAAGGGGTTCAGTAGTAGTTTGCGTGCTACCGTTGATGGTGGTGGTCAATTGGCCATCGCGGTAATCATATTCTGCAGTCGTTTCAGCGGCGATCAAGGTAGTGCCTTCATCGGCTGAGCGCAACAAAACCGCACGTTTGTCGTCAATATTTAATCGGTTGAGTACCGCCAAGCTATCAAAATCAGGTTGGCGATATTGGATCACAACAGGAACTGCAGGGAATTCATTTTGGTATTCAATTAAATCAGTATATTTCATCGGGTGTCCTCCAAAGACGGATCAGTGACTGTCAGCACCCGAGTTGCCATCGTTTGAACATGTTTTTCCTCCAAGTCGTCGAGCAAATTACCGCTAAATGCAGTGTCAATTGCTCTGGAATACAAAAAGTCCGCCCTAAACACTTGTCAAGGACGGACTGAGATCCGCGGTACCACCTGGATTCGCACAAAACTGTGCGCACTTTGCGAAGGTCCAACAACCTCCCGGAAACTGACGTATTCCTCCACGTGACTTCATACTAGCTAGGCGTTCCGAAGTCCCCTCGACGGTCCATTTGATCAAGTGCCACGGTCGTATTCTCAACAATAACGACTCTCTGTGCGCGCGGCTTGACCCATTCTCCGTCTCAACGGTTTATGAGCGAACGATTAATTTACGCTGACTATACTCCCAAAACCTCATGAGAGCAAGCCTTTTTGTGAAAAAAATCCAAGGGGCTAAAATCACGCCACATGCGAAACTTTGGTATACTGTAAGAAAGAGATTTTGAAAGAGAGCGAACAATGGATAAAGAAGCCTTACTAGATCGCCAAAAACACATCCGCAACTTTTCGATCGTGGCGCATATCGACCACGGGAAATCAACGCTGGCGGATCGGATCTTGGAATTGACCGACACCATCGCCAAACGCGACATGCAAGCACAAGTCCTCGATGACATGGCACTGGAGCGGGAACGCGGGATCACGATTAAGTTAAACGCCGTGGAATTGCATTATCAAGCCAACGACGGCGAAACTTACATTTTTCATTTGATCGACACCCCAGGGCACGTGGACTTCTCTTATGAAGTTTCACGTTCTTTGGCCGCGTGCGAAGGGGCACTGCTGTTAGTTGATGCGGCGCAAGGTGTTGAAGCCCAGACGTTGGCTAACGTGTATTTGGCTTTGGATGATGATTTGGAAATCGTGCCGATCATCAACAAAGTCGACTTGCCAAGTGCCCAACCAGAAGTCGTCAAGGAAGAAATCGAAGAAATGATCGGCTTGGATGCCTCTGAAGCCGTCTTAACATCGGCCAAAACTGGCTTAGGCATCCCCGAAGTGTTGGAACGTATCGTCTCAGACATTCCAGCACCTAGTGGCGACATTGATGCGCCGCTGGAAGCGTTGATTTTTGACTCGGTGTACGATTCTTATCGTGGGGTGGTTTTAGCCGTTCGCGTTAAGCAAGGGATCGTCAAACCTGGCGACAAAATCGAATTGATGTCCAACGGCAAACAATTTGAGGTCACCGAAGTTGGGGTGATGTCACCTAAAGCTGTTGCCCGCGATTTCTTGATGGTCGGGGATGTGGGCTATATCACGGCCTCCATCAAAACCATTCAAGACACCCGCGTCGGCGATACGGTGACCTTGGCCGATAATCCTGCGGAAAAAGCCTTGGATGGTTTCCGCCAAATCACACCGATGGTTTACTCTGGGGTCTTCCCAGTGGACAACGCCAAGTTCGTGGACTTGCGCGAAGCCTTGGAAAAACTGCAATTAAACGACGCGTCCTTGGAATTTGAACCAGAAACTTCGCAAGCATTGGGCTTTGGTTTCCGTGTCGGCTTCTTAGGGTTGCTCCATATGGATGTCGTGCAAGAACGGCTTGAGCGTGAATTTAACTTGGACTTGATCATGACCGCGCCGAGTGTGGATTATCAAGTCGATCAAACTGATGGCACGCAAATCACCATTGATAACCCGTCTGAATTGCCAGACGCTTCTGAAATCAAAGAAATTCGTGAACCATACGTGAAAGCCTCGATCATGGTGCCGAATGATTACGTCGGCCCAGTGATGGAAATTGCCCAACGCAAACGTGGTGAATTCGTGACAATGGATTACTTGGACAAATACCGTGTCAATGTGATCTATAACTTGCCATTGTCCGAAATCATTTACGATTTTTTTGATGACTTGAAGTCTTCGACCAAAGGTTACGCCAGCTTAGATTATGAAATCACCGGCTACCGTGCTTCTGATTTGGTCAAGATGGATATCTTATTGAACGGCGATCCCGTCGATGCGTTGTCGACGATCGTTCATAAAGATTTTGCCTTTGAACGCGGCAAGGCCATTGTTGCCAGTTTGAAGCAAACCATTCCGCGGCAACAATTTGAAGTGCCGATCCAAGCGGCCATTGGCAACAAGATCATCGCGCGCTCGACCGTTAAAGCTTACCGCAAGAATGTGCTGGCCAAGTGTTACGGTGGCGATATTACTCGGAAGCGTAAATTACTGGAGAAACAAAAAGCGGGTAAGAAGCGGATGAAATCTGTGGGCTCTGTCGAAGTTCCGCAAGCCGCCTTTATGTCGATCCTCAACATGCACTCGGAAGATACTAAAGGCAAGTAAATTTTCGGTACAGCATTAATCAAAAAGCATCTCCAATACCAAAACTTGAGTTTGGGCATTGGGGATGTTTTTTCGATAGGAGTCGATTGTGTTTGAAAATTTTTTGCACCAAAAGGCTTGGCAGGCGTGTTACCAAGAGTGTTGGCGCAACCACATATGCAAAGTGGTCGATTGCCCCAAGAAATGCAAATGAACACTGATCATTTTGCCATTACGTTGAACGACCATAACCACGCAGAAATCATTGATGCGATGATTGGGTGTTTTCAGAATGTTCTTTAAAATCCGGAATTGAATGATAGTCGAGTCCAGCGAATACCATTTCAAACTCTGTTTCTTAGCAGTACAATAAAACCATTGTGTTTTCAGAAACTGGAGAGGGTTGAAATATTTGGTATCAAAAAGTTGGCGTTTAACTGCTGCGGGGGTCGTGGCAGTGTTGTTTGGGCATGAGATTGCCAGTTTTGTGTTAAAAGGGTTCGGACTCAAAACTCTGACTGTTTTAGCAATCGGTGAAGTGATCAGTCTGGCTTTACTGATTTTACTGATGGGCAGTCATTGGCGTCAAATCATGACGATTTCACCGAAACATTTAGGCGTTGGCATCGCCATGATTTGGCCGGCTGCGTTCATCATATTGATTAATATGATGGCTGGAATTCAAACAGACGCTTCAATCAGCCATCGAATTTTGGCCGTAGTGGTCGCCTTGATGGTTGCAATCTTTGAAGAAGGGTTATTTCGAGGTGTCATCTTCGGCACGCTGCAAGAGATGAAATGGCCTGCTCAGCTATGGGGACAAATGGCAGTGTCGGCAGTGATTTTTGGTGGCATGCATCTGTTCAACTTATTTCACAGTGCAGCTTGGCAAGGCACGTTGCTGCAAGTGATCTATGCATTTGCTTTAGGGATGCTGTTTGCTGCGGTGACTTACCGGACGCAAAGCTTATTGCCCACAATTTTGTGTCATTGGCTGATCGATGCGGCGGGGTTGCAGGGCAGTCAAGCCGTTGCGGGTAATCCGAATTTTGTTAGCATCGTGATTTACCTTGTTTTCAGTGGTGTCACGCTACTTTGGGCGTTGTGGCTCACACGGCCGTCCAAACAAATTGCATAGCTGATCTCAATCATCCTATTTTGGCGTAGGGTGATTTTTTTCACCCGAAAACACAAAAAGACCCAAGCCAACCAAGGCTTAGGTCACGTGGTACAGATTTCATTATTCACCGAGATGTTTCTTCTTCGGCGCAGTCTTGGCTTTCAAACTATCCGATTCTTTGTAGCCGAACAGATATACCAAGGTGAATGCGGCAATCGTCGTCACGGTTGAAACAATGAAGAAGTTCAACAAGTTTGACGGGTTGGCGTTGCTGGCAAACGAAGGGAAACCGATCCAACTGCCAGTGAAGCCATACATATCAACGCCGAGCAAGCCGTTGAGCAACCCACCGATGGCAGCGCCGATGCTTGAGAACATGAACACACGGCCATACTTCAAATTGATCCCATACATGGCCGGTTCGGTGATGCCAACGAAGGCAGAAATCGCAGCAGACAAGGACAAACCAGAAAGGGCTTTGTTGTTGCGAGTCTTCACCCAAACGGCCAATGCACCAGCACCTTGGGCAATCATGGTGACGGAGACAATCCCGTTTAAGACGGAGTGGCCACCAGGCACAGAAAGTTGTGCCGAAATGATCGGAATCACCGCCCAGTGTAAGCCGAAGATAACCAGCACTTGATACAAGCCGCCGATGATCATGCCAGACAAGGCGAGGTTCAAGTTGAGTAACGCTTGTAAGGCCGCGGAGATCCCAGTGGAGATCAAGGTGATGATCGGGCCGACGACGATGAGTACCGTCATACCGACTAAGAAAATTTCAACTAGTGGGGAGAAAATCATCCGCAACATCACTGGCATCCATTTTTTGATCCAAGGTTCGACTTTTGACGCCATCCATGCGGCAAAAATCATCGGGAAAATGGAGTAAGTGTATTGGGGGATGTGGATCGGAATGCCGAAGAAGTTCGAGTTGATCGTCATCCCCAGTACCGTACCAAAGGATTTCCCGCCAGCGACCACTTGCACCAATGATGGGTAAATCAGGAAAGCGCCGATAATGGCTACGATGACCGGGTCGCTGCCGAGCTTTTGGGCGGCGGTAAAGCCGACGAGCACTGGCAGGAAGTAGAAGGTCGCATCCCCCATGGCATTGATCAGCATATAAGTTTGGCTGGTGGTGGAGACGCCGCCCCAAGTGGTCAAAATAGTCATGATCCCTTTGAGCATCCCACTAGCCGCTAACAGGCCGATGATCGGAATCATGGAACCGGTGATCACACCGATCAAACTAGAAGCCCCACGTTTGGTTTTACCCCACAAGCTTTGATCTTGGGCCGCCGCTTCAGTTTCAGCAGTAATTTGGGCCGTGGCTTCAGGATTGGCAAAGCCAGGTCCAAGTTGTTTGATGGCTTCATCATAAACATCGGTGACTGTTTGGCCGATCACGACTTGGTATTGACCAGCCGCGCGCGCCACATCGATAACACCGGGAATTTCTGCCACCGCGCCGTCGTCGGGAACGCTTTCATCTTTGAGGTAAAAGCGTAAGCGGGTGATACAATGAATCAAACTCTTGACGTTGTTTGGCCCACCAACTGCGGCAATGACATCGCGGGCTGTGACCGCGTATTGGTTCTTTTCATCCACGTTTGTCACCGGTTTAGTGGTTGGTGTCTTTAGGCTGAGATCAGCTGCGGTGTTGCCAGCTTGCACTTCGCCAGCGTGTAAATCGATGCTGTTTAAAATGTCGGCAGTGTTGGTGATGGCGACAATGATCGTCGTTTTCATACCAGCAGCGCGAATCGCTTCCAGATCCATCGACCCGATAATATCGCCGGCGTTCACTTGGGCGTCGACATGCGTATCGATTTCAAATGGGGCGCCTTTGAGTTCGACGGTGTCGATCCCCATGTGAATCAGAATTTCCACACCACTATCAGTGCGGATACCGATGGCGTGCTTGGTGTCGGCGATCAACACAATGCGACCGCTGGCAGGGGCGACGATTTGGTTGCTGGTTGGCTCTACCCCAAAGCCCTCGCCCATGGTCTTCTGGGCGAAAATGGGATCGCTGACGTCAGTGATCGGCATTAATAATCCGGTGGCAGGCGCCACTAAGACTGCATTTTTCATGATGCTCCTCCTTTTAATGTAACAACGCGACGGTGCCATAGGCTGGCAAGGTGATCGTTGCTGTTGGTTTAAATGATGACAAATTGGTGATCAAGACTTGCGCATCTTGGAACTGGTCTGGAATTGGGACTTGGATCTCATGGTCGGCAAAATTGTTCAATACCAGTAAATTTTGAGCTTGATAATGGCGAACATATCCGTAAAGCCAATCGATGTTTTCGCCAAATGGCTGATAGTCGCCTTGGGAGATTACATGATATTGTTTGCGCAAGGTGATCAGTTTCTGATAAAAGGCGAAAATCTTTTGGCTGACTGGGGCTTGCACGTTGACTTCAGCCTGGTTAGTCGAATGTAGCCAAGGGGTGCCAGTGGTAAAGCCAGCAGTTGCGGAATCATCCCATTGCATCGGGGTGCGCGAGTTATCGCGGGCTTTGGCATGGACAATGGTGAAGGCGTCATGATCAGACAGCCCTTGTTCAAGCAACGCCTTGTAAGCATTGTGGGCTTCGACATCGACATAATCATCCATCGATGTGTAATCCGGGTCAGACATACCGAGTTCTTCGCCCATGTAGATGTAAGGCGTGCCGCGACTGAGATGAATGCTGGCGGCTAACAGGGTCGCACTGGCAAAACGGTCAGATTTAGGATCGGCGAAGCGATCGATGGCCCGCGGCTGATCATGGTTGTTCCAAAATAACGCTTGCCAACCGCCGCCTTGCGCCATGCCAGTCCCCCAAGTGTGCAAGAGCTTGCGCAGCGCGTTGAAATCATAGCGCATGGCGGTCCATTTTTGACCATCGACGTAATCAACTTTCAAATGATGGAATTGAAACACCATTGAAAGCTCCTGGTTATCAGGCTTGGTGTAGGCGATCGCTTGTTGCAAACCAGTCGAGCTCATTTCACCAACTGTGACGGAATCGGGATCTTGACCAAAGGAATTCGCCGCTAACTCCTTAATATAAGTTTGCACGATCGGCGTGTCGGTGTACAAAAATTTGCTTTCTTTGCCTGGTTCTGCGTCAACCAACTGTTCAGCTTTGCCGATCACATTCAACACATCAAAGCGGAAACCACGCACGCCTTTGGCACGCCAGAAGTTGACCACTGCCGCCGCTTCTTGACGAACTTCTGGGTTGTGCCAGTCCAAGTCGGCTTGGGTGCGGTCATATAAGTGCAGATAATATTTGCCGGTGTTGCCAAAAGCTGACCAAGCGGGGCCGCCGAATTTCGATTGCCAGTTGGTCGGCAAGTCGCCATTGGGTTTAGGATCGCGCAAGTAGTAATAAGCTTGATACTTGGCGTCGCCAGATAACGCTTTTTGAAACCAGGCGTGAGCGGTGGATGTGTGATTGAGCACCATATCCAACATGACGCCCATATGATGTTGCGAGAGTTTGTCGATCAGTTCTTCAAAGTCGGCCATGGTGCCAAAGCGGGGGTCGATGGCCCGATAATCCGCAACATCGTAACCGCTATCATTTTGTGGCGAAACGAAAAAGGGGTTGAACCAGATCATATCGACATTTAAGCTGACCAAATAGTCGAGCTTTTGAATAATGCCACGGAGATCGCCAATGCCATCGCCGTTTGAATCGTAAAATGATTTTGGATAAAGCTGATAGATCACTTGATCTTGTTGCATAACGTCCTCCTATGCACGCCGGGCAAATTCTTGAAAGCGAAAGCGGTCAGCACGATGGCGTGACTCTGTATACTGAAACGCGGTGGTATCTTCTAAACTGGTGACACTTTTGACCACCACCACGGAAGCATTGGCGTCTAAGTGAAGCAATTGTTGATCTTGCGCAGTTGCAGGCTCTACGGTGATTTCTTTTTTGGCGTAGGCAATGGTCAAATGCAGCTGCCCTTCAAAATACGCGTAAAGCGAATCTTCGGCGACAGCTTTGGAAATCGCTGGCACCACATCGCCGTTGATATAGTCGATATCGATAATCACCGGCTCACCATTGACTTCGCGCAAGCGCACCAGACGCGTGGTGGTGCAAGGCTTAGCGTGCGGGTCGACGGCTTTGAAGTTGGCGATCGGCAACGGCATCTGCGTGTTTTCGATCATCGTGGTGGTGGTTTTAAAATTCAACCGTTGGCTGAGTTCTTTATAACTGATCACACCAGACACTGGAAACACATATTGCTGGCGGTTGATCACTACCGAGCCGCGACCTTTTTGCGATTGGATGAAGCCTTGATCACGCAGTTTCGCTAGCGCTTTGCGAATTGTATCGCGCGATGCGCCGTATAGGCTGGCTAAGGCATTTTCGCTGGGTAACAAGGTGTCAGTGGCATAAACGCCGGTGTCGATTTTTTGCTTTAAGTCTTGATAGACCAAATCTAGTTTTGTCATGTGATACCCTCTGTAATCGCTTTCGACATGTATAGAATATCCTGTACGTACAAGATCGTCAAATCGTGTCAATTCAACAGCGTACAGCTTCATAATCTTGTACGTACAGATTAACAAATTAAACGCTTAGAGGCAATTTTATTAACGGGGTGAAACTAGACCAATTATGACAAGAGATGAATAAAATACTGATAACCATCAACTTTAAAAAATAATTGGGCTTTTTTCACTTGTAGGCTCCAAAACCGACATGTTTCAGTGCATCAAAAAACTCGACTGAAATTTAGTCGAGTCGTAGGGGTTCCGATTTTTAAATTATGCTGCCAATCCTGGTACCGCCAAAGTCAAGGCCACTTGTTCGTCGATGGTCAACGGGCGACCGATCACCCGAGGAAGATCGTCCAACAGTTTGTCAGCTTCAAGCTCACCGACGCTGTTTTGTGAATGAAGCCGCACCATGCCGCGGCTAGCGTGTTGTTTGGTAATGGTCCAATTGGCGATGGTAATAGGAAGTTTCATCTATATCACCTCATGATCCATTATACAAACAATAGTTCGCTTACGCAAGTTTAGTTAGTGAAAGGGTAAAGCACCCGAAAGCGCTCGATCACCACCATGGAACTGGCAGGGTCGAAGGTCAACCCGGCTTGCGCATAAGCGTCTTTAAAAAAGCGGGCGTGTTCTCGCCGCCAGTAAGCCAAACTCATATCGCCTTCACCTTCAAGCTGAGCTTGGGTGGCATCGACTGAGGCAAAGGGAACAATGAACGTGTCTTCCAAATAGGTGACGGCGACTGGCTGTTGTTGGCCATTCAACACCACATTGATATCGCCGACTTCAGGCATCGGGTCATGGTCATGCATGTAAAGCTCAAAGCCGCTACTGGTGGCCGTTTTCTTTCCTGAAACGATCAAGTCGGCAATGGTGTTTGCTAATTTCGGAGAATCGCCGAAACTTTCCGCGTGGCGATAGGTCAGATCAGGATCGAGGGCGAGTTCAGCTTTAGCAGTGTTGAAAAATTCGTCGATAGTTGGCATAACGGCTCCTTTTAATGAAAAATCCGCCGGCGCATGTCGACGGAAAGTAATTTAGAATTCTTTTTGGTCTGCTTGGGACAATTGTGGCTTAACCACTTGCCAGTGCATATCTTCAGCTAAAGTTTCTTCAGCGTCGGCACGCGTTTGGATCTTGTCCATGTTCCAAACAATATTTGAGATCTTCCCGCCGACGAAATCAAAAGGCTCGGTATAAATGTAGCCTTCCTCAGACGATTTTTCACGAGATTTGCTCAAGGCTTCAGCCAATTCTCGGGCATAAGCCATATCGTGAAGTTCAGGGATTTCTTTTTCCGTAACATAACCGGTGGCGTTCACAGCGTCATCAGCTTTTTTAACCATTTCTGCAGTTGCAGACATGATGAAACAACTCCTTTTGTTGCAGTCGCTGGTTGGAGTTGGGCTGTTGATTTAGTTTACATTGTAATTATAACACCACCATCGGTTTTTGCCGGGAATTTTTTGGTATACTAGTTGGGTAGTTTTTTGAACGGAGGACACCGATTGGCACATTTTGATTGGGCATTAATGAAGCAACCCGAATCGCAAACCATGCAGGACTTAGCCGAAACGTTAAAGGTCAGTCCTTTTTTGGCGCGCTTATTGTGGCAGCGTGGCATCACCGACCCTGATCAGTGGGCCGCTTTCACCAATCCCAGCGCCTCTAGCCTGCATGATCCGATGCTGTTGCATGACATGGATAAAGCCGTGGCGCGCATTCAACAAGCCGTCACCGACCAAGAAAAAATCACGATTTATGGCGATTATGACGTTGATGGGCTGACCTCGACTTCGATCATGAAAGAAGCCTTGGAAAGTATCGGCGCTGAACCCGAAGTCTTCATTCCTGATCGCTTCGCTGATGGTTATGGGCCAAATGCAGATGTTTATAAATATTTACACGCCAATGGGACCCAGTTGTTGATCACAGTCGATAACGGCGTCGGCGGCAAAGCCGTGATCGATCCAGCCATGGAAGCGGGGATGGATGTGGTGGTGACCGATCACCATGAACTCCCAGATGAGCTTCCGAATGCCGTCGCCGTGGTGCATCCGCGCTATCCGGGCAGTGATTATCCTTTTGGTGATTTGTCCGGTGCTGGCGTCGCCTTTAAAGTGGCAACGGCCTTACTGGATGGTCCCCCGATGGATGCCCTGGATTTAGCAGCGCTTGGGGCGATTTGTGATTTGGTCAGCTTAACGGATGAAAATCGCACCTTGGTTCAACTCGGCTTGGCACAGATTCGCTCAGGTGCTCGCGTCGGGTTAGGGGCTTTGCTTGAAGCAGCGGGCATCGATCCCCAAACTGTCGATGAACAAACTGTCGGTTTTGTCATCGGTCCGCGGTTAAATGCCATCGGCCGACTTGGAGATGCCACGCCTGGGGTCACGCTGTTGACGACCTTTGACGATGAAGAAGCTGCCCGTTTGGCGAAAAACGTCGACGCGCGCAACACTGAGCGTCAAGGCCTGGTTAAAAAAATCTCGGCTGAAGCGATGCAAATGGCCGAAACACCGGAAAATCAAGCCGCCAAAACCTTGGTGTTAGCCAAATCAGGCTGGCATGAAGGGGTGTTAGGGATCGTCGCCAGCCATGTGGTGCAAAACACTGGCAAGCCGACGCTGGTATTGAATATTTCCGCTGATGGTACCAGTGCCAAAGGGTCTGGGCGCTCAGTTGAAGGCTATCACTTGTTCAAGAGTTTACAGCCGGCAACTGAATCGATGACGCATTTTGGCGGGCATGCGATGGCGGTCGGGTTAACGGTGCCGACTGAAAATCTTGACGTGATCCATCAAGCGATGGAAACCGCTGCTGCCATCACCTTAAAAGATGCTGGTGCCCCAAAGCTTGACGTGGTCGCCAGACTTGAGGCTAACGAGTTGACTCTGGATAATTATCAAGCCATGCGTCAACTTGCCCCATTTGGCCAAGGGAATCCTGAACCCGTCTTCAGTATTCGCCCGCAAGCATTGACCGGGATTCGCCAAATCGGCAAAACGAAAGATCATTTGAAGTTTACCGCTGATGGTATCGACGTGATCGCCTTTGGATTAGGGGATCAAGCCCAAGCCTTGAGTGATGCGGCACAAGTGAAATTGGCGGTGACTTTAGATCAAAACACTTGGCAAAACCGCACCAGTTTGCAGTTGCGTCTGCAAGATTGGCAACTCAAGGCGCCAGATGTGATCGATTTGCGCTTACCTCAACCTAGTGCAGAACAATTTCGGGGCGCATTCACTTATGTGTTCTTTGATCGCATGGCTTATCGGCAAATGACTGGGCGCTTTCAATTTGGCGGCCCGACCATATTGGCTAAAGACGTGACTGCACCGATTAAAAATGTCGTCTTAGTGGACTTGCCACATACGCAAGAAGAACTAAAAACTTTGATGCAACAGGTGAAATTGCCAGTGCGAGTAGTGTTTGCTCAAGATCCGGCAAACTTAGTCGCCATCCCGTCGCGCGCAGAGTTTGGACGGGTGTTAGTGTTCTTGCGACAACATCCTCATTTTGACAAACATCATTTACCAGCTTTAGCGCAAATGGTTCATGTGACAACGCAACAAGCAATTTTCGCCGTACAGGTGTTTTTCGAGTTGCAATTTGTTAGAATAGAGGGTGCGCTGATTTCAGTCAGTGACCATCCAGAAAAAAAGCCGTTGGAATCCGCAACGGCATACCAACAGCGCGTTGCCTTTTTAACGTTGGCCAAGCATTTGCAACAAGATCCTGCCAACGTGATCCAACAGCGCGTCATGACTACTAAAAGGTGAGGCTAAATCTCCATGGCTATTAATTTTAAAGACTATATCGCTAGTGTTCCAGACTTTCCAGAACCAGGTATCACGTTCCGAGACATTTCCCCATTGATGGCAGATGGCAAAGCTTATGCCGCCGCCACTGATGAAATCGTAGAATATGCCAAAGACAAAGGCGTCGAAATGATCGTTGGCCCAGAAGCCCGCGGCTTTATCGTCGGCTGCCCAGTGGCTTACAAGCTCGGCGTCGGCTTTGCCCCAGCGCGTAAAAAGGGGAAACTCCCTCGCGAAACAGTCAGTGCCAGCTACGACTTGGAATACGGCCAAGCGACCTTATACTTACACAAAGACGCGATTCGCCCCGGCCAACGCGTGTTGGTTTGTGATGACTTATTGGCCACTGGCGGCACGATCGCTGCAACCATTGCCTTAGTCGAAAAGCTCGGCGGTATTGTCGTCGGCACGGCTTTCTTAGTGGAACTCAGTGACTTACACGGCCGCGATAAAATCGCCGACCATGATGTCTTCACGTTGATGAGTTACGAAGGCGCATAAACTTGAGGGAGGCCAGCAGGTCTCTCTTTTTGTTTACTGGACGTTCAATACCACTTACTTTTTGAGTGTGGTATAATGAAGATATTGAAGGAGTCCGTTATGGCAAAGCATAAAAAAGAGGATAAAACCTTAGTCGAGAAAATGCTCGACAAACAAAACATTTCCTATCAAAGCTACACCTTTCCAACCGCTGAAGTTGGGGATGTGCAACAAGTGCAAGTCGACCACTTAGATGTCGATGAACACAAGATCTACAAAACCTTAGCCTTGATCGGCAACAAAACTGGCCCATTGGTGGGCGTCGTGCCGATCGATCGACACATCGACTACAAAAAGCTCAGTAAAGTCTCCGGGAACAAGAAAGTCGGCATGGTGCCGCTGAAAGACTTGGAGAAAACCACCGGCTTTGTGCATGGCGCCAACACACCAGTCGGCATTCACGCGCGACACAACTATCCGATCTTTATCGGCACCGAAGCGCAAGGCGAGTCTGAAATCATTGTCTCTGCTGGGAAAATTGGCCGTTCCGTAGGCCTAGATCCCAAGGCTTTAGCCAAAAGTGTGAAAGCTCAATTTGCCGACATTACGGCACTTGAACCACAAGAATAAAACGTCAGGGGGAATCGGCATGTTTACATCTGATCGCAGTCGCTTTGCCACTTATGGGGTCATTGCACATTTACCAGGCCCGATCATCGACAGTATCTGGTTGATCATCGACCAAAATCTTCAAGGTGTGGTGCCGTTGACCAACTTGTTGCGCTTTGACTTGTTGAACAACGGTGGCAAACTCACCGTCGCGTTCTCTGAAAAAGGCAGCGACACCACGATGGCTGTCGATTTGCCATTCACTTATCAAAGTGCCTTTCCTGATACCGTGATGGCTTATGATGACGGCAACAATCAGACCATCCTTTTGCCTGAAGAAGGGCATAACGACTAAAATTAAAAAACGGCCCGAAACTTCATTTCCAAAGTTTCGGGCCGTTTTGCTGTTACATGGCAGTGGCTAAGATCTGCGCAATGGCGACTTGGATATCTTGATGGGCGCGCTTTTTCTCAGCAACACCGCGATTATACAAACGATGATTGACGCCATCAGCTTCAATGGCAATCAGCATCGTCATGGCGGCTTGTTGATTCAAGGCTAACGCTGCCAAGAAACTGTTGTTGAAGCTTTCCAGTTCGACTGGCGGGATCACATCATTGCATTCTTGGACGAATTTATTGAACCGTAACATATTGCGGCTGAAGTAGTCATGCAGTTGCTCGTAGCTTTCAGTAGCGAGACAGTTGCCGATTTCAAGTTTGTGGCATGTGAGCGTATATTGATCGAATACCAGGTCGTACACCGCGAGACGATCGATTTGACGGTTCATGGTCTTGATATATGTGTCGATTAACATATAAGTTCCCTCCAATCAAAACAATTAAGTTAGGTATGTGTTAACTTTAACATGGGTTCTGCCTATAATCAACATAATTTAAATCATATAATCAAAAAACACGCAAAAATTTTCTGGTATAGGCCTTTTATGCCCGAAGGTAAATAAAAAGCACGCCTTGGCAGCGTGCAAAACATTTACTTTTTGTCTTTTGGTTTGATGATACGCGGTTGTTTTTTGAATAAACCTTGTAGCTTTTTGAACTTACCCGGGTCAGTTTCGCGAGCAGCCTTGACCATTTTGGCGAAATCATAGTGATTATCTGGCAGTTCTGGTTCTTGAGTGGATTTATGTTTAAACCAAGCCATCATGCCACCTCATTTGAAATTGTGGTGGGGTGAACGTCGGCTTTAGCCATCACTTGGATAACGATTACATGAATGACCAGTAAAATCAGCGCGTAATTTGGCACCAGCGCATAGCCGATGAATAAGCAGATGCCGATGGTATTGGCGATCAATAATTTACGTGAGCGTGATTTGATAAAGCTGATCAAGTGCAAACCGCCGCCGACAATGGACAAATACCACCAATGCGGCTCCCAGTTCATCAAGTTCGTCCCGACTGCCGCCGTGGAGAAGCCTTTGGTGAAAGCAAAAACTGAAGCCACGATCAAGACAATCGCCGTAAATGCCGCATATAATACCCCAAACAAAGCGGGGAGTTTGATCAAAGATAGTTTCATGAGCACCCATCCATTTCACATTAATAGCTTTAGTATACGCATGCGGCGCGCGAACTTAAAGTTTTTTGCTAAGGCTTAAGAAAATGACCGGTATCATCCGGTTTACCGCGGAAATCTGGTGAAAAGTGTTTGCAGGAAGCGGATTTTTTGCTATACTAGTTTTTGTGCTGAAATAGTACGATACCACATGGAGAGTTGGCAGAGTGGTAATGCAACGGACTCGAAATCCGTCGAACCGGCTAATACCGGCGCGCAGGTTCAAATCCTGTACTCTCCTTCATATGCCTTACAAATGCCGTTATACCGGCGTTTGTAAGGCTTTTTTAGTGTGTAAAAATGGTCGCCCGTTGCATTACCACTCTGCCATTCCTCATAACAATTGAGCTAGTTCCATGCAACTTTTTGCAATGTCTTAAAGGCTGGAAGCCTTGTCGCGCATGCTGTACAGCTCCTACGTAGGTAGTTTTCTGTACAGTTGAATTGCAAGAAAGCACAGTTTTTGCGGGGATGAGTCGTGTTGGTTCAGTCCTTGAAAGCATTGTTCATCGCCTCCAGTGCGTTATTTATGTCGGTGCTATCCGCATCTCCATAAACATCTAGTGTCATCTGTGCCGAGCGGTGACCTGCCAACTTAGCAACTATCACGGGGCTGAACTGTTGTTTATTAAGCATATAACTGATAAAGCCAGCTCGTAGGTCGTGAAACCGGCTCTTTTTGGTTAAGATACCTTGTTCCATCAAGCTAGGCCGCATCTCACGCCATACATGGCCGAATAAATCCATATCGTACACGTCGGCAGTATCTAGACGTATCCACAACAGATTGTAGCGAGCACCTGTGACGCCATCGCACCACGTGGGCAAACGTTTAGGGAGGGTGGCTCTATATGCGTGCAGGGCTTCTGCCACCTTATCGGGTAAGCCTACAGCTCTCTGAGTACCGTTCTTTGTGCCTGCCTTGATAGTCTTCACACGTAGCCCGTCCTCACCCTTGTATTGAATGAGGGTATGGCGCACGTTTAGCATTGAGTGTTCAAAGTCTATATCTGTCCACATTAGACCCATGACTTCCTCACGACGCAAACCACACATAAGACTGATAAGCATACCAGCGCGGAACTTGGGTGGTAGCTGCTCAACAGCTTGTAGCACACCGTCGTACTGGCTAGCTGTAATCACCGTCTTTTCCCGATACTCTTTTTGCCGTCCCTCCACTTTACGGCATGGGTTGAATCGTTTGGGAACTACGCCAGCATCTTGGGCGAGTCGAAACACTTTAGAAACGCTGTGTAGATAGTGATTGAGGGTGTTGTTGGTACATCCCCGAGTAGCTTTTATGCTGTCCAACAGCCCGTCTACATCCTCTGGCGTGAAACTGTTTAGCGGTTTAAGATTGAAGGCTGGATAGTCGCGGTTGATGATTTTAAGGTTACTTCTGTGTTGGAGGTCAACGCCCTGTATCGAACCAACTTGCTTCCTAGAAACAGCAGAACCAGATAACACTGCTTCTTGCTTGATTTGTTGGAAAAATTGACCGTCATGCGCTGGTATATCTCCTTGCGAAGTATATTCGGCAAACGTCGGGGATGCATCAACTTTCTGCATCGCTTTAGCCTGTTGTACAGGCTCATGAGCAGTTTTATAAGCTTGTTCTTGAGCTTCTATCCATTGCCCGTACAACTGGCGGGCTTCCTTAACTGACTTGTTCTTGACTGTTTTCTGTTTGCGCCACGGGGCAAGATTGCTTGAGCCTAAGTAGCACCGAAATACGAACACTCCTTTTTCTGTCTGTTGAATGCCGGTAGAGACCGGCTTTTTACTGATTTTTTCCATTGTTTGACCTCCTATATGAGGCCAACACCTACAGGAAAAGTGTAGCGAATCCGTCGAACTCTTACAAGATACAATACAAATATGTCGATTGTTTGAATCTAATTTAATGCGATAACGGGCTATTAGCTCGCACAACGTTCTTGAATCTCTCTCAATAGCTAGCATGAGACTTTATCACGATAATGCTCACTACAGAGAGCGCATGTCAGGCGGTTCACATATTCGGCTACCGGAAAGGCCATTTCAGGGCGCTCACAGCGGTGTGGGAGTTATATTTGCCGCTGACCAATTTAATCACGCTATATGCCGACCTGAGGCTCTCTGAGACTACCTGTAGTATGTCTTAGGGGCAACCCTCAAAAAACTAAGGCTAACTGTGACAATTAGGTAGCGCAACCTTTTCGGCAACGCCGAATTATACGCGCTATGAGCATAACCACCTGTAATGTCTCTGTGTAAAGCCTAAGGCGAACGGTAGTGAGCCTGTAAGGCGGTAAAATCCTGCATATGTTTGAAGAGCTTGTAGGGTGAGCGTTAGCGATACCCTTAAAGCGTTAGTCAGTTTAACCCTGTAGTATGTAATTAGGGGTGGTAGCCTATCCTTTCCGGCGAATGCCGGATACATTGAGGCTATAAATTGAGGTTACCCCTATAAACCTGTAATGCAGTTTAGCTTTGGTTTTTTGAAATCCCTTTAAGGTTTTAGGCTTTTAGGTTGAGTAGGTCTTAAACTCAACCGTCCTCAAGGCGACGGCCTTGTGGACTGCCCCGCTTTTGGGCAGGACATAGCTTTTGACCTTGGTTTTAGGTTTTAGGTCTTAGGGTTTTAAGGTCTTTGAGGTTAAACCTACTATTACTGTATACAGGACTCTACAGGTTAATAGCCTAGTTGTGCTCTTTCCGGCAACGCCGGATACATTAGGCTTACACACTGTAGAAACATTGTAATAGGTGAGCGTAGCGAACATTACTCTTATCTCTACAGGTCCAACTGCAAAGTTCAAAACCTTAAAACCTTAAAACCAAGTTCAAACCCCAAGTGAAAGCCTTAACAGGCTTAAAAACCCTAAAACCTTAAAGCCCAAGTTCAAACCCCTAGTAAACCGTTGCTTTGCAACACAGTTCAAAACCATATCCCTCAGGCCGACGTGGGTGTTGAGCGTAGCGAATCACCTAAGTCCCTGAAACACTACTTTTGCAATCAACCTACTGTAGTTAACTCTCTTATACTAAAAGATATAGTGCGTATAAAACAGGGGGTAAAAACGCTGTATCCCTTGGGACAGTATTGATAGAGTGCTACCGTTATAAGTCGTTATAATGGTAGCTAAAAGGGACACACTGGTAAAAGAGGCTTAAGACGCTCAACCATTACAGTCGCAAGGGTTACGGACGTCTACAAGCGTCAATGACAGATTTAGGGTTCAAAGGTGATATAATTAAGTTAGAGATAAAAGTAAGACTACTGTTGACTTAATGGTAGTCTTTTTCTTTGCCGAAAATTCGGGAGAGTCTGATGATTATTACTACACAAATAACTAAATAATCTATAAATAGTTAGTAATGAATGAACCATAGTCTGAAAAATAATAACGCATCATAAATCTAACTGTGTCACAGTGCAAATCGAAATATGGACAAGTGGAAACGCAAAAAGGAGAAAATATAAAATGAAATATAATACTCAGGGATTATTACGCGACTGGCAACACAATAAACCGGCCATGCAAGAGCTAGCACGGCATGCCGCCAGCAAGACGGCTCAGAAGCCCACAATTACGGCTATCCTCACTGCGACGAATGCAGAGCGGTTGTTAGGCTGTAAAGTGCAGAAGATTGGCAAACAGAAACTAGCGACGCCACCGCGGCAAGCAATTGCATTACTACCATCCTTGGTTGAGGCCATGGGCGACAATGTGGCTAGTCTTCACCAACTGTTGTCAGCATATTATTCCAACGTCGTTCAGCGTGAAGACTATGTAGCCGCTCTGAAGCTTGGGCTAACAAATATGGTTGCAATTGACTTTCTAACTGACCGCCACCATAAGACAACGCCAGCGAGTCAGCGTAAACTTTTTCAAGTGATGGGTCGGGATGATATTTATAGAAATGACAAACGCATTCTGAGCGACGTAGCACGAGCTGTGTCATTAGCTCTTTTCAACCGGGTGTCGGGGAAACAGCTTACTACCGTGGCTGGCACAGGACTATACCTTACCCGTGATATTATTCGGGATTGCATGCAGCGACCAACCGAAGCAACAGACGAACAGTTGTCCAACGCACTCGTATTGATGCGGATTGCTGGGTACATACATTTAGCTCAAAATAACGAATTAACCGATGCTGGCAAGAAGTTAGTCATTGTTCATGACAAACAAGGCAAGGAAATTGCAAACCATCGCGTGTATGTCGTCAGCGACTTCGGTAAAGCTAATTGGCAAATGGTACAAAAAAACTTCGCATTAAATTTGAATATACGTTTAGGCCATACAGTATTAGGTCAGTTGTTGGGGAGAGATGTCGTTAGTGCGTATTTTCCTGACTTGTCTGGTGGCGTTACTCGGCCTGTTATCGGTTTTATGTTATCTCGTGCTTGCGATAGTGCCGACAATACGCCAATTATGACGTTGGCGGTTGCACGCGATACAACGCAATCTATCGCAGATGTATCGCCAAGCGCAGCGGCCAAATATGTAGACCAGTGCTTGGTTCTCAAGTCAGTGCAAGCAACGAAAATGTCTATCAAAGAAGCACGTGAGAATGGATATAACCTTGACGAGTGGCAGATTAATTCACCAGCTGAGAAGCTGATAGTACCTACTAATACTGATGCTCTCATGATGTGCATCGAGCGTCTGAAACGCGCGAATATAAAAGGAGTCAAGGTTCACCAATTGTTGAACGACTAGGATTGGCAATACCGCATTTTCACTGGAGAATGAATGCTCAGGTAACTTGAAAACAGGCACACTCGCAATCGTGAGTGTGCCTGTGCCGTATTTTCTTGGATTCGGGATGATATGGAGTGCCCGTCGACAAAACGAAAACAAGCAAGTATGCATCAAATCGTGCTGTCAATGCTGGCGCTACATGCAAATGCCGTTCCCTATATTCTGAGAACGGCTATTTTTTACCATAAGCATATTTAACAAGTCAAGTATTCTCTTAGAAACGACAATTTGTTTTTCGGGAGGAAGCGAAGTTAACTTACTTATCAGTTTCACAGTATAAGGATTGACGTTGGTGTTGCTGAAGAGTTCTCCAACTGTTAAGCCTAAAGCATCAGCAACACTAGTCAATTTGGAAACATGGGTGTCTCCAACTGTTCCAAGTTCGAGTCGTGAGATGAAGCTATCGGAAACGCCCGCCTTTTCGGCTAACTCAGCTATTGTCATCTTTTGGGCGGTGCGATGCGCCCGGATATTTTTCCCAACAGTTTCAATCATTTTGGCTCCTCCGCAAGTCTTTGATTCATATCTCAAATCTAAAGAAAAACGGAAGCATTAAACATAGCTCATACGAACTAAAAAAGGCAGATAAATATAGCACATGTGAAGAAATTGTTTATAATGATGGTGTTAGCTTTTAATATTTCAATGTTAAGTAATGTTGGGGAAACAAATTATAGGAGGACACATTTATGGTCAGAACACAGAAGCAGACTATTTCAGGAAGTCGTGCAAGGACTCTGGCGGCGGCAGTAGCGGTAACGGCTGTTGCGGGCACTGGATTTGTCAGCACGAATCAGGTTCATGCTGCCACAGCAGATGCCGCCACAACCACTGATAAGCAGACGACAGCAACGAATACTACTATAGCCACAGCTAAGCACACGCCTGTAGAGTCAGCTCAAGCTGATGTCTCGGCAGCACAAAGTGTTGTTGATTCCGCCAAGGCTGATGAGAGGACACAGCAGACCGATTATGACGCTGCAACGTCGGCGCAAAAGACCGCGCAAAGTGATGCTGATGTGGCTGCTACCAAGACCGATATCGCCCAAAAGACCGTCGATATGGATTCCAAGGCTGTTGAGACGGCAAGCACGACCGAAGAATTAGCACAGAAGACTGCTGATAGTGCAACGCCTGAAGCTAAGACTGATGCGGCAACCAAGGTTGTGGACGCTCAAGGCGCCGTGACCAGCGCCCAGACTGGTGTCTATGCCACCCAGAAAACCGTTGATATGGATACTAAGGCTGTCGATGCCGCACAGTCAGATGTCGATGCGGCTCAGACCAAGGACATCGACGCCCAGACTGATGTTGACGATGCACAAAAAGCCGTTAATGACGTTGATTTGGCAACCGGCATCACCGGTAACAAGCAGGCTGTTGACAACGCGCAGGCTGCTGTAACTAAGGCTCAGGCTGAAGTTGATACCGCAACGAGTGCCAAGACTGAAGCTGAAGCTGCTCAGTCCAAGGCAAATGGCACCGCGGCTGACGCCAAAGGGAATTTTGACGACGCCACTAGCGCGCAGACTACAGCCAAAAATGATTTGATTTCTGCCCAGTCAGATGCCACCACCGCTAAGACCGCAAACGACAAAGCTCAATCTGCGGTTGAATCGGCCCAAGACGCCGTCGATGCTGCCAACACTGCTCTTGACACGCAGGCCGCAAAGCAGGCTGTTGACAATGCGCAGGCTGCTGTAACTAAGGCTCAGGCTGAAGTTGATACCGCAACGAGTGCCAAGACTGAAGCTGAAGCCGCTAAGATTCAGGCCGACAGTGACTACGCTACCGCTAAGACTGCTGCCGATGATGCATGGGGTAAAGACTATATCGCCGATGACGCTCTTGACATCGCTAAGGGTGAAACTCTAATCGCTGAGTCGAATGTGGCTGCCGCGCAAAAGGCCTTTGATACTGCTCAGGCCACCCTTGATGCAGCAAGCGGCTCAACTGACACATCTGCTCTTACAGAATCTGTCAAGAATGCCAAGACCGCATTAGCTGCTGCTCAGTCCAAGTTGAGCGCAGCCCAGATTAGCCAGGCCCAGGCTGAGAGTAAATATGATGGTGCCCTTAACACTGCTAGCTGGGCGCAGTCGGCAATGAGCGACGCCGTTGCGGTCCAGAAAGCTACCGCCGCTAACGTCACCACTGCAAGTAGCGAACTTACTACGGCACAGGCGTCTCTTTTAACTGCTAAGGCTGCTTTGGCCAATGCAGAGGCCAATCTTACGGCCAGTCAGCACGACGCGACTAAGCAGGCAAATTTAACCGCGGCCAAGGCCGCACTTGCTTCGGCTAAAACTACAGCAACTGACAAAGCGGCCGCGCTCAAGACGGCAAATAGTAATCTGACAAGTGCTCAAAACGCATACGACAAGGCCACTACTAGTGTAAATACTGCTAAGTCGGCTTACGACAATGCCGTTGCCGCACAGGCCAAAGCTGCAAACATTACCTCAACGGCGGCAACTACTCTGACCGTCGACCAAGCCAAGCTCAGCTCAGCTAAGTCAACTTTGGCAAACGTCCAATCCGTATATGACAACAGTCTCAAGGCAGCAGACCAAACGCTCAAGCACGCCCAAGCTGTACTCGTGACCGCTAAGCAGAATAAGGCTGATGCCGACACCAACTTGGCGGATGCCAAGTCCACACTTACTACGGCTCAGTCCCAGCTCACGGCCGATAAAGCTAAGCTGGACACGGCCAAGTCTGCGCTAACGGATGCCCAGAAAGCACTGACTGATGCACAGTCGGCACAACAAGCCCTTATCGATGCACCAACAAAGCTTGAAGCTGCCAAGTCTGCACTAGCTGATGCACAGGCTAAACTTGCCGATGCAAAGTCTGCTCTTGAAGATGCTAAAGCAGCTCAAGCCAATTATGAAGATATTCTGGCTAACGCCAAGGAAGGCACTGTAAAGGCTAAGGCTGCACTTGATGCAGCCAAAACAGTTACTGCTGCTGCCCAGACCAAGTTAGACGCTGTTAAAGCCGACTTGAAAACCGCTCAAGATGCCGAAACTTTGGCGGAACAGGTTGCACGCGAACAGCGTCGCCTCGAAAGCGAAGCCGTGGCCAAGAAAAACGGCTACCACGTTGACGGTAGCGCCGTAAAGGATAGCAAAGGCAACACTATCAGCGGCTGGCACGTTGAAAACAGCAAGATGGTTGACGAGTATAGCAACGTGATTGCTGATACCACAACACCTAAGAAGACCGTTACGAAGTCTGCAAGCTTCACGACTGTTGGCAAGGATAAAACTGCTACTGTTGGTTCTAGCATGGCGCGCAAGGCGACTGCTAAGGCCGCGAGTGATGCAATGCCACAAACTGGTGATGCTAACGAGGCTGGCGTAAGTGCGATTGGGCTGGCAATTGTTGCTCTGTTTGGCGGACTAGGACTTGCAGAGCGCAAGCGTCGCATTCACTAATAAGTGGTTCTTATGAACGACTAAAACTTGAAGGCCCGAAATGACGGCACAATATACGTCATTTCGGGCTTCTTTTGGGCTAAATTTAATACAAGCAACGTTGTAGCAGTATACTTGAGTCGTCTGGGCATAGACGCAATTTCGACGAGCTAAATCGCCAAATAACGCACCGTCGTTTCAGTCATTCTCATTTCATGAAAGAAAACTTATTGTGTGTCTGAGCAAACGCCTCCACACAGCTACTGGGGGTAAAATATTGACTGTAGCTCTATAAACTATATAGGCTTATGACAATAAACAACGGGGCGGGGTGTCGTTCTCGTTACGTTTTGAGTATTTCATCTTTGTGCTGCGTGAGGGCATAAAAATAGCCTCGCAATACGTGAGGCCGCGTAGGTGTTGGCTAGTGTTATTATATCTATCTCTTAAGTTGCAAAATTATGGATACCATAGGGTTTCGACTCGAAATCCGTCGAACCGGCTAATACCGGCGCGCAGGTTCAAATCCTGTACTCTCCTGAAAATTAGTTTTATATTTGAAGTCATCGCGAACGTTGATCTGACAGGATCTTAACGAAGTGGTGGCTTTTTTGTTATGCAACGCAATCTATTTATTTGTCGGATGAAAATATAGTTCTTGTCAAAAACATGGGTAGCCGAGATTGGCGAACGACGTTTGATGATATAAGCGATTCGGACACTCAACGAGAAGTTTTACAAATTTTGCAATGGGAAGCTCAGATTAGTAGCCCATCGCAGTTTTCACCGCACGCGCAGTCCTAGCATCCGTCAGCTGTTCAAGCAACCAAAACCCAACTGAAGCCGCGGTTTGTGGACAATAGCTAGTCATAATGTTGTCATCTTGCACTAGTGGTTCATTGACCACATGCACGCCATACTTAGCGAGCTGTTGTTGGCGATGGCCGTTGCTGAGGTGATAGGTAGTCCCGCGCCGATTGGCCAACACACCACTTTTGCCGATCGGTAAGGCGCCGGTGCAAATACTGGCGATGGGTTTGTGAGCCTTGTCGAATTGACGGATCAACTCAAGAAAGGGCTCGCTAAACGCTTCGTCGTAAAAATCATATTCTTCAAAGCCGCCGGGAATGGGCAAAGCGTCATAGTCTCGCGCATCGATGTCAGTGATCAATTCGTCTACGATCACCGGAATCTTGAAAGTGCTCATCACTTGCTTCGTGAATCCTACTGTGGTGACATGAATATCGATGTCGAGATCATTTCTCGCCCAGCCACAGATATCGACGAAGGGACTAAATGCCATCGTTTCAAAACCTTTGTTGAGAAATAATAATATTTTTGCCATCAGCGGGACTCCTTTTGAGATTGGTTAAATGGAATATACCCGCATCACCGGCATTTCGCAATTGGAACTTGATTGATTTTTCAAAAATAGGAAGTAAATGAGAAAATTTTAATCACTTCGTTATGGGGCGATCATCATCGGCTGAAGCGGACGGGCAACAAAATCATGGCGTCCAGAATCCGAAATGGCCGATATCTTTTTAACGTTTAAGTGGTTTACTTGGAAGTCATTGACGATGTTGACGGCCGAAAATCACGCGCAGTAAACAGCCACCAGTTTCAAATTAGTGCGTCCGGAAAAAAGGCAAACAAAGCGTTGACCTGACCGGGAATCGCAGGCAATGATGACAGGACATTTCGGTAAGGAGTTCGACCACATTCGTGCCGGAACCGACCATTATGCGTTGAAAACCATCACGTAAGATGTTACAAATATATTTCATCTTATCGAGTATGCAAATCATCCCCGAAACTTTGTGAAATTAATTGAACGACCGATGCCCAGAATTCGGCAATATTAGAATGCTCTAAGATGCTTTTTCACAAGCGACGCAATCAGTGCTATGCTGATTACATGATGAAAACTCAAAGAGAAATCATGACAGCCGGAGAGGCTTATCAACAATTTGATCCAGAACTGATCGCCAGACGGACGCAGATTCGCAAGGAATTGATCACCATCAACCAATTGGATGACAATGACGCGCGCAACGCAAAAGTTAAAGCATTGTTTGCCGATACCGGTGCGCACTTCTTTGTCGAAGGTGGTTTGGAATTCGATTACGGGTTCAATATCCATATCGGGGATCATTTCTATGCCAATTATCATTTGACCTTGCTCGATACTTGTCCGATCACCATCGGCTCGCATTGCTATGTCGGGCCAGACGTCGGCTTTTATACGCCAGTGCATCCATTGAGTGCTAAGTTGCGCGATGCAGATGTGGAATTAGGCAAGCCGATCACGTTAGGCGATAGTATTTGGATCGGCGGACACGCCAGCATTTTGCCAGGGGTGACGCTAGGGGATCGCGTGGTCGTTGGCGCCGGGTCAGTGGTGACCAAGTCTTTTGGTTCAGACGTGGTGATCGCCGGCAATCCAGCGCGCATCATTCATCATTTGGATGCTGACGGGAATGTGATCGCAGAATAAAGCCGAAAAATTCGGTAACTGGAATGTTTTTGCAGCTCAGGGTTGCCTCTGATTAAGTTCAGGATAAGCCTGCTGACGGCGTATATGACCCGTCGTTTGGCAGGAAGGCATTTTAGTTCACGGTCGCCGAGAACTAGGAGCATTTTTATTTTAAATAAGCAAAAGATCGATTATCGAATTTTTGTGCCTACTGTTGGGCTATTTTTGATCATGTCGCTGATGTTGTTGATGGGTGGCTCTGGGATCCAAAATTTGCTCAGCAACATGATGGATGGGATCACCAGCAAACTCAGCTGGTTGTATCTCAGCATTTACATCATTAATTTAGTTTTCTTCCTATATATAGCGTTCAGCCGCTTTGGCCGGATCAAGTTAGGCAAAGGCAAGCCGATGTATTCCAACTTTCAGTGGGGCAGCATGGTGTTTGCCACGGCAATCGATGCCAGCATTTTAATGCTGAGCATGGTCGATCCACTGCGGTATGTCAAACAACCTTTATTTGGCGCTAAAGCGATGTCTGCACAAAACTATCAAAACGCCCACATGCTCGGTCAATTTGATTGGGGCCCCATGGCGTGGATGATGTTTGCGTCTGCCGCGGTGATCATCGGTTATATGATGCATGTCAAACATGTGCGGGTGGCGTCATTGAGTGATGCCATGCCGATGCTGCAAGGGGATGCTTGGTATAAACACATCGCTCGGCAAGTGATCAACTTCTTGGTCGTGTTTGGGATCATGGGCGGGATCGGCTCAGGTGTGGGGATGGAAATTCCAGTCTTGGCGCGGATCATTGCCAACATTACGGGCATTCAAGATACGATTTACTTGAAACTAGCGATGTTTGCCGTCTTGTTTGCGATTTTTGGTCTGACGATGGTCAAAGGCATCAAAGGTGGCATCGATAAGTTGAGTGCGGCCCATATTTGGACGGCGATCGGTTTTTTGGTGATCGTGTTGTTAGTCGGCCCAACTGGCACGATTATTCGTGCTGAAGGTCACAGCTTGGTTTTGTTGATCGCCAAGTTTGTGCCGATGAGCGCGGGCTTTGCCAGTGGTTTTGGTTCAAGCGTTGATCCAGTGAAGTCAGAAACCGTCTTTTATTGGGGCTGGTGGCTGACTTATATGCCGCTTATGGGCTTGTTCATTGCCCGTATTTCAAAAGGCCGCACCATTCGCCAGGTGATTTTTGGGATGTTAGGCTTTGGTGCGCTTGGCTGCATGGCGTTTTATGCGATTTTAGGCGGGTACTCCTTGTGGTTGCAACAAAGTGGGACGGTCAACTTGATCCACACCTTAACCACTTATGGGCAAGCGGCAACGATTGCCCAAGTGTTGTCCACATTACCGTTTAAGTATGTGATGCTGGTGATTTACGCGTTGTCTTGCTTTATTTTCTTAGCGACGACTATTTCAAGTTCTGCCTACATCGTCTCAGCGTTTACTTCCTTGAAGTTGCGTGCAACGGAACAGCCAAGTTTGTTCAACCGCTTGGTATGGATGGTGATCTTCATGCTGTTTTCCTTCGGGATCGTGTTTGTCGGCGGCTTTAAAACCGTGCAAGCGATTTGTTCGGTTGCCGGCTTCCCGTTGATTTTCGTGTCAGCGTTGTTGATCATTTCCACGTGGCAACTGTTATCAAAAGATCCCAGCGTCGCGTTGGCTCGTGCCCAAAAGCCGATCAAAGTGCATGGCAGTATCAGCTTCAGTCGTGAACGCTCGTAATCTAAAAGAAGCAAGTCGACATTTGACGTCGGCTTGCTTCTTTTTTAGGCTTTGGGTTGATTGAGGTAACCTTGGTCTGACAGCTGCTCCAATACGCGGCCGAGCAATTCTTCTGAAAAGTTGCGACTTTCGGCGAGTTGATAGCTGGCCAAAAGCGTGGCATCTGCGCCAGGATTATGGGCTTGCCAGTCTAGTAAGCGTTGGGTGATATGTGTTTCTGTATAAGTTTCAGAAATTAATTGATCGGCTTGGGTGCTGATCAATTGGCGTAAAGCCTTGTTTGCCATGATGGTTATCCTCCAAATTTGATGGAAATACTCGTGTTATCTGCTTGTAAACGTAACACACTTTCATAAGATACAAAAGTCGGGTATAGTTAAGCATATGAACATCGATTGGCAAACTTGGGCGACTAGCGCCGACACCCAAACATTGGCCCAAGAGCTTCTCGGCGCAAAACTCTTGCATAACGGCGTCGGCGGTTTGATCGTGGAAACCGAAGCTTATCTTGGGGCCAAAGACGCCGCTGCTCATGCGTATCAAAATCATCAAACCAAGCGCAATTGGCCGTTGTGGGAAACCCCGACCACGATTTATGTGTACCAAATGCGCCAATATTGTTTGATGAATTTTAATGTGCAAGCCAAAGGCATTCCTGAATGCATTTTACTGCGCGCACTCGAGCCAACGGATGGCGTCGATCAAATGATCGCCAGACGTGGCAAAGCCACCGACTTATGCAATGGCCCCGGCAAACTGTGCCAAGCGTTAGACATTACCACCGCCTTACACGGCAGTTTGTTGAACCGTGATGCGATCACCTTGATCCCACGCCTCAAAACGCCGCAACATATCGGCGTCAGCCCGCGTATCGGCGTGCCGAACAAAGGTGAGTGGACCGATGCGCCACTGCGCTATTTTGTGGCAGGCAACCCGAATGTCTCAGGGATGAAAAAACGCGACTTGAATTTACCCAATAAAGGATGGCAAGAATGAAAACTCAAAATATGCTGGATTATATCGGCGATAAAATGGACGCTTTAGATTTTGATGGCGACTTGGATCTCAACTGGGACAAACAAGCCCATGTGATCGAACTGGAAATGACCATGTACGTTGACGCCGCTGAAGGCTTTGAAGTCGAAGACCAAGATGGCGAAGAAAAACAAGCTGGCGATGAAGTCGATTACGCCGATGCGATTTTGTTTTATGACAAAACGCGCCTCAAAGGTGAAGATTATGCCGATAACTATTTGGCGACCTTTGGCTTTTCTGGCAAAAATGGCATCGAACAAGCGCAAGTGGATGCCTTATTCATTTACTTGCAAGACTTACTCGACGATGGGCAAAGTGATCTCTTTGATTTCGTCGATGGCACTAGCGACGCAGAAGTGTTCGAATTGAACTTCGACCAAGCGAAATTTGATGAAGCTTACGCGAAGCAGCCTGCCGCCAACCAAAAAGTTTTCTTACCTTATCCCAAGTTTTAGGAGGTCATCATGGACGATTGGATCGCATTAACCGTCAATACCAGTACTGAAGCAGTCGAAGCGGTGGCTAACTTTATGATGGAAGCTGGTGCGGCTGGGGTGCAAATTCAAGATAGTGCGGACTTTGATCATGAAGTGATCACAAAAACCGGTGAATGGCTCGATCCTGACACGGTGCCGCACTTACAACAAGGCGCTGCGGTGACAGGATATTTTGCCCCGCATACCCATCTTGGGGAATTGAAGCAAAATCTCGCCGCTCGCGTGGCCCAACTGCCGAGCTTTGGGCTAGATGCTGGGACTGGCACCATTGAAGTGGACGCGATTGCAGAAGCCAACTGGGCCAATGAGTGGAAGAAGTATTATCATCCACTGCGCATTACGCGCTATTTGACCGTCGTGCCTGACTGGTTGGACTACACGCCGCAACAAGCCGGGGAACTCGTGATGCGCTTAGACCCAGACATGGCCTTTGGTACTGGGTCACATCCCACCACTGCCTTAATGTTGCAAGCCTTGGAACAAGTGATCCGCGGTGGTGAAGCGATGATCGATATCGGCACCGGTAGTGGCATTTTAGCCATTGGCGCCAAAATGCTCGGTGTGGATCACGTGTTAGCAACTGATGTTGATGATATCGCCGTTAAAAACGCCGAATCCAATCTCGCGTTGAATCCAGTGTCGGACATTCACGTGATCGCCAATGATCTCTTGACGGGAATCGATGACCAAGCCGACATTATTTGTGCTAATATTTTGGCGGAAGTGTTGTTGCCTTTGATCCCGCAGATTCCTGAGCGGTTGAATGACGGTGGCACAGTATTGTTGTCTGGCATTTACTATGACAAGGAAACTGTGATCAAACAAGCCCTCGCTGATGTGGGCTTAACCGTGGTCGCCGATTGGCATTTAGGGGATTGGGGCGCGTTAAAGGCGCAAGTGGTGGTTGACGAATGAATCGCTACTTTACCGAACAATCATTAACTATCGGCGCTGAAGTCGAACTTGAAGCTTCGATTCAAAAACATGCGATCAAAGTGTTGCGCCAAGTCGCTGGTGATCATTTTGAATTGGTGCATGACGCACACGCCTTTGATGTGGAAATCACCGACGTGTCACCACTGACTGTGCAGATTCAAAGTGAAATCACGAAAGCAGTCGAATTGCCGATCGCCGTGCATTTGGTGTGCGGCGTGGGGAAAGGCGATAAAGCCGAATGGATCGTGCAAAAAGCCACTGAACTAGGTGCAACCGGCATCAGTTTTGCCAATACGCAGTGGGGCACGGCAAAATGGGCCCCAGAAAAAGTCGCTAAGAAACTCGCGCGCTTGCAAGCCGTGGCTTTAGGGGCTGCTGAGCAAAGTCATCGCAATGTCGTGCCGACAGTCGGCTTCACCAAACTGAATGATTTAACCTTAAACGTCGATCAAGTGGGGATCGTCGCTTATGAAGAAGCTGCCAAGCGTGGCGAAGCGGCGCAGTTGGTTCAAACTGTACGAATGCATCCGCAGAGTTTGATCGCGGTGTTTGGACCAGAAGGCGGCTTGAGTCCGCAAGAAGTGGCATTATTGCAACAAATCGGGTTTGTACCAGCAGGGTTGGGACCGCGCATTATGCGCACGGAGACCGCACCACTATACTTACTCAGCGCCATCAGTGCGCTAGTTGAATTACAGGAGATCTAATCGCTTATGCAAAAATTGCTTTCTTGGTCCAAATCCAATGCTGGCTTGATCGTGTTTGGGGACTTGATCCTCACCTTGATCATGCCTTGGGTCCTTAAATTTGCTGGCGCGTCAGTGGCGATGCGCGTCGGGTTGTTATTTATCGTCATCAATGGGTTATGGTCGCTTTGGATCGGCCATCTCATGCGCAAAGCCCACTTGCCTTGGTGGTATAGTTTGATCATGCCAGTGTTATTTGGCTTGATGGTTTATTTGCGTTTTGCCAAGTACAATTATTGGTTCTTGCCCATTTATTGGTTGCTGACGATGCTGAGTTGGATCAAGAAGGATTGAAGCGACCCAACCGCATTGGTATAATAGCTACAAGCACTGCCGAGCCAGACTTTCTGCGCTCGGCTTTTGTGCAATCATGTTGAATTTGTCTAAACAAGTCACGCCGCAGCTGCTGCTTTGCGCCGGCGGTGGCGTCTGAGGAGGGAATTATGGCAGAAGAAATTGAATTGACGCAAGATCAAGTCATGGACATGTGCCGCAAATACATGAATGACGAGCATCTCGCTTTTGTCAAGAAAGCCTACGACTTTGCCGCTTATGTGCACCATGATCAACGCCGCAAGTCTGGGGAACCTTACATTATTCATCCGATTCAAGTCGCCGGCATTTTAGCCGATTTGAAAATGGATCCCGTGACGGTGGCTTCGGGGTACTTACATGATGTTGTCGAAGATACCAACATTACCCTCGGTGACATTCAAGAAGTATTCGGCAAAGAAACGGCAGTGATCGTCGACGGCTTGACCAAGTTGTCGAAAGTCACTTACGTTGCCCACAAAGATGAACTCGCGGAAAACCACCGTAAAATGTTATTGGCGATGGCCAAAGACATGCGGGTCATTTTGGTGAAGTTGGCTGATCGCTTACACAACATGCGCACCTTGATGCACTTGCGCCCAGATAAACAACGTCGCATTGCCAACGAAACCTTGGAAATCTATGCACCACTGGCCGATCGCTTAGGGATCAGTACCATCAAGTGGGAGCTGGAAGATCTCTCTTTGCGTTATTTAAACCCTCAACAGTATTACCGCATCGCACAGTTGATGAAGTCCAAGCGTGGTGAGCGCGAGGCATACATTCAAGGCGCCATCAAAGAAATCAATGCAGCCTTGGCTGATCTCAACATGAAATATGAGATCTACGGTCGCCCGAAGCACATTTATTCCATTTACAAAAAAATGCGCGACAAGCATAAGCAATTCGATGAACTCTACGATTTGCTGGCTGTGCGGGTGATCACCGAAACCATCAAAGATTGTTATGCAGTGCTTGGCGCCATTCACACCAAGTGGAAGCCAATGCCAGGGCGGTTCAAAGACTATATCGCCATGCCAAAAGCCAACATGTATCAATCCTTGCACACGACCGTGATCGGGCCTAAAGGCAAGCCTTTGGAAGTGCAGATCCGCACGGAAGAAATGCACCATGTCGCTGAATACGGGGTTGCGGCGCACTGGGCGTATAAAGAAGGCCAAACCCAAGAAGTTCAATACGACAAGTCTGGCAAAAAGCTCGACATGTTCCGCGAAATCTTGGAAATCCAAGATGAAGCCGACGATGCCAATGACTTTATGGAATCCGTTAAAGGCGACATTTTCTCCGATCGCGTCTATGTGTTCACACCGCGAGGGGATGTGTACGAGCTGCCTAAAGGTGCCGGACCCTTGGACTTTGCCTATATGGTCCACACCGATGTCGGCAATAAGACCGTTGGCGCTAAAGTCAACGGCAAAATCGTGCCATTGAACTACCAGCTGAAAAACGGCGACATTGTCGAAGTTTTGACTGCGAGTGGTTCAAAGCCTTCCCGTGACTGGGTCAACTTGGTGTTCACATCCCGGGCACGCAATAAGATCCGGCGTTACTTCAAACAAGAAGACAAAGAAGAAAATGCCATCAAAGGCCGCGACATGTTGGAACATCAACTGCTCGATCTCGGTTATGCGCCTAAAGACTTCTTAGCGCCAAAACCGGCTATGGCAGATTTGTTGAAGCGTTTGAACTTCACGCAAGAATCTGAATTGATGTCGGCCATCGGGTACGGCGAATACACGCCAAAGATCATTGCCAACCGCTTGACGGAAAAAGTCCGCAGGGAAAAAGAAAAGGCAGAACAAGATGCGCGCGAGAAAGCCATTTTAGACGCGCATCAAAAAGTCACCACCGTTAACCGCGACAAGCCAACACCCAAGCCAACGTCCCGCACCCAAGAAGGCATCGTGATCGAAGGTGTCGACAATTTGCTGGTGCACTTGGCCAAATGTTGTAACCCAGTGCCTGGCGACCCAATCGTCGGCTATGTCACCAAAGGCCGTGGGGTGACTATCCATCGCACGGATTGTCCAAATGTCGCTGCAGATTCTGAAATGGCTGGGCGATTGATCGATGTCGGTTGGCAAAACCTCAACGATCAATCGCAATTGTTTGACACCGATTTGGAAATTTACGGGTACAACCGTTCTGGGTTGTTGAACGATGTCTTGCAAACGTTGAATGCCCAAACTAAGAACCTCAACAATGTGGTTGGCCGCGTCGACCATGATAAAATGGCTGACATTCATGTCACTGTTGGGATTCGTAACTTGGCTCATTTGGATCGCATGATGGATGCTGTGAAGAATATTCCAGATATTTATGAGGTCAAGCGGACCAAAGGGTAACCCAGTGTGACGGTTCGCAGTTTTAACCCAAAGGATAAGTCGGGATCGTGCTTTAAGTGCGGTCTCGGCTTATCCGCAAAGGCGTTGCAAAGCTGAACACGACGAAGGAGATTTATGAAAGCAGTGATTCAACGGGTCACGCAAGCTAGTGTGACCATCGAGGGTGCGATTCACGGCCAAATATCGGCCGGATTTATGGTGTTGTTAGGCGTCGGGCCAGAAGATTCGCAGGAAGATGTGGATTATTTGGTCCACAAGATTTCCAAGTTGCGAGTTTTCTCTGATGCCCAAGGCAAAATGAATCTCGACATCACCCAAATCGGTGGGAGTATTTTGTCGATTTCGCAATTTACGCTTTATGCCAGCACGACGCATGGCAATCGGCCGAGTTTTATTCAAGCCGCACCGCCTGCTTTAGGCGAACAACTTTACGACGCGTTCAACCACTCAATGGCTGAAACCGGGATCCCGGTCGAAGTGGGCGTGTTTGGCGCAGATATGCAAGTCAGCTTGGTCAATGATGGCCCAGTGACAATTCTGATCGATACGAAGGAGAAATAAATTTTTGATTACCAATGCGATTTGGGACCTCGACGGGACCTTGTATGACACTTACCCTGGCATCCTCAAAGCCTTGCACGATACCTTAGAAAGCATCGATGTCCATATCGATCAAGATGAACTCTACAAGATCATCAAACATGGTTCCGTGACTGAAACCGCCAAGAACTTTGCCCGCCAACAAAAATTGGACGAAGATGAAGTGCTGGCTGAATATCACCGCCGCGAAGCTTTGGAAGTGATGAAAGCCACCCCTTATGCGCAAACCGCTGAAGTCTTACAAGCAGTGGTTGATGCCGGTGGTAACAACTTACTGATGACGCATCGCGACGACAAGGCTTGGACTTTGTTAGCTCGCAACGGGTTGGACAAGTTGTTCTTAGGTGGGGTCACCAGTGATTTACATCTTGCCCGCAAACCAAAACCTGATGCCGTCTTGTATTTGGTGGATCGCTATCAATTAAACCCTGAACGCACTGCCATGATCGGTGATCGTCGCTTAGACGTGATCGCAGGCCAGGCCGCCAAGGTCCAAGGCGTCTACTTCAATATCGACAAGCTCGATGATGCGCCAATGGCAGATCATCAAATCGAAACCTTGATGGACATTGTGCCATTGTTAGGTCGCTAGGCTGTCAAAACGCGTTACTTCTTTAATAGAAGCAATGCGTTTTTTGTTTGCATGCAAACAAAAATGATCTCAGATTTCGAGATCATTTTCTGGTGATTATTGATGATTGCCTGCTGCAAAGTAAGCATTCATCCCGTTGACAATGTCAGCTGCCACGGTTTGTTGATAGGTGCTGGATTCGATGAACTTGAAGTCATGATCATCGTTGATGTAACCCATTTCGAGTAATACACTCGGTTGATCGTTGTCGCGTAAGACTTCATAATTCCCAAAGGCGATGCCACGATTGGTCAAACTCAAATTGCTCCCTAAAGCCTTGTTCAAGTTAGTCGCTAAAGCTTTGTCTTTAGAAGCGTTGTAGTAGTAGCTCGTGAACCCACTTGCTGTGTTGGCATTAGGCGTGGAGTCAAAATGGAAAGAGATAAAGGCATCCGCGTGCACTTTCTTGGCGACAACCGGACGCGGCGCTAAGTCAACGTAAGTGTCCGTTGACCGGGTGTAAACCACTTTAGCCCCAGCGGCTTCAAGTTTGGCGCCGACTGCTTTGGCCATTTGCAAGGTGTAAGTCTTTTCGTATTTGCCAGAAGTCGACAATGCCCCAGTATCATTGCCGCCGTGACCTGGATCGATCACGATGGTCGCTTCAGATAACTTCGTGGCAGCTTTATTCGTCGACGCCCCAGGCATGGATAAGATCCAGCTGGCGATGTAGCCGGTTTTGCCATCGGCGGTCCGTACGTGATACCAATCACCGGATTGACTGAGTACTGTCACCGTGGCACCTTTGGCAATGCGAGTGACCACTGCGGCGTTTAACCCAGCCGTTTGGCGCACGTTAGCGGCTAAGGTAGTAGTCGCTTTCAAGGTCGGGGTGGTCGCTTTTGCCGTGGCGATCGCGGTTTGCGTCGGGTTGATCGTGGTGGTGGCACCAGTTAATTGCAGTAAACTGGAATCGACCCAAGCCGCTGTGTTGTTGTATTGAATCTGACTCCAACCATTGCTTTGATACAAGACGCTGACGGTGCTACCACTGCTCAAGGTGCCTAGTTGTTTAGCCGAACTTGACGCGTATTGGCGGACGTTGACATTCGTCGTGGTGCGCGCGACTTTGGCAGCACTGGTGGTCGCAGCATCTTCATGCACCAGCCAAGAGGCGACCCAGCCGACGCGATTGCCAGCCAAGCGCACTTGATACCATGAATTTTGTTTTTTGAGGATGGTGAGGTTGCCACCTTTTTGCACTTGCCCCATGGTGTTATAAGAAAGCCCTGGGCCAAAGCGCACGTTGACGACACTGGCGGTGACCGTCAACGTGTTGTTATTGGCTAATACCACTGTGGTCGCCGCTGAGATCCCGATTAAAACAGCCAACAGGATCATCAGCGGCCAGCGGTGTAATTGTTTGAATTTCATCGTATCAGTCCTTAATTTTCTGTCATAATTATACCAAATTTTGCCTATGAACACGACACCAATTCAGGCAATTCAAGGATTCCGTTAGATTTTTAGCAAGTGCCAGGCGATCCCGGCGAAAACCCTTGACAATCACGCATTATCTGGGCTATTCTCAATAAGTAATTAAGACATCCGAGCCATAGAAACTGTAAGAGAGATCGCCTAAGCGAGTCAGAGCTGGTGAAAGCTGACAATGATCGACAAGACGCAGTGGAGGCAGAGTTACTCCGGTCGCCACCGTTATGGCGTGAGTTAAATCACAAGGTGGTACCGTGCTTGCACCCTTCGTTCAATCGAGGGGTGTCTTTTTTTACGGATGGACGAAAAAAGGAGATAGTTAGATGAGCTACCAACGACCAAAAGGCACCGCAGATATTCTGCCTGGCCAAAGTGAACTGTGGCAACAAGTTGAAGCGACAGCGCGCGACATTTTGACGCGCTACCGCTACCAAGAGATCCGCACGCCGTTATTTGAAAACGTCGAAGTCTTCTCCCGCTCGGCTGGCGATACTTCAGATATCGTCACCAAAGAAATGTATGTCTTTGACGACAAAGGCGGCCGCACCATGGCGTTGCGTCCAGAAGGGACTGCCGGCGTTGTGCGCGCCTATGTTGAAAACAAATTATACGGACCAGAACATGCCAAGCCGGTGAAGGTCTTTTACATGGGCTCAATGTTCCGCTACGAACGGCCTCAATCTGGGCGTCAACGCGAATTCCATCAAATCGGCGTGGAAGCATTCGGCTCTGAAAGCCCAGTGTTAGACGCCGAAGTGATTTCTTTGGCCAAAGACTTGCTGGAAAGTATGGGTGCCACGAAATTACGCTTTGCAATCAACACATTAGGCGATCCGGATAGTCGCGCGGCTTACCACAAAGCTTTGATCGACTTCTTGACGCCTTTCAAGGATGAATTATCTGAAGATTCTAAGATCCGCTTAGAAAAAAATCCATTGCGGGTTTTAGACTCTAAAGATAAACATGACCAAGAAATCGTGGCCAACGCGCCAAAAATCTTGGACTACTTGACCCCAGAAGCCCAAGCACACTTTGATGCCGTCAAAGCCAACTTGGAAAACCTTGGCATCGAATATGTTGTGGATCCTGATATGGTGCGCGGGTTGGATTATTACAACCACACCATTTTTGAAGTGATGTCAGGCGATCCCGTATTTGGTGGTGGCTATACCACGATTTTAGGCGGCGGACGCTACAACGGCTTAGTTGAAGAACTCGGCGGCCCAGAAACGCCAGGGGTCGGCTTCGGGATGGGTGTTGAACGCTTGATGCTGTTGATGCAAGGCAAACAAAAGCCTAGTGTGTTGCCAGCTTACATTGTCTCAATCGACGAATCCAGCGCGCCAACTGCTTTGAAACTCGCCACTGCCATTCGCAAGCAAGGTTATGCCGTGGATATGGATTACTTAGGCCGCAAAGCCAAAGCCCAATTCAAGTCGGCCAACAAAGCCGGTGCTCGCTTAGTGTTGACGTTAGGCGAAAGTGAAATCGCTGATGGCACGGTGCAAGTCAAAGACATGGCAACCGGTGAACAGCAAACGGTCGATCAAAAAGTCGTCATTGAAAATTTTGCTAGTTTATACAAAGAAACATTGGAGGATTAATCGTGGCTAAGCGAACTTATTATGCAGGCGACGTCACCGAAGAACATATCGGTGAAACTGTTACCTTAAAAGGTTGGGTGCAAAAGCGCCGCGACCTGGGGAATTTGATTTTTATCGATTTACGCGACCGTGCCGGGATCGTCCAATTGGTATTCTCTCAAGAAATCAACGCCGATGCCTTGGCAGTTGCTGAAGACTTGCGCAGTGAATATGTGATCGAAGCCACCGGATTGGTGCGCGCGCGGGATGCTGCTGCCATCAACAACAAAATGAAAACTGGCCAAGTTGAAGTGGCCATTTCAAATGTGACGGTTTTGAACAAAGCCAAAACGGTACCTTTTGACATCGTCGATGGCGTGAACGCATCTGAAGAAACCAAGCTCAAGTATCGCTACTTGGACTTGCGCCGTCCGGAAATGCAACAAGCCTTGATCACACGCTCCAAGATCATGACCGCAACGCATGCATACTTTGATTCCGAAGGCTTTATCGATGTGGAAACGCCAACTTTGACCGCGTCCACACCAGAAGGGGCCCGCGATTATTTGGTGCCTTCTCGGATCTATCCTGGGAGCTTCTACGCCTTGCCACAATCCCCACAATTGTTTAAACAATTGTTGATGGGTGCCGGCTTTGATCGTTATTATCAAATCGCGCGGTGCTTCCGTGATGAAGACCTGCGTGGCGATCGCCAACCAGAATTCACCCAAATCGATATGGAAACCAGCTTCTTGTCTGCTGAAGAAATCCAAGATTTGACGGAAGGCTTGATCAAAAAGGTCATGAAAGATGTCAAAGGCATCGACGTCAAAACGCCATTCCAACGGATCAACTGGCAAGATGCGATGGACAAGTACGGCTCTGACAAGCCTGACTTGCGCTTCGGCATGGAAATTCAAGATGTCTCTGATTTAGTCAAAGACTCTGATTTCAAAGTCTTCGCAGGCGCTGTTGCCAACGGTGGCCAAGTGCGCGCAATCGTCGCACCAGGCGCGGCTGCTGCCTATTCGCGCAAGAAGATCGATGCCCAACAAGACTACATCAAGCGTTTCGGTGCTAAAGGCTTAGCATGGCTTAAAGTCACCGATGATGGCATCACTGGGCCCATTGCCAAGTTCTTTGGCGATGGGGCAGAATTGACTAGCGCTTTATCTGCGAAGTCAGGAGACTTGATCTTGTTTGTTGCAGATCAACCAGCTGTTGTGGCGGCATCACTCGGCTACTTGCGGACGCATTTTGGACATGTTTTGAACTTGATCGATGAAAGTCAATTTGCCTTCTGCTGGGTCGTCGATTGGCCATTGTTTGAATATGATGACGGGATCGATCGTTGGGTCCCAGCCCACCATCCATTCACCATGCCTAATGTTGAAGATGTCCACTTGCTGGATACCGACCCACACGCGGCGCATGCCCAATCTTATGATATCGTGTTGAACGGTTATGAATTAGGCGGCGGGTCGATTCGTATTCACACGCGCGAGATCCAAGAAAAAATGCTTCATGCCTTGGGCTTCACCCCAGAACGGGCTGAAAAAGCCTTTGGTTTCTTATTGAGTGCGTTAGACTTCGGGTTCCCACCGCATGGCGGCTTGGCGATCGGCTTGGATCGCTTTGCCATGCTTTTGACTGGTCGTGACAACATTCGTGATGTCATTGCCTTCCCTAAGAACTCCAAAGCTTCCGAACCAATGACCAAAGCGCCTTATCCAGTTGCTGACAAGCAATTGGTTGACCTTGGTATCGAAGTACGTGCTGGTGTTGATCCAGAACACGAACATGACGACGATCCAGAAGCGTAACCGAAATTGAAAAAAGTCTGACTCGCATTGAGTCAGGCTTTTTTGGTTGCTTATGGGTGGCAGTAGGGTAGAATATGCTTAACTGGAGGTGAAGCCGTGTCCAATGGTTAATGGCTCGCCATCACAAAGATGAAAAGGCTATGAGCCAAAGGACTGCCCCGGTCACCGCGCCTAGCAGAAACCCGATTTGATTTTGCTGGCGTCGTGATTTCAGATCAGAGTCTTCCAAGGCAGAGGTGAGTCGTCTAAGTTTGCCGATCAGTTTCATCAAGACGGTTTCTCGTATGGTTAAATTCGCGCTCAATTGCGACAAAGCCATGCATCACGGCGGTTTTATGTTCGCATAACTCAACTTTTTTTACAAATTCCTGGGACATTGGGAAATCGCCTCATTTCAGTTTTGTCAGATTGTCCCATGTTTAATTTACAGTGTCACGATACACGACGCGATTGGAACTTTCAATGACCTCTTCGCAGTTTTAAGGAGAATAGCGATGCGCAATCTACGACAACAAGAATCAGATGCTTTAGCTCATGCCGGTTTTTCTGAAAATGCTTTGATGCTGTTTGCGACGATTCGTCGGGGATGGGGACAGTGGCTACATCATGATCTCACCGATGCTTTCTTTGGCAACCAAAGTGTTTTATTGATCATGACTGAAACAGAATTGACCGTCATTTTGCGTTTTTCCAAACCGGAACCGGAGATTGCCCGCATCCCTTTGGCAGAAACGTCCGACTGGTCATTAACGGCTGAATGGAATTATTTTTTGTTGACGCTCACTTATGAAGGTCAAGTCGAACGCTTCGGCATCGATAGCGGCCAACATATTTTGATCGATGAAGGCCGCACGCAACACAACTTGGAAACCTTGATCGAAAACGGCTTTTTTGGTCATTTGCCTAAGAACGCAGAAGTTTGAAATTTCCATTGTGAGCGTGCTTTTAGTACAATCAGGGGAAAGGGAGGTTACGCCGATGCCTGAAGATGATTTGAAGAAACGATTGACGCCGTTACAATATGAAGTGACGCAACATGCCGCCACCGAGCATCCCTTCACAGGTGAGTACGATGATTTTGACGAACCGGGAATCTATGTGGATGTCGTATCTGGCGAGCCGTTGTTTAGTTCACTGGACAAATACGATGCAGGATGTGGTTGGCCGAGCTTCACCAAACCGATCGCAAAATTGACCGAGCACGTTGATCACAAGTTACTCATGCCGCGTACTGAAGTCCGATCCAGCAAAGCCAACTCGCATCTCGGTCACGTGTTTACCGATGGACCAGTGGATGCAGGTGGTTTGCGTTATTGTATCAATTCGGCAGCGTTGAAATTTATCCCGGTTGATGAGCTAAAAAAAGCCGGTTATGAGGAATTTCTTACGCTATTTTCTGAGTAGCGTGTTATACTACTCGCATTGCGTTTTCAGAAAGGAATCTCGTCATGCATGAAATTGATCGACTCATTCGCCGCCATCAAAATTGGAGTCGCTTTACGGCCGCCATTTTTTACGCGATTTGTGTCGGCATTGCCTTGAATATGTTTTGGGAACCAGCTGGGGTTTTTGCCAGTGGGGTCACTGGGGCCGCTCAGCTGCTTGCGACCATTGTGCGCAAATGGTTTGATTTTGCCACGCCAATCGCCGGGTTGCGCACCACGGACTTGCTCAATACCGGGACGCTATTGTTCCTGTTGAACGTGCCATTATTCGTTTTAGCTTGGCGCAAAATCGGCCACCGCTTCACGATTTTCACGTTCCTTGCGGTTATTTTCAGTTCGATTTCTATTCGTTGGTTGGGCATTGTCAAACCCCTCACCACCGATCCGATCGTCTGCGGGATCTTCGGGGCGGTCGTCAACGGCTTAGGCACTGGCTTTGCGCTGCGGAATAATTTGTCGACGGGTGGCTTGGACATCATCGGTATTGTGTTGCGCAAGAAAACTGGCACGACTATCGGGACGGTGAATATTGCCGTCAACGTCGTGATCTTGTTTTTTGCCGGCTTTGTCAATGACTGGCCACATGCCTTGTATTCCGCCTTGGCCATTTTCATCAACGGGAAAATCTTGGATTCAGTTTACACCCGCCAGCAACGCTTACAAGTGATGATCGTCACGGAACATCCCAAGGCCGTGATCAACGAAATTCAAAACACCTTGCGCCGTGGGATCACGATTGTCCATGACGCTGAAGGGGCCTTCCGTCACGAAGAAAAAACGATTCTATTTACGATTATTTCACGCGCGGAAATGTACGATTTTGAAACAGCGATGAAAACTAGCGATCCTTATGCGTTCGTGTCGATGAGCGATTCGATCAAAATCATGGGCCGCTTTTATGAGCCGAAAACAGATTAACCGACAAAGCATTCCTGATTCTAGGGGATGCTTTTTTCGTGGTTGCAGTTTGCGCCGATTCCGGGGACAATGGAATTAATTCAAACCTTGGAGGAATCAGCTGATGGTCATGCGCGCAGAAATTCATACCTTTGCTCAAAAGTGGCAACACTTGTTTGAAACCAACGCCGTCGCTCAAAGTGCTGGTTACAGTCAGACACTTGAAGATGATTTGAAGGCGGCAGGCTTTGAGATGGACCAGTTTGCTAGTTTGACGCCGGATCAGGTGCAATTGCCGGATAAACAAGACGTTTCGGCGACGAACGCGTTTATCCAAGCGGTCACGGATAGCCAAGCATTGGGGAATGGGATCTATTCCATGTGGCGGCAAGTGACTTATTGGCATCAACAGTCGTTAGGAGATACCGTCAACCGCCAGTGGTTTGACATTGCTTTTGCGCAATTGGCCAAATTGACGCAACCTTTAGGCGATATCCATGCAGTGACCGTTGATTCACGGCGGACGCAACCTTTTCATTTTGCCGAAAGTGCGCTGGTCAGCCAACAACTTGAACTTCAAGACACGGGGGACGTCAGCTTAAAGATTCAGTTTGGTAGTGGGTACATTGACCACCAAAACGCAAAGATTTCAGACGTTCAGGCGAAAAACTTAATTAAATGGCTGTCGACACTGGAAGCATCCAGCCCAGCCGAAGTCAAAGCGATTCCCGGCACTTGGCAGTTAACGCTTCAAGGCGAAGGTGGAACTGAAACGATGTCTGGCGATTTGGATCAACATCCTAAATTGTCTGAAGCGATTCGCAAAGTTCTGCCATTTCCACAATTGCTGCTATTTGATAACGCGCCAGAGTACTTGACGCGACTGATCGCAGAATTTACGCCAAATACAAAGACACGTGAGAAATTGGTGATCGATCGGCATAGCCAAACTTTGAGCTTAACGACTAAGCACGGCCAAACTAAAAGTCGCGTGGCAGTCGCGGATCCGCAAGTCGTGGTTTTGATGGATGCGCTGCTACACAAGAAATTTGTTGGCCAAACAACGCCAGATGCGACATTGCCATTGGCGGTGACGGCCCGTTATCGCTACACATCCTCCCAGAAGTTCTATGGGACGCTGAGTCTAGATCACCCGATCATCAACTGGCAAGATGTCGCTAGCTTAATTGGTCAGTGGTTAATGAGGTTTTATCCCAATATGATCGATCAGCGCTTGATTACTCGACACACACCGCAGCCTGGTGACTTGTTGTATGCCAAAGTGGTTTTTCATCACGGTGAGCATCCATACAGTTATCTGACGACCCCAGATTTTGCCATCGGTGATCGCGTGGTGGTGCCGACAACTTATTCAACGCAATATGGTACGATCGTGGCGATGGACTACTATTCACCGCTGCTTGCACCATATCCGCCAGAGAAAACCAAATCTATTTTGCGCTTGGCGGATCCGGTTGAAGAATCGCAATATCACGGCGATGACTATGATGATTAAAATGGAGGATGACCATGTCTGAATTTTTGATTGGGGCTAATGTGTCGATGAAAGCCCCAAAAATGTTTCCCGGTGCCGTTGAAGAAGCCTTGAGTTATAGCGCCAATACGTTGCAGTTTTACACCGGCGCCCCGCAAAATACCCGGCGCAAGCCGATCGACCAAATGAAAATTCCTGCCGGCTTAGACGAGATGCAAGCAGGCGGTTTGAGTCATTTGGTGATCCATGCCCCTTATATCGTCAATCTTGGCAACACGAAAAAGCCGAAAAATTTTGCCTTTGCGGTGCAATTCATGAAAGAAGAAGTGGCGCGGGCCGATGCGCTGCATGCGTATGCCATGCCTTTTCACCCAGGGGCGCATGTTGGCGCAGGTGCTGACGCTGCGATTCAACAAATCGCGGACGGCTTGAATCAGATCCTGACGCCTGATCAAAACGTCATCATTGCGCTGGAAACCATGGCGGGCAAAGGCACAGAAGTCGGCCGGCGCTTTGAAGAATTGGCTGCGATCATTGACCGCGTGGATTTAAAGGATAAAGTGGGTGTTTGTATGGATACCTGTCATATGTCAGATGCCGGCTATCCAGTGCGCGATGATTTTGACGGCGTGTTGAAAGAATTCGATGATGTCATCGGCTTGGATAAACTCAAAGTCTTGCATCTCAATGATTCTAAAAATCCGCAAGGCGCGCATAAAGATCGCCACACGAACTTGGGATTGGGCACATTAGGCTTTGACGTGCTCAATCGGATTGCGCATCACCCTGCACTTGTCGATATTCCTAAAATTTTGGAAACACCGTATGTTGGCGCAAACGAGTCACGTGATTTTGCGCCTTATGGCGTAGAAATCAATTGGCTCAAGACTGGCCAATACCAACCCGATGAATTGACCGCACTGTGGAAAGAAGCGTAAACGATGATTTTAACTTTTGACTGTTATGGGACCTTATTGAATATGGTGGTGTCGATACTTGCCTGATGGCGCTTGCTCGCCAGTAAAAAGTGGGCCCCGTTCAAGCAGTGGCGACATATTCAGCCTATGAAGATCGCTTGATGTATGTCGAATCAGTGACGCCCTACAGTCAGCTCATTGGCACGAATTTAGCCTACGTCGATATGGAAATGAACACTGGAGATGCGTTTCAACAAGCATTTCCGCAAGTGCTGGCCGCGTATGAGGCATTGGTCCCATTTGCAGATGTTAATCCAGCCTTGAAACAACTCCATGACGCTGGGCATCAGCTGATTTTAATGTCAAATTCTACGCGCGCTTTGATGAACGCACACTTGAAGCACATGGCGCCGGTGTTTGATCAAGTGATCACTGCCGATGATACTGGCTGTTATAAGCCACAAACCGCATTTTTTGATTATGTCGACGCCCATCTGCCGGCAGGTGAACACATCCATGTGGCGCACGGCTTTTGGTGGGATATCATGCCAGCCACTCGCCGCGGTTGGCAGCGGTTCTGGATCAATCGCGATCACTTACAAGCGCCAACTGCGGTGCAACCTTTGAGTGAACTGCCAGACCTTAAGGCGCTATCAGCCCAGCTTGAATCCAACAATTGATCAGTTTGGAAAAATTCAGGTGGCAGAAATTCGAATCTCAGAACAGCTTTTGTGACATTGTTTGCCAAAATAGCGGTATAATGTGAAACATATATGACTATGGGGGCATTATCTTGGGGACATACAGTTATTTCGCACAACCAATTGAAAATATCAGCACCAATCACATCATTTTGTACGAATTATTGTTGCGCGAATGGAGCGATGAGCGCCAAGCTTGGCAAACGCCGGCGTCATTTGAAATCAACGCCCAAACGCTGGTGCATTTACTTCAAACGGCACTCGCCAAGCTCGACGATCACCACGTCAGCATTAACTTAACGGCCAAGCAGTTTGCCGATCCCGTGTTTACTTTGGCAATCACCGATTTTGTCCGCGAAAACATGTTACCGCGCCAGCTGACCGTGGAGCTGGTCACGTGTCCAGAGTTTGCCGTCCTCAAACATGTCAGTGCCAGCTACCGCGCTGCTGGGATTTTGTTGGCGCTAGATGATGTGGGCTCAGATAACATGTATGCGAACGTCAAAGACATGCTGCCTTATGTGAATAAGGTGAAGTTTGCCATGCAAAATCTGCGCCACGGCGAGCCGACCACACCCGCGGAAATCGAAGAACTGGTTTTTTGGTTCCGCAAATCAGAAGAACAACAAATGTTATTTACGTTTGAAGGCATAGAAGATCAAAAAGACATTGAATTGGCTTCACATTTTGGCATCACCAGAGGCCAGGGCTACTTCTTTTCACGGCCGCGCGAGCCGCAATTGTTCCACGACGGCCACATCAATTAACACGTTGCCAAGGCGCAAAAAAAAACGGCCGCTTAAAACCAAACCGATTTGGTTTTAAGCGCCGTTTTTGAGTGGCATGGTTATTGATTGTCGAATTCGTCTAAGCCGAGTTTTTCTAAAATCAAAGTCGCGGTTTCTTCAATCGAGCGATGCGCCGTGTTGATCACTTCACAGCCAAGTTCTTTGTATAACTTTTCTGCAAAGCCCAGCTCTTCGTTGACTTGATCGCGGGCGGAGTAGGCGGTGTCAGGATTTAAGCCATAAGCGATCATGCGCTGGCGGCGAAATTCCATTAAGACCGACGCATCAGTGGTCAAACCGAAGATCTTTTTGCGGTCGACTTTGTAGATTTCATCTGGAATATGCGCGTTTGGCACCAGTGGTAAGTTGGCGACTTTGAGGTTGCGGTTGGCCAAGAACAAAGACAATGGCGTCTTGCTGGTGCGAGAAACCCCAAGCAAGACGATATCTGCTTCCAAAAAGCCTTTCGGATCTTTACCGTCATCGTACAACACGGCAAATTCCATCGCGGAAATGCGATCGAAATATTTGGCGTTTAAGTTGTGCACGGTACCCGCGACGCCAGAAGGCTGTTGGTGAATATGCGCGGTGGCTTCTTTTAGCAGTGGGGCCATGACTTCATTGAAGGTCACGCCTTGTTGCTTCGCGTAGGCTTTGGCGTATTGCCCAAGGCCTGGGGTGACTAAGGTTGCGATCACGACGGCATTGTCCTTTTTTGCTTGGTCGATGATTTCTTCCAGTTTCGCTTCGGTATGCGCGAAAGGAAAGCGTAAATACCGCGGGGCGACGTCTTCGTATTGGGCGGCGACAGCTTGGGCCAGTTTCAAGCCAGTTTCACCCACTGAGTCTGAGATGATGTAGAAGTTGAGTTCTTCTGCCATTGACGATCCTCCAAGATTGATTAACGCTGAGAGCGCTTTTATTGGTGATAAGCTCATTCTAGCACATTTTTGATGGGGTTTCTTTGATTCGCCACGATTTCAGCGGAATAGCTCAAAGCCGCCGTCGACATGCACATGCTGCTGTGAAATGAGTGAAACTTTTGTCGAAAATCAGTAATGGCTTATTGACGCGTTTTCTCAGGTTTGGTATCATAGCTTAGAACTGTTGGTGGGGTAATCTGTCAGTAGTTACACAGTGTCGGAGGGAGGGATATCATATGGCAAAGACAGTCGTTAAGAAAAACGAATCTCTCGATGATGCTCTTCGGCGCTTCAAGCGCACCGTGTCTAAGGCAGGTACCTTGTCCGAATACCGTAAGCGTGAATTCTACGAGAAGCCAAGCGTTAAGCGTAAGCTTAAGTCCGAAGCAGCTCGTAAGCGTAAGAAGCGTAAGTTTTAATCAAAAGGACTTGGTGAAATAATGGCGTTGATCAACGAGCTCCAAGCTCAAATGAAAACCGCGATGAAGGCCAAGGACAAAGAAACCTTGAGCGTGGTCCGGATGTTGAAAGCTGCAGTTCTTAACAAGCAGATCTCACTGGGCCACGACTTAACGGAAGACGACGAGAAGAGTGTCTTAGCTACCGAATTGAAACAGCGCAAGGATTCCCTTGCTGAGTTCAAGGCGGCTGGTCGAGACGACCTCGTGGCCCAACTGGAAGGCGAAATCAAAGTCGTTGAGAGTTATCTCCCAGCCCAACTTGATGAAGCTGCCGTTGCGTCATTGGTCGATTCTGTGATCCAAGAAACCGGTGCAACCGGTAAGGCGGATTTCGGCAAGGTGATGAAGACCTTGATGCCTAAAGTCAAGGGGCAAGCGGATGGCGCTTTAGTCAACCGCATCGTCAAAGCAAAACTGAGCTAAGAAAAAGCCGTCTGTGCGACGGCTTTTTTGATGCGAACAAAACGAAAAGGGGGAAATTTAATGAAGTGTTGGGGTATCGGTGCTGTTGCCATGGGGCTGGCAATGGGGCTGGCATTGACAACAAAACAACCAGTATCGGCAGTCGGTCGCGAACAGATCACCACGGCTGATCTTAAACAGAAAATCGATCAAATGTCCTCGGACGAACAAATTGGCCAACTTTTTGTCAGCCATGTTCCGGCCACGACTGCACAAGCGCGAGCGGATGTGGCCAAATACCATCTCGGTGGTTTGGTGTTATTCGGCCGAGATTTTCAAGCTGGGTCGGCAGAAACCTTGAAACAAACCATTGACGGTTATCAAGCGGCGGCCAAAGTGCCGTTGCTGATTGCCACGGATCAAGAAGGTGGCACTGTTTCGCGTTTGTCTGACAGTCCCAGTTATCAAAACACCAACTTTCCTTCACCGCAAGATGCCTATGAAGCCGGGGGGATGAGTAGTGTCTTGTATCAGGCCAAACTCACGGCGCAAGCCTTGAAATATGTTGGGGTGAATTGGAATTTTGCACCGATCGCAGATGTGGCGACGAGTTCAAGCAATTATATTTATGATCGGACTTTTGGCAAAGACTATCAACAAACCGCCGATTACATCAAACAAGTTGTGCCAGTGATGCAACAACAAGGCGTTGGGGCCACTTTGAAGCATTTTCCAGGCTATGGTTCCGCTGGGGATACGCATACCGGCTTTGCCAAAACGAGCACCCCTTATGCCGAACTCGCCAAAAAAGATCTGTTACCTTTTAAAGCTGGGATCGATGCCGGCGTCGATGGCATCATGGTCACGCACATTGTAATGCAAGCCATCGATGACACCTATCCAGCGAGTTTGTCACATAAGGTGATCACCGGTGTTTTGCGTCAGAAACTTGGCTATCAAGGCGTCATCATCACCGATGGCTTAGAAATGGGCGCCATCGGGCAGTTCAAACGCGCCCACAACATTGCCTCCATCGATGTGTTAGCGTTGCAAGCAGGCGATGACGCCTTGTTGGCTGAAGATTATGCCACTCAAATTCCGGCGATTAAAGCAGCCATTAAGGCGCATCACTTGACCACCGAGCAGATCAAAGCTGCAGATCTACATCTGTTGCAGTTGAAAAACAAACTTGGATTATTAAAAGCCGACGATTACATTCAGCCAAAATTGCAATTAAGCCAGTATCAATTGCAGAAAAAATCCGCAACAGCTTCAGTGCAAGTGACGATGCCTGGTGTGAAAGCTAATACCAAACTCAACGTTTACGCCAAACACCAGCTCGTCGGCACCTTGAAGTTGCCAAAGTCCGGTGAGTTAGCCATGAAAGTCTCACGGACGCAAAAAGTGCAAAAATTGACCTTTAAAATGGCCGGGCATGAATTTGATCAACATCTTTGGATCGCAGCGCGCGCAAACTAAGCCAAGTTATCCCGAATTGGTGCGGCTTGTGGTAAAATGAAGAGAAATTGTATCTTTTGAGGAGGCCAAACTTTTTGGCGGAAAACACCAGTAACAAGACCTTTTTGTTAACCAATCCAGAAGAAGCGATCACCATGGCAGGGATCAATGATGAACACTTCAAAATGATCGAATCAGCTTTAGATGTTACCATCGCGCCTTTTGGCAATGAGTTGCGCTTAAGTGGCGACAGTCACAATGCGAGCTTAGCGTATCAACTGTTGGCCCAGATCCAAAAATTGTTGCAACAAGGCATCAAATTGGGCGCACCTGACATCGCCAGTGCGTTGAACATGGCCAAGCGCGGGACCTTGGATTATTTTGCAGACATGTACAACGAAACCTTGATCAAAGATGCCAAAGGCGCGCCGATTCGCGTCAAGAACTTTGGTCAACGGCAATACATCAACAAAATCAAACACAACGACATCACCTTTGGTATCGGGCCAGCTGGGACTGGGAAGACTTACTTGGCGGTGGTCATGGCGGTTGCGGCTTTAAAAGCTGGCGAAGTCGAACGGATCATTTTGACGCGGCCAGCAGTTGAAGCTGGCGAATCGTTAGGCTTTTTGCCTGGGGATTTGAAAGAAAAAGTCGATCCTTATTTGCGCCCAGTTTATGACGCGTTGTACGCGGTATTAGGCAAAGAGCACACGGATCGCTTGATGGATCGCGGCGTCATCGAAATTGCCCCATTGGCTTATATGCGTGGGCGGACACTTGATAACGCCTTTGCGATTTTAGATGAAGCGCAAAACACCACCCAAGCGCAGATGAAAATGTTCCTCACACGGTTAGGCTTTGGTTCCAAAATGATCGTGCAAGGCGATATCACGCAAATCGATTTACCGCATAATGCCAAATCCGGCTTGATCCAAGCCCAACAATTGCTTAAAAACGTCGATCACATTGCATTTACCGAATTTTCGGCGGCTGATGTCGTGCGCCATCCAGTGGTCGCTGCGATTATCGACGCTTATGCGCAAACTGACGCCCAAACCCTTAAAGGAGAATAAACCCTGATGGATTTAGAATTTTATGATGATGACAACCGCTTAGATGCCAAACACCAAGACTTGGTCAAAAAACTCGTGGCGTTTTGTGGCGAAGAATTGAAGAAGCCAGAAGATACGGAAATGTCCATCACCATCGTGTCTGATGAAGAAATTCAGCGCATCAACCGCGAATACCGTGACACTGACCGCGTGACTGACGTGATCAGCTTTGCCATTGAAGATGGGGAAGACGATTTGCCAGATGTGCCAGGCTTGCCAGAAAACATCGGCGACTTGTTCATCGATCCGGATAAAGTCCGCGCGCAATCGGTGGATTATGGCCATTCCTTTGAACGCGAACTAGGCTATACCGTGGTGCATGGCTTCTTGCATTTAAACGGTTATGATCACATCAAACCAGAAGATGAAGCCATCATGATCCCTTTGCAAGAAAAAATCTTAGATGCTTATGGCCTCAAACGGTAGCCCTGCGCAAAAAAATCGCCATTTCTTGCAATCCCTGCGACATGCGGTGCAAGGTTTTGGTTCTGCGTTCAAAACAGAACGCAACTTGCGCTTTGATGTGTTTGCTAGCATCGTCGTGGTCATTATCGGCTTAGTGGTGCAGGTCACCCGGCGCGATTGGCTGTGGCTGGTGTTAGCGATGACATCAGTGATCGCCGCCGAACTCGCCAATACTGTCGTTGAAGCGCTGGTGCGGCTACATGTCGGACCAAACTTTGATCCAGATCCGCAAATCGGGCGTTTGCTCAACATGGCGGCAGGCTTTGTGTTGGTGATCGGCATAGGCGCAGCCCTCATTGGCGTTTTAGTCTTTTGGCCTTATCTAATTGGAGGTAAGTGAGATGGATGAGTTGATTCAAGCGGCGACTAAAGCGCGCGAAAACTCTTATTCCCCATATTCCAAGTTTGCCGTCGGCGCGGCAGTTCAAACCAGCGCTGGGGAAATCTTTGGCGGTTGTAACATTGAAAATGCCAGTTATGGCTTGAGCATGTGTGCAGAGCGCAATGCGATTTTCAATGCGGTTTCAGCGGGGCATCAAGATCTCGTCGCCATTGCCGTGATCGGCCAAACTGATGGCCCGATTTCACCATGCGGCGCTTGTCGGCAAGTGATTTCAGAATTTTTGCCGCAACAGGCGCCAGTTTATCTGACCAATTTAGCCGGGAATACAGTGACTACCACGGTTGCGGCAATTTTACCCGGCGCATTTTTAAAAGGAGAACTCATTTGACTCACCATTCAGGTTTTGTTTCCATCATCGGCCGGCCTAACGTCGGCAAATCTACCTTTATGAACCGCGTGCTCGGCGAAAAAATTGCCATCATGTCGCCGAAAGCGCAAACCACGCGCAACAAGATCAACGGCATCTACACCACCGACGACGCGCAAATCGTATTTGTCGACACCCCTGGGGTCCACAAGCCGAAAAACGAACTCGACAATTATATGGATACTGCCGCTTTGTCCACATTGAACCAAGTCGACGCGGTGCTGTTCATGGTGCCTGCCGATGAACGCCCAGGCGCAGGCGATCAATACATCATGAGCCAACTCGCCAATGTTACCAAGCCCGTGTATTTGGTAGTCAACAAAATCGACTTGATCCAACCAGATGACTTGTTGCCATTCATCGACCATTATCGTCACGGTCATGATTTTGCCGGGGTGTACCCAATTTCTGCCACTGAAGGCAATAACGTCGATGAACTGTTGAGTGACTTGACGTCGAAATTGCCAGAAGGCCCGCAGTATTATCCGGATGATCAATTGACGGATCACCCAGAATATTTCGTCGTCGGCGAATTGATCCGCGAACAGATCTTGCACCTCACCGAAAAAGAAATTCCGCACTCAGCTGCCGTGGTGGTTGAACGCATGAAAGATCGCACCGAAAATGGCAAGTTGATCATCGAAGCGTACATCATTGTCGAACGCGATGGTCAAAAAGCCATCGTGATCGGAAAGGGCGGCTCGATGCTCAAAAAAATCGGCACGCGCTCTCGGCGTGAAATCGAATTGCTGTTAGGTGAGAAAGTGAACTTGAAGTTGTGGGTGCGTGTTCAAAAGAATTGGCGGGATAACAACCAATACTTGCGCACCTTAGGCTATAATATGAAGGATCTCAAGTGAGCAAAGAAGTCGCTGAATTCAATGGCTTGGTTTTAGCGCGTCACAACTATCGGGAATCTGATATGTTGGTAAAGCTGATGACCGACCGTTTTGGCAAAAAAATGTTCATGCTCCATCGCGCTCGCAAGCCAGGGTTTCGCATGGCGGCGGGCTTTTTGCCATTCACTGTGGGCACTTATGTCGGGTCGATCAATGACAACGGCTTAAGTTTTATGACCACGGTGAAAGATGCCAGCCAGTTTCAAACCATCAGCCAAGACATCGAGCTCAACGCTTATGCGACGTACTTGTTGAGCTTGATCGATGAAGCCTTCCCTGATGGTGAACCGATCCCACGCTGGTACAACCAGGCGCAGACCTCTTTAAAATTGATCGATGACGGCTTAGATCCGGCTGTTGTCACTAATATCACCGAAGTGCAGCTCTTGCAAGCGTTTGGGGTGCAGCCGGAATGGCGCGGTTGCGTGATCGATGGGCGCAACGATTTGCCATTGGATTATTCTGAACAATATGGTGGGGTGTTGTGCCGCGATCATTGGTATTTAGACCGCTACCGCTTCCATGTGTTGCCTAAAGCGATGTATTTATTGCGCTGGTTTTCAGTTGTAGATCTCACCCAGCTGCACAGCATTCAAGTGTCTGAGGCCACGAAAAAAGATCTACGTCGGGTGTTGGATCGCATTTACCAAGATACAGTCGGGGTGGTGCCTAAAGCTAAGCGTTTCTTGGATCAAATGCACAAGTGGGATCAACAGTTGCCACCAATATCAACCGAAGAAAAGCCTCAGTCGACTGACTGACGTGACAGGCACAAAGAAAATTGAGATAAGTCATTTGAGTCACCCCCTCGGTTCCGTGATCGTGCGGCAGATACGTCTGTAGACCGGCTGTTTAAAGCGAAAGCGTGCGCAAAAGGCCTCAGCTAAATGACTGAGGCCTTTGTTTTTGCCTTAAAGTGTGTTTATTAATAGACAAATGTTCAATAATAAACGTTGCTTGTTTCAAAAATTAATTTCAAGGGCTACACCATAAACGCTGGTTGTGTTAAATTATAGACAGATGTTCATTAATGACACAGGAGGAAACGCTATGGATCGTCGTGTCCGCAAAACTCGCCAAGCGCTGGCAGAAGCGTTCTTGGCCTTAGCTCAACAAAAGCCTGAAGACCAAATTTCAGTTGCAGCACTCACGAATCTGGCTGATGTGGGCCGTGGCACCTTTTATCTTCACTATCAAACTGTGCAAGAACTCGCTGATCAAATCACTGCAGATAGCCTACAAGATTTACTCGACAAGTTCACTCAAACTGCGCCAGTCAAGCTCGATGGACAATACACCACTTGGCTCAATGGCCTGATGCAGTACTTAGTGGCCCATAAAGCAGCGTTTACCCGCATCGCAAAAAATCCAGTCACGCCGAGCTTACATACGCAGTTGGTGACTGGATTTGAAAAGCCGCTGGCATACAACGCAGCGACAAGTTGTTTTTTGGTGAATGGGGCAGTGGGCTTGATCAAAACCTGGCTCACCCAAAGCCAAACGCTGACTCAAGCGCAAGTGGTCGAGCTGTTGAATGCTCAGTTGTTAGCTTCGGATAAAAACGGCTTGGTCAATAATTCAGTTAAGTAACCGCGCGCGGTGTCTAAGCTGACGTCGTGTTGGGACAGAAATACCCACTTCAACACCAAAAGTACCGTGTTGGAATAATACTGCGCCATCAGTTCGATCGGCGTTTTAGTTTTGTGGTTCAATAAGCTATTGGCAAACAATTGCGTCATCACCCGATTGAAGTGGTGAATGAAATCATTGATCAACAAGCCATCGACGGGATTATGTTCAACTACGCGATTCAATAAATCATGATGAGTGGTAAACAGTCGGTACACTTCGTCAAACACTGCCAATAAGGACTCATTGGTCGGCAAGGTTTGCGCGGCATCTAAGTGCGCATCTTTGCCGAGTTGATACCAGCAATAAGACACCAAATCGTATTTGTCATCGAAGTAGTTGTAAAACGTCGCCCGCGGGTAGTCGCAACGCGCGCATAATTCGTTGACGGTGATCTTTTCAAAATTCTTTTCTCCGAGTAACCCAAACATCGCTTCCGAAAACGCCTTTAACGTGCGCTGCGTATTGCGATTCAACTTTTTTTGTGGATCGTATTTCATAAAAATTAATCCCCTTACATTTAGACAAATTTACAATAGTGTCTAATTTTTGACGATGGCCCAAAGACTGTATCTTGTCTATTCCTTGACTCGAATCTATCATGAATTTTGTGGTTTTACAAGTGTCTAAATTTTGACGATGATATGAATTTTCTTGATTTTGATCAAGGTGCAGTCACGCGTCAAGCCTTACGATATAAATCATGAAACTATTGAAGACGAGGGGATAACATGAAGGAATTCACACAAAAGCATTACCCAGCGCTGATCGCTTGGATCGTGATCGTGGCCGTTGCCATTATCGCCATGCCAAACGTCTCCGCGTTAGTGCGTGAAAAAGGGGCAGTCACGCTTCCTGATAATGCGCCAAGCCAAATGGCTGCGCGCATGGAAAAGAAGGCCAACGGGAACAAAGCGGTGCGCACCTACACCGCCGTATTCTCAAATGGTGACAACAAACTGTCGACGCATCAATCAAAGCAAATCGACACCAAGTTATCCGAACTCAAAAACGAGTCCGGTTTAACCGTCACCAAAGTCATGGGGCCAAGCGACAACGCTGAAACCAAAAAGCAGTTGCAAGCCAAAGATGGCACCACCCAACTGGCGCAAATCACCGTCAAGAAAAACGGTCAAATCGCCAGTCAAGTGAAGAAGTTGCGCAGCCAGCTGGAACTCAACGGTATCGACACTTATATCACTGGGGTCGATGCGTTAAATGATGACTTCTCGACGGTCACTGAAAAAGGGATCCAAAAAACTGAAGTGATCGCAGTGATTTTCATTTTCATCGTGTTGGTGTTGATTTTCCGCTCACCGATCGTGCCACTGATTTCCTTATTAAATGTTGGCGTCGCATTCATCACCAGCTTGTCTATCGTGATGAACCTGGTGCAACACTTCAACTTCCCATTATCCAACTTCACCCAAGTGTTCTTAGTCATCGTGTTGTTTGGGATCGGGACGGATTATAATATCCTTCTATATGATTACTTTAAAGGCCAACTCGCTGCAGGGGTACCAGTCTTAGATGCGACTCGCGAAACGCGTCGTCATGGTGGCCGCACGGTTTTATATTCTGGCTTATCCGTATTGATCGGGTTCTCCAGTTTGTGGTTAGCGAAGTTTCCTTTCTATCAAAGTGCTTCGGCGGTGGCCATTGGGGTCGTCGTCTTGCTGCCAGTCTTATTGACGTTAAACATGTTCTTTATGAACGTCCTTGGCGAAAAAATGTTTTGGCCTAGCAAAGTCGCTGGTGGCGAAGGGTCTTCCAAGTTGTGGCACGGGTTGTCTCGTGCCGCCATTGCTCAACCAGTGGTCGCCATCGCCGTCGTTTTAGCAGTCGGGGTCCCATTTGCCCTAGGGTATAACTCTGAATTAAACTTCAACAACGCTGATGAAGTGCCATCCAGCTATCAATCCAAAGCCGGCTACTTGGTCATCCAAGATCACTTCTCCAAAGGGATGTCCGCACCAGCCACGATTTACATTAAGTCTGACAAGAAACTCGACACGCAAGCTAAACTTGCCGCTATCGATGACTTGACCCAATATCTGCAAAAAGAAGACGGAATCAAAACTGTCGCTTCTGTCACTGAGCCTGGTGGCAGCAAGCTGTCTGAAATGTATTTAGGCGATCAACTCCAAACCATCACCAAAGGTTTGAAAGATTCCCAAGCTGGTTTAAAGAAAATCAAGAGTGGGTTGAATTCTGCGAACTCGCAATTGTCCAGCTCGGATACCAATAAACAAATCGCGCAAGTGCAAGAGCTTGCTGATGGCTCCAGCCAATTGCAAAAGGCTGTGAAGTCTTATACCAACGGCGTGTCTGAAGTGCAATCTGGCACTGCCCAAGTCGCTAGTGGGACTTCCACTGCGTCTAGTTCCGTGAAAACTGCCGCTTCTGGTGCCAGCCAAACCGCAAATGGTGCCAATACTTTGGCTTCTGGCGCAAGTCAAACTGCCAGTGGTGCCAGCACTTTAGCTAGTGGTGCCAGCCAAACTGCCAGTGGTGCGAATACTTTAGCCTCAGGGGCTAGCCAAGCCGCTTCTGGGACCAGTTCATTAGCTAGTGGTGCTCAACAAGTTGCTTCTGGAACGAACCAAGTGGCCAGTGCCGCCAAGCAAGTGGCTTCTGGTACTGATCGAGTTTCCACTGGGACTGCGGCTTTGAGCAAAGGGACGCAAACCTTGCAAATCAGTACCTCTGGTTTAACCACCCAAATGAGTGAGTTAAATGCTGGGACCAAGCAATTGGCTGAAGGTGCCAACACGATGAACTCACAGATTTCCACTTTACAAACGCAAGCCCAACAATTGATCAAAGCCATCACCAATAGTGAAAACCAAGGTGTGATCACCAAGTTCACCCCAGAAATTGAAAGCCAAATCACTGCTTTGACCACGGCGATGGGCAAGTTGGCCACTGGAACGACTACCTTGAATGATCAAGTGACTGCTTCTGCTGCTAAATTGCCAGAACTCACTTCTGGTGTTTCTGATTTAACGTCAAGTGCGGCCAAACTTGCTGCCGGAGCTGCCAAAACCAATTCCGGTGCCCAACAAACTGCTAGTGGTGCGGCTAAAGCTGCTGCTGGGGCGCAAACTGCCGCCAACGGTGCTAGTCAATTATCCAGCGCTTCTGGTCAATTGGTCAGCGGGGCTAATAGTTTAGCCTCTGGATCCAACCAAGTGGCCACTGGCGCCAACAGCTTATCGACTGCAACGGGTTCAGTTTCCAGTGGTGCTTCTAAAGTGGCCCAAGCCAATGCGAAGTTGGCCAGTGGCTTAAGTGCTTTGGCTACCGGCTCTGATACCTTGAATGCTGGGGCGCAAAAAGTCGCAGCTGGCGCCACCACGTTGAACAACAACTCGGCTGCGTTGAATTCAGGCGAAACCCAAGTCAACACCGGCGTTCAAGAACTCAACACGAAACTTTCCGGCATGACCAAGCAGTTGTCTGAATTAGGCACTGGCTTGACCGCTGCTGACAAGGGGTTATCAACGATCGCCAGTGGCTCTAAGACCATGCGTTCATACCTCTTAGAATTACAAAACTCCTACATGGGCAAAGATTTCTATTTGCCAAAAGCCTCGATCCACTCCAAAGCTTTCAAGCCAAGTTTGGATACTTACATGGCAGACGGCAAGCACATCACGTACTTCACCGTCGTCTTCAAAGGGGATCCAAACTCCACCAAAGCCAACAACCAATTCAAGACCATGAAGCGTGACTTAGACGCCAAGATGAAACATTCTGCGTTGAAAGGCAGTCAAGTGGCCATTGCCGGGCAAACCTCTCAAGATAATGATTTGAGAAGCTTAGCTAATGGCGACTTCCAACGCACCGCCACGATCATGTTGATCGGGATCGCGATTGCCTTGATCGTTGTCACCCAATCGATCTTGCAACCATTGACCATTTTAGGCACGTTAGTCACCGCGTTCTTTGCTTCAATGGGCATCACCCGCTTGTTCTCCATGCATGTGCTGGACGATAACTTATTGAGCTGGAACACACCGTTCTTTACCTTCATCATGTTGATGGCCTTAGGGGTCGATTACAGTATCTTCTTGATGATCCGCTTCAAAGATGACAAACAAGAACCTGATTTGCGTCAACGGATGCTTAAAGCGTCCACGACCATTGGCGCGGTGGTTTTATCCGCCGCTGTGATCTTAGGCGGAACGTTTGCGGCACTCATTCCAAGTGGCGTCACCACCTTGATTCAAGTCGCTCTCGGCGTGATTTTCGGGTTGATCATTTTGGTCATCTTGTTGCCAATCGCCATGAGCGGGTTGATCTCGTTAAACGAATGGCACGAACAAAAAGAACACGAAACTGAAGATTAATGAAGAAAGTCGGCACATGCCGGCTTTTTTTGTCGGGAAAATTTGCGTATACTTGAAAGCGTACCAGAAAGGATGTCCGCCTTGACTGAAATCAAATTGATCGCCTCAGATCTCGATCATACCTTATTAGATGAAGCCGGCCACTTGCCGCCGAACTTCTACGATACGATTCGCGCAGTTCACGATGCAGGGATGCATTTTGTCGCCGCGTCTGGTCGCCCGCTGTATACCTTGAAGCCAATGTTTGCGCCAGTGGCTGATGTCGTCAGCTTAGTCGCAGAAAATGGGGCTGTCGTCGTGCGCGATGGGGAAATGGTTTACGCGCAATTTATTCCCAAAGCGGATTATGTCCGCTTGACCAACTATACTTATGCCAAAAAACTCGGCGAGCCGATTTTATGCGCGTTAGATACGGCTTATATTGCCAAATCTGCTGAACAATATCGTGATTATCTCGGCCAATTCTTTGCCAAACTTGAAGTGGTCGATGATCTCACCCAAGTTGACGCGCAAGTTGCCAAGTATTCAGTGTACTTCCCAGGTGGGGAAACGTATGACATTTTCGAACCGGATTACGCCACCCCATTTAAAGATGACTTCCATGTCACCATCGGCGGGGATTATTTCTTGGATATGATGCACGCTGACGTCGACAAAGGCCATGCCCTCACAGAACTTGGCAAACTCATTGACGTGACGCCTGATGAAATGGTGACTTTCGGCGATAACTTGAATGACACGGAAATGTTGACGATTGCTGGCCACAGCTTTGTGATGCAAGCAGGTCAAACAGAACTGGACAAAGTGGCAGATGAACGTATCGGTAGCAATTCCGATTATGCGGTTCAAACTAAAATCAATGAGATCTTAGAGAAGGGTGGTCAACTATGAGTCGGATCGCAGTTTATTGTGGCGCTAATACGGGGAATGACCCGAAATATATCACCGCAGCGCGAGATTTAGGCAAATGGCTAGTCGCCAATGACCACAGCTTGGTTTATGGTGGCGGCGGTGTCGGTTTAATGGGCATTCTCGCCAAAACCGTGTTAATGCTTGACGGGCGCGTCACTGGCATCATGCCAGATAACTTATACAAGCGCGGTGCGGCGCTAGAAGAGCTCGAAGATTTAGTGGTGGTGCCGAACATGGCAACGCGCAAAGCAGAAATGTTGCGCATGGCTAGCGGTTGCATTGCACTTCCTGGTGGTCCTGGGACGCTGGAAGAAATCAGTGAAGCCTTCTCTTGGGCGCGCGTCGGTGATAACGATGCGCCTTGTGCCTTTTATAATGCGTTCGGGTATTGGGATCCGTTAGCCGAGATGTTTGATAAAATGGTGGCCAATGAATTCTTGACGGCAGAACATCGCAGCAAGTTGTTGTTCTCTGATAACTTGGATGAAATCGGCGAATTCTTCAACACCTACACGCCACCAACGATTCGCAAATACTAGTCAGCGATTCAAAGAAATTGCCAACTTATCGTGAATTGACAGATAGTGTTGAAGCGGTTACAATTTGTCTCGTAATTAAATATTTGGTTCGTCTTCAGGGCAGGGTGCAATTCCCGACCGGCGGTGACAGTCCGCGACCCGCATGTTGTGTGCGGCTGACAAGGTGTGAATCCTTGACCGATAGTACAGTCTAGAGTAAAGAAGATAGCGCTTATTTGAATGAACATTCAAGTGAGGTCTGTTTGCCTTTGGGGAAACAGGCCTTTTTTGGCTCGACTGAAGCGACCAACATGGAGGAATGTGCTATGTCTGGTTCTAAGGTGTACCGTTTAGTGGGGATCGCATTGCTGGCCGCAGTGGGATTCGTGTTACAAATGTTTTTGGCCTTTCCAATTTTGCCGGGATTTGATTTCTTGAAACTCGACTTATCGGATCTCACCGTGTTGATCGGCGGGCTGTTGTATGGCCCAGCCGGCGGGATCATGGTCGCGTTTGTGCGCTCGCTGTTACATTTTGTCATGACTGGTGGCGGGTTTGTGAACTTGATCGGCGATGGCACCGCGTTTGTTGCCAGTGTTTTGTTCATGTGGCCACCAGTGGCGTTAATGCATTCTAAAAACAGTTTATGGCGGCAAATCGCCGGGTTAGTCGGTGGGACGCTGACGTTGACTATCGTGATGGTCGTGTTGAACTGGTTGGTGCTGATGCCGGTGTACATGGCGGTGATGGGGTTTCACTTGGGGATGTCCTTGCTCAAGTACTGTGCCGTGGTCGTCGTGCCGTTCAACTTGATCAAAAGCACCACTGTTTCCATCGTCTTCTTCGCCTTAGCCAAAGCCTTGATGCCATGGCTGGACAAACAACACGCGATTCAAGCCAGCCGCTTGCAACATTCTGAATTAAAGTGAGCGCAGACCCATTGAAAATCACGTGAAAACTGGTATACTAAACACATATATTCGGTGTTGAGAAAAAGAGTCGCAGCTGCGAGCTAAGCGAGTGAGGGACAGTGCAAGCCTCATGCTTTTAACTGTGAGGGGCATTTCGAACCGATCAATCAAGTGCACGGTGCAAGCCGTGAAGTAGGGTGGAACCGCGCGTAAGCGTCCCTATGTCAATTATTTGGCATAGTGGCGCTTTTTTGATTGGCACCGAAGAAAATTAACTAACGCATGTCAGCCAGTAACTCATCAATTCGAACTGGCTGATCAAAGGAGATCCGACATGACCAAAAAAATGTCTGTCCAACAAATGATCCAGACCTTGCAAAAGTTCTGGGGCGACAAAGGTTGCATGCTGATGCAATCCTACGATACGGAAAAAGGCGCCGGTACCATGAGCCCTTACACGTTCTTGCGGGCAATCGGCCCAGAACCATGGGCTGCCGCTTACGTGGAACCATCCCGTCGACCAGCTGATGGCCGTTACGGTGAAAACCCAAACCGTTTGTACCAACATCATCAATTCCAAGTGGTGATCAAGCCGAGTCCTAAAGAAGTCCAAAACTACTACTTGAATTCCTTGCGTGCGTTAGGCATTGAACCTTTGGAACATGATATCCGCTTTGTTGAAGATAACTGGGAAAACCCATCCATGGGTTGCGCCGGTGTGGGTTGGGAAGTTTGGCTGGACGGCATGGAAGTCACCCAATTCACTTACTTCCAAGTTGTCGGCGGCCTTGAAGTCTCCCCAGTCACTTCCGAAATCACTTACGGCGTTGAACGCTTAGCTTCTTATATTCAAGACGTCAACAACGTGTTTGACCTCGAATGGGGTGATGGCGTGTTATACGGCGACATTTTCAAAGAACCTGAATACGAACACTCCAAGTATTCCTTTGAAGAATCCAACCAAGACATGTTGCTGCAATTCTTTGATGCCTATGAAAAAGAAGCTTGGCGCCTGATGGATCTCGGTTTGGTGCACCCAGCGTATGACTACATTTTGAAGTGCTCGCATACCTTCAACTTGTTGGATGCGCGCGGCGTGGTTTCGGTCACTGAACGTGCCGGTTACATGAACCGCATCCGCAAAATGGCCCACAAAGTTGCGCGTGCTTTTGTTGAAGAACGCAAAAAGCTGGGCTTTCCATTGTTGAAGCATGCAGAGGAGGCCGCAAAATAATGGCAAACTACTTACTTGAAATCGGTTTGGAAGACATGCCAGCGCATGTGGTCACCCCAAGCCTCAAACAATTCGCTCAAAAAACGGCCAAGTATCTCAAAGACAACAACTTGGACTTTGGTGAGATCAAACAATATGCCACCCCACGGCGCTTGGCTTTGTTGATTTCTGATTTAGCTGACAAACAAGCTGATGTGGAAGAAGATCTCAAAGGCCCAGCGAAGAAAATCGCCCAAGACGCTGATGGCAACTGGACCAAAGCGGCAATCGGCTTCACGCGCGGCCAAGGCATGACCGTTGACGATATCGAATTTCGTGAACTCAAAGGTGTCGACTATGTGTACTTGCAAAAAGCCGTGGCTGGCAAGCCTGCCGCAGAAATCCTCGCCGGCTTGATCAAGGTGATCAAATCCTTGACGTTCCCAACTCGCATGAAGTGGGGCAACAATGATTTTGAATACATTCGCCCGATTCACTGGTTGACTTCTTTATTAGATGATCAAGTGGTCCCAATGTCCTTATTAGACGTTGAAGCTAGTCGCACCACTGAAGGCCACCGCTTCTTAGGCCACGCCGTTGAATTGAAGACTGCCACTGATTACGTCGACGCGCTTAAAGACCAATTTGTGATCGTCGAACCAGCTGCCCGCAAGCAACTGATCGCGGATCAAATTGCCAAGATTGCTGAAGACAATGCGTGGACCATCGATTTAGATGCCGACTTATTAGAAGAAGTCAACAATTTAGTCGAATGGCCAACTGCTTTTGCTGGGCGTTTTGATGAAAAATACCTTGCGATCCCAGAAGCGGTCCTCATCACTTCCATGAAAGATAACCAACGCTACTTCTATGCTCGCGATGCCCAAGGTAAAATGGTCAACGCGTTCATCGGGGTCCGCAACGGCAATTCCGATTACATGGAAAACGTGATCGCCGGTAACGTCAAAGTCTTGACCGCGCGCCTTGAAGATGCCGCCTTCTTCTATGCCGAAGATCAAAAGAAAACCATCGCTGACTTCACCAAGCGTCTGGAAACCGTCAGCTTCCATGATAAAATCGGGAGCATGGCGGACAAAATGCACCGCACTAAGACCATTGCTGGCTTGTTAGCCGATCAATTCGGTTTGACTGCGGACGACAAAGCCCATGTCTTACGCGCCGCAGAAATCTACAAGTTCGATTTGGTTTCGGCCATGGTCGGTGAATTCGCTGAACTGCAAGGGACCATGGGTGAAGTGTACGCCAACTTAGCTGGTGAAGATAAAGCCGTCGCTCAAGCGATCCGCGAACACTACATGCCAATTTCCGCTGATGGCGCTTTGCCTGAAAGTATCGTTGGCACGGTATTAGCTTTAGCTGACAAACTTGAATCTTTGATGAGCTTCTTTGCCGTCGATTTGATCCCAAGTGGTTCCAATGACCCTTACGCTTTGCGTCGTCAAGCCTACGGGATCGTGCGGATGATCGCGGCCCATCACTTCTCCTTTGATGTCAACGCTGTGCAAACCGCTGCTGTCAAAGCACTGGCTGCTAACGATCAACTCGCCGGTTTGGACTATGCAGCTAATGCCAAAGCTTTGGCCGACTTCATGCGCGACCGCGTCAACCAATTCTTAGCGGGCCAAAAAGTGCGTCATGATATCGTCGATGCCGTATCTGCCGCACCAACTGTTGACGTCGAAGCGATGATCGATGCAGCCAACGTCTTAACTGCCCACGCTGACGATGATAACTTCAAACCAGTGATGGAAGCCTTAGGTCGGGTCACTCGCATTGCCGACAAGACCCCAACTGAAGGCGCGGTTGATGCTAAATTGTTCGAAAACCCAAGCGAAAAAGCTTTGCATGATGCAGCCATCGCTGTTGCCATCAAGTTTGACGACAAGCCAAGCGACGCCAACTATCTTGCTTTAGCTGGCTTGGAACCGGTGATCACTGATTACTTCACGGAAACTATGATCATGGCAGAAGACGAAGCTGTTCGCACCAACCGCTTGCGTGAGTTGACGAACCTCGCCAACTTGATCCATCAATTTGGTGCCGTGGCTCAAGTCATCGTCAAGTAAGTTTAACCGTCATTTCGTTTTTATTGTTTGCGCAGTTGTTGCGGCGTGAGCAAGTTGCAGAAAAAGTGAAGCGGAAGGGTGATCGACGAAGGCTGGACGGACATCAGCCGTGGGATTCTTAGCGGTTTACCGCTTAGAATCCAGCGAGAAGGAGATCCACTTGAATCATGAGCATAGCGAATGATCCAAGTTAGCTCCGACGAGCGTCATAGCGTTCCATGTCCGTCCAGCCGGAGTCGATCACCCTGAAGCTTGGCGCTTTTCAACCGAAAAAACTACTTGCTTACGATAAATCAGTGCTTGCAAATCCAGGCCTCAGCGGCTATACTATAGGTTGCAGTATTTTGCGCTGACACGATCTCAAAAGTCGCATTTCACCATGAAGTGCGACTTTTTACCGCTACGAGGAGGTGAGGGCATGGCAGGCATGATACCGGAAACCAAAATCGACGAAGTGCGCAACAGCGTCCGCATCGCCGATTATGTGGGTCAGTATGTGCAACTGCACAACGCCGGCCAAAACCTATTCGGCATTTGTCCTTTCCATGATGAAAACACGCCGAGCTTTTCCGTCAACGAATCTAAGCAGATCTTCAAGTGCTTTTCTTGTGGCCGCGGTGGGAATGTCTTTTCCTTTGTGCAACAATACGACAAAGTGAGCTTCCCGGAAGCCGTTGAGAAAGTCGCTGAGTTTGCACACATTGACCTCGGCATCACGGTGCAAGCCAACCGCGCGCCAGTTGACCCAGAAGTCGCCGCACAAATTGCCTTGCTCAAAAAAATCACCGATATGTGTCATCACATTTTGGTGAATACGCAAGCCGGTGAGAAAGCTTTAGCGTACTTGACGGATCGTGGGTTGACTCGGGAGACGATCGATCACTTTGATATCGGTTATGCGCCAAAAGATCGCACCTTGATGCGGACCTTTTTGGATCAGCAACAAGTCGATTATGCAACACAACGCGCCAGTGGGTTGTTTGTCGAAGATGACCAAGCCACGCTGTATGACCGCTTCAATGATCGCGTGATGTTTCCGTTAAAAGATGCGTCCGGCAATGTAATCGGTTTTTCTGGCCGAGTGTTGGACAAAGCATCGCATCAAGCCAAGTACTTGAACAGTCCAGAAACTAAGCTGTTCAATAAGCGCGATGTCTTGTTCAACCTTGACGCCGCGAAAACTGAATTCAAGCAATTCGGTGCTGCCGTGCTGTTTGAAGGCTTTATGGATGTGATCGCGGCGTATCAAGCTGGGGTGCCGGTGGGAATCGCCTCAATGGGCACCAGCTTGACCCAAGATCAAGTCAATATCATTGCCAAACAAACCCGGCAATTGACGATTTGTTATGACGGTGATGAGCCTGGGCAAAATGCGACGGCTCGTGCGCTCACTTTGGTGCAAAACCACAAACGCCTGCAAACCAATGTCGTCGTCTTACCAGACGGTATGGATCCAGACGAGTATATCAAAGCGCGCGGGGCGGACGCGTTCAAACAACAAGTCCAAACGGTGTTGACGCCAACGGCTTTTGCTTTGCATCATGATGCATTGGGCTTGGACATGGCCAACGATGCAGACAAGTTGCAATACTTGGATGCCGCGTTGAAAACCGTCGCCCTGGTCCCTGCTGGTGCAGAGCAGGCGGTGTACTTGCAGCAAATCAGTCAAACCACTGGTGTTGCCGTCAATGATTTGAAAGTTTCGCTGCCCCAAACCGCCCCGCAGCAAGTAGCGCCGCAATCCGACTATGCGCCTTGGCCAGATGTTGCGCCACCGCCGATGCCTGATGAGTATGGGCAAACGTTTGCCGGGCCAGTTTCCCCAGCACCCCAGCAGCATTTTGACAAGTTCGAACAAGCAGAGCGGCAATTGCTCGCCTACGCTTGGATCGAACCGGCAGTGGCAGCGCGGTTGCACCAAAGCAACTTTCAATTCGGGCATGCCCAATATCAAAGTTTGTTTGATGCTTGGGTGAGCTATGCTGCAGCGACCAATCCACCCCAGTTTGCGGGGTATTTGGACCATGTGCCAGCAGACTTGGTGGCGTTGGCGACTAATTTGAGTGAACAAACCTATCCTGAACCTGATGATGATGTCATCGAAGAGCTGATCGCTTTGGCGGGCAAAGAAGACGCCTATGCGCAGCTGCAACAAGTCAAAGCGGCATTGCATCAAGCGCAGGTATTAGGGGATAAAGCGGGGGCGACCCAATTAGGCATGCAATACATCCAATTGTTGCGTGCTTATAAGACCGGAAGTGTTGCTGAGTAGGCAATGGCATTTTCAAGGAGGAACTTTAATGGCTGAAAAAACCACGAAAACCGATCCAAAATATGATGCTGCCGTTAAGCAGATCATCAAAGACTACAAAAAGGCCAAACAAATCACCGATGATGACTTGGCTCGCAAGGTGGTCAAGCCTTTTGCACTGCGCAGCGAAGCCGTTGATGATTTGATGCAAAAACTTGAAGACAACGGCATTGCAGTTGTCGACAAAAATGGTGATCCTACGGCGCAATCGATCAAAAGTACCAAAGCCGTCACCAAAAAGGAAATGAAAGACCTTTCTGCGCCAAGTGGTGTCAAGATCAACGACCCTGTGCGGATGTACCTCAAGGAAATCGGCCGGGTCAACTTGCTGACGGCTGACGAAGAAGTCGCTTTGGCCTTGAAAATCGAAGCCGGCGACCCAGAAGCCAAGCAACGCTTAGCTGAAGCTAACCTGCGTTTGGTGGTTTCCATTGCCAAGCGTTACGTTGGCCGCGGCATGCAGTTCTTGGATCTGATCCAAGAAGGGAACATGGGCTTGATGAAAGCCGTTGAGAAATTTGATTACCGCAAAGGCTTCAAATTCTCCACTTACGCCACTTGGTGGATTCGTCAGGCCATCACGCGCGCCATTGCCGACCAAGCTCGTACGATCCGGATTCCTGTGCACATGGTTGAAACTATCAACAAATTGATCCGCATCCAACGTCAATTGTTGCAAGATTTAGGTCGCGAACCTACGCCTGAAGAAATTGGCGCGGAAATGGACATGCCAACGGATAAAGTCCGCGAGATCTTGAAAATCGCCCAAGAACCCGTTTCCCTTGAAACCCCGATTGGTGAAGAGGATGATTCTCACTTAGGCGACTTCATCGAAGATGCCGATGCGACGAGTCCAGAAGACCATGCCAGCTACGAATTGCTCAAAGAACAGCTCGAATCTGTCTTAGACACCTTAACTGACCGTGAAGAAAACGTCTTGCGTTTACGCTTCGGGTTGGATGATGGGCGTACCCGGACCTTGGAAGAAGTGGGTAAAGTCTTTGGCGTCACCCGTGAACGGATCCGCCAAATCGAAGCGAAAGCCTTGCGCAAACTGCGCCACCCAAGTCGCTCCAAGCAACTCAAAGATTTCCTCGAATAATCGTTTGAAAGCCAGGCCTTGTGCTTGGCTTTTTTGCGTGGGGGCAAAAGCTTCGTAAGCACCTAATAACAGACCGCCTATCCCTCTCAATTGCCAAGCGGTATCATGA
>NZ_AZEU01000003.1 GCF_001435035.1 Lacticaseibacillus manihotivorans DSM 13343 = JCM 12514
GGAATTATTTGACGCTTATTTGAGTAATCGGAACGGTATAAACTGCGCGATGACACCACTCAATAAATAGTAGATGGTAAAAGGCACATGGGCATAAAAATTTGAAAATGTGATACTTAGACGTTGAACGCTTTAATGTCGTTTTGAATCAAAGCCAAGTTGTGAGACCTGTAAGAAAATTAAAAAAGTTGGAGTTACCCTCAAATAGTTTTATTATGAGTAGTGTTGGAACAACAGATATAGTATCTAGTATTCCTAACAATATTGATAAAGTTGTGTTTAATCAAGCGTTAATCAGATTTAGAATAAATAATTGAATAACGGATTCCGAATGTTCTCTTCAATTTACAATAGATGATTTTCTGAAAAACTAGTACTAATCCCGGATCAGTCATCACTAATTTAGTTCCAATATTAGAAATTAAAAATTGAATATACTAGTCCCTCCAATAAACAAACAGTTTACAATAGGATTATTCTTTAAGCAACTCGACGACACTATTACCCTTCATCAGCGTAAGCTTGAAAAACTCCAAGAACTTAAAAAAGGGTATCTACAAAAGATGTTTTGCTGAGCTTAATTTGATCAAATTTAGGATCCTATGAAACTCCATGACTTAATTTTTATTGTTCTTGGTCAATACTTAATTCACTTGTATAATAGATTACGCAGGAAGTTTTAAGGGCGGTGGCTGTCTTTTCCCTTGCGAGGTGAGGCCCATGGGAACATGGAATAATCTTCAGGAAGGTTTCACAGTCAATGAGCGTCTTCCAGACACTCTCGTTGATGTTGCTGTTTGCAATGTTTATTTTAGCGTTGCTAACATGCATCGACAAAAGGAACAAATAAAAAAGCCGCCCCGATTATAACTTTGGCGAGTTACGGGACGACAGTATCGTTTAGTTAACTAATGCCACCGCCTTTGAAGCGGCTTGCATGGGAAGTCTTGTTAGCGCAGGGCTTCCTTTTTCTGTCTCCATTATAGCATGTCCTTTAAAAACTGGCTAACGTTTCATGCTTCGATCAGATTCAGGATCAGGTTGTTTGATTTCCGGATTCTGTTCAGCAAATGCTTGTAGCTGTTTTTGTGTTCGATTACTGATTTCATGGTGTATATCATTTAGTTTATTTTTTAGTTCTGATTTTTGTTGTGGGTTCCTTGCTTGCTGAACTTGTGTAAGCACCTAATAACAGACCGCCTATCCCTCTCAATTGCCAAGCGGTATCATGA
>NZ_AZEU01000049.1 GCF_001435035.1 Lacticaseibacillus manihotivorans DSM 13343 = JCM 12514
CAGACCGGCCAGATGCGATTTCATGTCCCAAATACCGAGGTGAATAATCCAGGATTGAAATGGGGATGACCGATTACCACCATGCGACCGTCTTTGCCTTGCGCGATTTGTTGCCACTCTTCGTGGTTACTAGGGTCAATGTCCATATGTTGAATGGTCCGCTGGCGAATATCAGTTGTTTCACCGACGTACAACATGACTGCATGGCGCTTGTCTTCGGTGCCGATGACATAGACGGTTGGGTAATCCAGCAACAATGTGCGCTTTTTTTCGTCTTGGATATTGTTCAACACTGCTAAACCATCACGACCGTATGTAACTGGAAAAACAACGGGACTTTGTTCACTCATTTTTGTTCCTCAAAATCCCAGTGACGTTTCTTGTTCTTAGAAAATTTTTCTTCAATAATGTCGTTAGGATCCACATTTAGCCGGTCACACATGTAATAGGCATAGGTTAGGACATCAGCGACTTCCAGCTTGAGGTCTTGGCGGTCTTGTTCGCACAGCTCGTCATCTGAAGTTTTCCACTGAAAGATTTTTTCAACTTCGGATGCTTCAATATTTAAAGCCCGCGCCAAGTTAATCAAGGTATGAAATTTGTCCCAGTCGCGTTCTTCTCGAAAACGGACGAGATCTGCCATCACTTCTTTGGTTTGCATTATGAAACCTCCCAGGATATGTTTGACTCAAGTATAGCAAAGTGTGGGGTAAATCGAGTGGGTGTTTCAATAAAATCACGTGATTGATAAATATATTGTAAACTCTTCTAAACTGCGTAAAAGTTGGGTGAAACGACAGATTGTGATAAGATAAACGACATAGTTTTATTCGCGGCCATCTTAATAGCATCGAGCTTTAATTTCAAGGGGGAGAAAATGAAAAAGTTTGGTAGTGAAGAGTTTGAGTCGTTACTTGCCGCAAAAGTAGCCAGTAATGAACCCATTTTCTTAAAACGACACCTCAGTTGGGGCCAACTCATCGGTCTCATTGGCGGGTTTATCCTGACCCCAATTTATATTGGATTGTTTTGGATGGGATGGGCGCTTTGGTCGATCGTGTGGGGCAAAAAAGTCGTCGTCACGATTGCTGGTGTGAGGAAACGCTTTGTCATTTCTCGGAGTGAATTTCGTCAGTTAAAGCATCCAGAATCTAAGAGCAGTCCTGTCGAAAACAAAGCAAATACTGCTACAGTAACTGAGGATCAAACAAACGAGTCTGATTCGAAAGATGACAAGTCTAATTCTTCGTGTTTGATTAAGGATAAAGAGCAGTCCAAGACAATGACCACAACAATTCAAGACGAGACAATTACTCCTAACGATGCTGTGGAAGTTCTCCAAAATGAATCGGCAGGAACTGATGAAGAACGTAAAAATCACACTCAAATTCAGTCTGACGTGTCTCAACTTTCTGAAGTGAAGTACTCCTCGTCAGCTTCGCAACATGGAAATGATGATGTCGCGGCAGATTTAGTGAAAGAGAATGAGAACGTGCCGGCTAAATCCGAAATTGTGAAAGATAATGTCGTTCAACCAAAAACGAGTCCAAAGGTTTCCCAGCTAAATGAGACTAATGTGTGGGGCGAGGAGCGTCGCGGTCAAGTACATCAGGATCCGATTATTCGAAAAATTCACCGATCACTCAAGGATTTCGTCGTTTTCGATATTGAAACCAGTGGCTTTTCACCAAGAAATGACGCGATCATTCAACTTTCTGCCGTAAAAGTCAAGAATGACCAGATTGTGGATCAGTTTGATGAATTTGTTAATCCTCATCGAGAAGTTGAAGCAAAAATTGTTTATCTCACTGGGATTAGACCAACGGATATGCAAGATGCAGATGATATTGAGCCGGTCATGCAGCGGTTTATGACCTTTGTTGGCAACCTGCCATTGGTTGGACACAATATTGTTAAGTTTGATATTCCATTTATTCTTGCCAATGGTTTTTACGAAGATCAAGTCGAGGTACTAGATACTTGGAATTTGGCCCAAGATAGAGATTTTCCTGAAGAATTACCAAACTTGAAGTTACCAACTTTGAAGAAATACTTCGGTGTGGTCAATCGCTCCCACAATGCGTTGAATGATTCGTTAACTGAATTCGTTCTGTATCAACATCTCCGTGATAACAAACTTTCCAGAGTGGAAATTAAACTTGACGATGAACCACAAACACTCGCTGGTTTACGATTTGTGGTAACCGGTGACTTTATGGAAGCACCACGCGAAGAGATAGTTGAAAGCATCAAAGCCCATGGTGGTCGAGCAACTGGATCAGTATCTGGGAAAACAGATTATCTGGTGCTTGGCACTCAAGTTGATAGTCGCCTTAAAGATGGCGTGCATAGTAAAAAAGAGTTGGATGCCATTGCCCGCCAAGAAGAGGGTGGCAAGATTCAAATTATTGGTTACGATGCTCTTCAACAACTTATGGATGGTAAAGTCGGTGCCGTTGCAAGCTAACTTTAATTACTTTATCTATTTAAAGTTTAGCTTTGTGGTCAATTTTATGGGGGAATTGTCATGGATTTACAAGTGGTAACAACTAAAAATGGAATTCATTTTTTACTTGATCAGGATACAGCGCATCAGACTGGAAAACTGATTACAGCCAATTTTATCATGATGATCGTCAAGAAAGTCTTCCCTGGGCCTGAAGCTAAGACACAAGCGCCAAAATATGAATATCCTGAAATGGTTTTTACCAATCAAAAGGCATACCGTGTCAATCAAGTCGAATCGCAACGGGACGCAAACGAGCTAGAAGTGCAACTGTACTCACTTCTTCAGGCAAAGCAAAAACTTACCAAAGAGATTCGTCAAAGTTTACGGGATCAATATTTAGTCGTTGAGACTGCAGACCAAGATGATGACGAAATAGAACAAACTATCGGGTAATATTACGAGTTGATTTGCTTCGATTCAGCTGAAATATCGTTAAATTTGGAGTCACTGGAATTCGATGAAAATTTCCAAAGCACAAGCCGAGAATGTTGGTAACTGCGAAGCTGTGCGCTTTTTGTTTGGCGATGATATGATGATAGCAAAGGAGGTGCACGCATGCCGACAAGAATGTTGCATTCTGAGCAAACTGCATTGGAAGCTTTACAATTACGATTACCTGACCGCTTCAAACATGCGAAGTTGGCGGATCGACCCGATATTCAAGATGAAATTGACAATATCGGCGTTGAAGTGACGGCTGGTGTGCGTGATGACCTCCGACAACTATTGGTCCAAGAGCCGACTAAACAAAAGCGCCGGGCGCTTGCAAGAATGGGCATCGAGACGCATTACCGATTCAATGAAAAAAACGATCAGCGAGCCTTAGCTTCTGGCGCGTTGAACGATGTGGCCAGCGCGGTTCAGCGGAAATCTGAGAAATTTGAACAATATCGCCACTTCAACGAAAATAATCTGTTCATTCACGTGATGCCAGATGCACGGGCTGAAGTGGACGGGGTATTAAAGCAACTAGCTGATGTGCCGTATGACAAGATCTATTTGTGGGACGGGCATACAATGGTAGAAATCAATGTGCGGACTGCGGTGGTAAAACGGTATTAGAGGTTTCATCCCAAACAAAAGGTGGGTGAAGCTTTTTTGAGTTGATGACGGGATCATTTACCATTGTGGTTCCAATAATATGGAGATGCGGTTGAGAGTGGTTGTAAAAATATTTTTATCACAATGTCATCGCTTTATACTGATTGACAGACGTGAAAGTGTTTTAATATAAGTAATTCGAAAATTATGGGGGATCAAGGCATGAAAGTGGGCATTGAAACAGGAGTCGCAATCCTCGCGGCGGGGCTATTCACAACAGGACAGAAAGTTTTGGCAGATGAGCAAACGCCGGCAATAGATGCAGTGACGACTCAAACTAGCCAGCAGACCGCAACCACGAAAACGTCAGCAACTGCATCCGCCACGAATTCGAATGACGATGGCAACACGCCTGAGGTTGAGCCGACAATTGCTCAACAGTTGCAAGATGTCGTTTCCACGCAGTTGCAAGCTGATGCGAGCGCTCAAGTCGCCGCGCAAAAAAGGCCGATTTGGAAGCTCAGCAAGCACAGGCTGATCAACAACAAGCACAAATTGATAAGGACACCAAAGCTTATGCAGATGCGGCAGATCAATATAATCAAAATAAAGATGATTTTGAAGCTGCACAAGCACAATCTCAACAACAGATTCAAGCACACAATGAACAAACAGCCCAATATCAACAAAAGGCTACCGAATATAATGCCAAGCAACAAGAGCTTAATTACCAGACTCAGCAATTGGCTGAAGGTATTCAACAGTATAATGCGGGACAAACGAAGTATCAAGCAGGCTTGAAACAAGTCAATGAAGGTCTGTCAACCTTTAAGCAAGGCCTGTCTACTTATCAACAAGCTATTGCTAAATATGACCCTAAAACTGCAACGACCGAAGATTATGCGCAGTTAGAAGAAAACCATAGACAGTTGTTAAACGGACAAGCACAATTGAAGTCTGGGATGACGACGCTTGAGTATGCCCAAAACAAGTTACAGTCTGTTTATGCCCAACTCCAAACTGTAGCCAAACAGATTCAATCAGCGGACACAGATTCATCAGCTGATGCAACTTTGAAAGCACAACAACAAACGTTATTAGCTGAAGTTACCCAGCTGACGACCCAACAAGACGCGCTGAAAGTAGATTCAGATCGCGCGCAGGCCTTGTTGTCTACTTATGACCAACTGACGAAACAATTGAATGAATTAGACTCAGCCCGAGAACAATTAAATCAACTAGATGAAGATATCACTTCTGAAGAAGAAGTGGTTGAAATCGCGCAGATGCGAGCGGACGCTGATCAGCAAGTTGCTGATGATGCCAAAATGATTGCGCAATCGAATCTCAGCAGTACGATTCACGAATGGATTGAAGCCTTGCAACGTGCGTCAGCTGGGGATGACGGTATGACTGAAACCACCAGTCCGGCCGACGCTGTGGCTGTGTCCACACCTGTCAAAGAGACAACGGCAGCAACAACCGCTCATGAAAGTTTTGCAATTAGTCAGATTTCACTGCCACAATTTACATCGACCATGATCGAGTCACCGATCGATTTGGTTGCGCCTACTGCTGATTTAGCCACCTTGCCGAGTTTTGAAACACCAGAGACTTTTGTACCAGATGCGGCGATGAACACTGAAATCATTTTACCAGAGGCGCCGCTCACGAAACCTGAGCAGACAGTGACGGTGTCAGTTCCTCGTGAAATTAAAGTATTGGACGCAGATTCTGGGGATGTTGTGTTGGCGTTGACCATTGAACCAGATGGGGTCGCGATTTCCTTGCCAGCCGGGTATCAGTTGGCGGCAAAACAAAGCGAAAATGTTCAACCGGGTGAAAAGACGACGGATGTCACGGTCAAGTTCGGTGATGCGAATGCGGTCGTTTATGTCCAAACACAGGAACAGTCGAGTTCAAGTACGAACAGTTCAGTGACAACATCGAGTGCAGCCACTGAGCACCAGGAAAATACCGCACCGGTCGAAAGCGTGTCCGGTAATAAAGACCATAATATTGATGGCTCAAACGAAAATTCACAAGCTAAACCGTCCGTAGAAGTATCCGAATCAGATTCAAACCAACCGAGCGAAACGACATCAAAAAAGAACACCGATTCCGCGCCCTCTGTAGCTGCGAGTGCAACTGATTCTAGTGAAACTAAGTCAAATGAAAACACAGCGCCTTCGCAATCTGTTGCTGAAAAGGCATCAAATTCTGATAAAGATGGCGAAGTGACATCAAATCAGAGCACAGATTCTGCACCTTCAGTTGATGTACACGGATCAAGTGTTAATAAAGAAAATGAACCTGACTCAAGCACGAACCCGAATGCGACACCTTCTGTGAAGGTGAATACATCAGATGATAAAAACAGCAAAATAACACCGACTGAAAACACGACATCTGCACGATCCGTTGCTGTCGCTACAACAGATACTGATGAAGTTGATGAACCCAAATCCAGCACGAATACATCAGTGGTTGTGCCTGTGATTGATTCTAATGAAAACAATGAAACTACAACCAACGATAATTTAGATCCTGCACCATCAGTGCGTGTGGATTCATCAAATCAAGCCAAGTCAGAGGCTTCGATGTCAAATCAATCTGATGTTTCTGCCTCACAATCGCAACGTCAAAAGGCTTCTGCGGCGCGCAATCGCGTGAATAGTAGCCCAAAACAGATGAATCGAGCCCATGCGCGTCGGAGTGTCACTAATCCAGTCAGCGCAAACACCACCGCAACGCAATATCCACAGACCAGCGAGCGTCCATCCACTTGGCTTTCTGTGGTCGGGGCTAGTCTTGCTGTGGGGTTATTGACGTTCACTGCTCGCCGTCGCCGGATGCATTAAGTTATTAATTGGAGGAACTGTTATGGCGTTAGTTTACTGTCCAGAATGTGGGACCAAGGTTTCGGATACGGCGGCATCATGCCCATTTTGCGGGTATCGCAGCGCTGACTCCAACCAGCCAATGATCACAAATACCGTTCCACCTCAGCAAATTTCATGGGGTGGCGACGCGTTGACTGCTGAATTTGGCGATGTTTTTCCGATCGGGGAGCGGCAAACTCACGACCTCAATACGATTTTTGGCAGAGCTGAGAACTTGGCTAGAGTCGCACCAGCCTTTTTTGAAACATTAAAAGCGATGATACCTGAAACCGTGAAAGTGGCGCAAATCGACGCTGGGATCCAGAAACCTGGATTATTCATAGAATTTCAAAAAAGCAGCGCAATCCCATGATTCACACG
>NZ_AZEU01000314.1 GCF_001435035.1 Lacticaseibacillus manihotivorans DSM 13343 = JCM 12514
GTGCCGTTGCTTCATGCAATGATCGTTTTTTCGTCCGAAACTGATCAAACATCACAACTGAGTTTGGCTCTTCAATAATTTGTTGAATTCCACTGATTGCTACAGCATCGCGATAATGCGCTTTTGCCAAACCCAACTTTTTTCGCTGAACCGTTGTGATGTAGCCATAGGTGAAATGCGCCTCAGGAAAAGCGGTAAGCAATCGATTACG
>NZ_AZEU01000315.1:0-1392 GCF_001435035.1 Lacticaseibacillus manihotivorans DSM 13343 = JCM 12514
TTTATTTTGTCTGAGTGCTAACGATAGTGGCTAACTTGATTGTAAAACGCGGGTTTTTTATTTTGCACAATTTCTAGTCGGTGACCTGCTTTGAAGGTAAGCACCCAATCAAATGACGTTCGATAATCAAAAGCCCAGTATCTGAGAGGCAATCTTCCTCTCAGATACTGGGCTTTGATCTTGATATAAAACCATATTCTTATGACTGCTTCCAATTCCATGGCAAATACTGCCCCAGATATTCGAATTTTCGATTCTCGGGATATTGTGCCATTTCGTCTAGAACTTCCGTCAGATAAGTCGTCGGATCAATTACGTTGGCTTTGCACGTTTCGATGATACTCATCAAAATTGCATTCGCATGCGCTCCCTCCGGGCTGGTACTGAACAAGAAGTTCTTTCGACCCATGACATAACTTTTCATGTTGCGTTCCGAAGCGTTATTGCTGAAGTCAATCTCACCATATTTCATAAGCCGATCAACGTATGGCCGCATGCTCTCTGCGTAGGCAACAGCTTTACCTAGATTGCTCTTTGGTAAGGCATCGCACATATCACACCAAGACCAGAACCGTTTCATCAACGGGGAAAGCTTGCTCCGACGACGCTTTCGACGAGCTTTTGGTGACAGCTTTTGCCATTGTGCTTCAAGCCCAAACATCTCATCAAGTAACTTCAATGGAATACTGGTATCTAGCGTCTTCGAGACACGCGCTGCTTCATAGAACTTCCGACGCACATGGGCCATGCAGGCAACGCGTTCTATTGCCAAGCCATTGTAGCCGGCATACCCATCGCACTGAAGGACACCACTAAAGTTTGCGTACAGTTCTTGGGCAACGCTTTGACTGCGATGTGGATCATACTTGAAGTACACCATCGGTGTGGCGCTCTTGCGCACTGTTCGGGCAACCCACATGTATGACTTATCAGTTGCCTTACGGCCATTCTCTTTAAGAACTTGAGTTGGCGTTTCATCTCCTTGAAGAAACTTCTGTCGAATCAGACATTGATGCATCCAATCATAGATCGGCGCTAACAATTCCGCACTATCGATCATCCAATTGCTCAACGTCGTTTCGCTTACCATCAACCCGATGCGTTTCCAGTCTTGAAGTTGGCGATACAATGGTACATCAAGTTCATACTTATCATGAATCACCTTGGCAAGAATCGAGGACGTGGCGACGCTACGCGGAATGACAGCGTTAGGCAACTTTGCTTGAAGAAACTCTGGATCTCCTTCACCATCAATTCGAACCTTCTTATAAGTCCGGACATAGTAGATGATTTTGACTACCTTCGCTGGAACGTAAGTTGCACTGGTACGCATCTCACGACGTCCAATTGACACTAACTTCCAGCCTGGCGCACACTTGCGTTGCTCATCGG
>NZ_AZEU01000315.1:1402-19773 GCF_001435035.1 Lacticaseibacillus manihotivorans DSM 13343 = JCM 12514
GATGGTTTCGACCTCATGGCCGAGCTTCTCGTTTGATTTCTTGTTTTTCTTTCGAACATAGGCGTTGACATGAGTTTCTTGTTCGGCGGCGGATAAGGCTACTTGCGCTTGTTCGACCTGTTGGGCAAACAAGGACAACTGATTGGCATCCATAGGCTTTGCGTGCTCAGATTTTTGGCCGAACACTTGCTTTCTAAACCACTCAAGCTGAGTTTCTAATTCGTCGACCTTTTGCCTTAACGCGAGTACTTCCGCATGTTCATCGACCGTTGCCATTTTGCTCATGTTCTCGCCACCTTATTGTTGATTTAGACTTTACCACTCCTTTGCTGATTTGAATACGACTTCTTTGGTGGATTTACTGAATGAATCGAAGATTCAATCGACCAACCAGTTAGAAGTCGAGTTAACTGTTGATGGGTCAGCGCCTTGGCGGCGTTTTGATCCATTGGCCACTGAAGACGACCGTTCTCATAACGCTTGTACAATAACACAAAGCCATCGCCGTCCCAGTACAAAGCTTTAAACCGATCCTTCTTGCTGCCACAAAACAGATAGAGGTTCTGACAGTAGGGATCCAGTTCATATTGTTCTTGGACAATTCCAGCTAGGCCATCTATTCCTCGACGTAAGTCGGTACGACCGCATACTAAATAGACTTGAGCGATACGCTTGAGATCAAGCAACATTTAGAACACCGCCTTTAAAAGTGCATCAAGGATATAGTTGTTGACGCGGTTATAGACGATAACGGTCTTCTCATTACTCAATTTTATCTGTAGTGCTTTGGTCACCTCCGACTGCCTCAACTTAGGCTGATCCATTTGAAAATGAACAACATCAGGTTTATCTTCCATACAAATACCTCACCATTCATTTATGATGAGGTAAGTGTAGCGCGTTAAATTGTTGGTGAAAATTCGTCATTTGGTTGGGTGCTTACCTTTGAAGATGCCTTTTTCGACCTGTCTGCCTTTTGGCTTTGGCGAGTGCCTGATTCATACTCCGCTAATCCTTTTTGATATTCTGGTGTGGTTGTGATCAAAGCGCCGCCAATGATCACCCCTAAAATACCAAGTGGAATCATCAGTTTGGCTTTGTGCGTATTTTCGCCTTGCTTTTTGAGTGTGCGCCATTGGAACACCCCATGAACGGCAACGACAATGCCACCCAAGGCAATGAGGCTAGCCACTGTTTGCATATCAATTCCTCCAAGTCCAGCTTTTTGCGCCATTCCGGTCTGGGCGTATATGCGACTGAGTTCATTGTAACAGAAGTGTTGTGCTATCCTTTAGGTCGACGCGACACGAAACGCGATAAAATAGGTCCTTTTCCCACCCTGTGTTAAACTTGACCATATAAGGAGGTGATCCGATGGCTGAAGATCTCAATGATTTTATCAAAGCCAAATCATTAGGCATTCCCACGATCAAACCTGATGAAAAGCGGGCGTTTTTAGGGAACTTTCGCGAACGCGTGGCCATGGCCGTCACGGTGCGCCAATTGCATGATGAGCGCATTTACAACTTGTTGGATTCGGTACTTGAACGCTATCCAGGTTATCGTATTTACTTGAATGGCCGCATGCCGCAAAGTGTGATCACTCCTTATATGCAACAAGCGCTGGCCCACAATTACGCCTTTACCATCATGGCGCAATCTGGGATGCGTGTGAATAAACCGATCACAGCTGATGATTTTGGCTGGGTGTTGGCCCACCCAACGGAAAAAATTACCCGACCCATTTTATTGTAGGAGCAAGTATGGACGAATTAGCAACCACGTATCACGCATTACAACAACTTTATGATCAACTGATCGCCGGCAAAAAGTTTGTCAGCTTGCCAGCCAGCATTCAAAAAATCATGGCCAATATCACCCCAGTGCCTGCCACGCCGGTGATCGTGCCTAGCGACGACATGGCAGCATTGCAGAAAATTCAAGCCATCAATGCGCGCAATAAAAAACAAGTCCAGCCGACGTTAAGCGATGATGAATTGTCCTTTTTAGTCGATCATTTAGGCAGTTTACAGCCAGCAGTGCGCGATAAAGGGGTATTTTTCACGCTAGGCGACTGGCTTCAAGGCGGTGGGGCGACGCCGGATCAAATTCAGTGGTTGTTCAAACGCCTGCAAGCCCCTGATGTGTTGTACGCGCATATTTTAGAGCCGGATAACGACGCGGTATTTCTGCGCTCGTTTGCGGTGATGATTTTAAGTGCCGTGGTGTACGCCGACCGTAACACGTATCATGTGTTATCTGATCAAGATTACAATGATCTGGTGCTACCAGTGGCCACGTATATCGCTTTAGAACAAGATGGCCGCGGTTATGTGGAAAACAAAGGCTGGGCGCACACTTATACGCATATCGGCAATTTGCTCGACGAACTCAGCGATGTCAGCTCGCTGACCCGCGCGCAAAAAGTGTTCTTAATGATGACCGCACTCAACGGGTGGCAGCGCATGGCCCATCCTTTGGTGTATGGCGAAGCGATGCGGTTTGCGTTGTATTTGACCAATTTGGCGTTGATGCATCAGTTTTATGCGCAGTCATTGGTGATGGCATTGACCGCTTGGCAAAAACGCCTGCGTCATGTCCAACCCCAAGAGTCGCAAGCCTTTTGGAATCGGTGGTATAACCGCTCGCGCTTGCTGGAAGCTTGCATCATGCGCGCCGACATGCCCCAAGTGGTGGTGGATTATTTGCAGAAAATCATCGATGCGTACTAGGTGAACAATTTTTTAGGATTCTAAGTAATGGGTGAAGGCTAACGGGTGAGCCACAGGTTAGAGTGGTTCTAAATAGCCTTAATATCACGTTTACGCATGAAAGTTTTCTAACGGTAATGACAAGCCTGTCATCGAAACCTCATGGAAACAATCATGAATTCACAAACAAAAGCGTGATAATTATTTGGTTTTAGAGTGACGTGACAATAATAGTAGTCAACGACAATATTTTTCAGTATAATTACGGTAACACAATGATATTTTCATGGAGTATGTAATTGTGAATCGGATTTAGTATGGGAGTGAACGTCATGCAAAAGACACAGCCGGCGCTACGCATCCTGGGGGAACGCGTCCGCCATTACCGGAAGTTGAAAGGTTTATCGCAAGCAGAATTAGCCAAAGGTATTTGCACGCAAGCGACGATTTCATTGATCGAAAAACGCAACAAAGTCCCAAGCATGAATATCCTGGTGCGCTTGGTGGAGCGCCTCGGGGTGACCATGGCCGATATCGTGGTGGAAAACCGCGATAAGACGCAACAAATTTTGTCTGCGGTGGAAAAGTTGGTGCGTCATTCTGAATTCGACGTGGCCAAAGAAACGTTGAACAAGTTGAATGTGGATAAGTTAAAGAACTCAGACGACAAAAAGCGCTTCTACTATTTCAAAGGGATGATCGAATTGTTTGCCGAAAAGCAACCAGACGAAGCGATCTATTTCTTTGGTCGGGTGCTCAATCCTTTAGTGACGCGAGAACGTGACTTATTGGCGATCATGGCCACTTTGGGTTTAGGGTTGGCCTATGCGGAAAAAGGCGCCCAAGAACGCGCGCGCGTCTATATCGATCAAGCCTTGAGTTTGTTGAAGGGGATGCCGCTGAAAGAAGCCAAGTATCTCGATGTCGAGTTGACGATTTATTGGCACACTGCCCGAATCTATTATGAACTAGGGGAATACCAACAAGTCCTCAAGCATGTCGGCGCAGGCATTGAAGTTGCCGTCAGCCATGACTCGTTGTTCTTATTAGATGAGTTGTACGCCTTGCGCGCCCAAGCCATGGAGAAGCTTGGCGACCAAGAGGCAGATTCGACTTATGTCATTGCCAAAGCCTTGGCGCGGGTGAACCAATCGCGCAACTTGGAAACTTTTTTGAATAGCGCGACGGCTTAGTCAAGAAAAATTCCTTGACAAACGCCTGAAATTCGATATGATAAATAAGTTAGTTTAAATCTAAAAGCGAGGTGAAGAACATGCGTGATAACATTTTACTTGCATGCGCTGAAACCGGCGAACGGATCTACCTGACTTCCAAAAATAAGCGTAACACGCCAGACCGTCTTTCTTTGAAGAAGTATTCTCCAAAGTTGCGCAAACGCGTTACCTTTACCGAAGTTAAGAAGTAATTCTTTCGTCGTCTACGGCCGTGACGCCCAGCCGCTACTTGAGCTTAATGCTTGAGTGGCGGCTTTTTCTTTGGCATTGACCCACTGTCGAGCGGGTGCATTCTGGTGCCTGTACCTCATTTGTACCGTATTTTTTCGAAGATTGCGGCGGCGCCAGAATTGTTCGACGGCGTCGAATGCTTTACACTAATTTCAGGAGGTGAGCGCATGCACTTAGTTGGTTCACGCATCGTGATTCGCGATTTTACCCTGGCAGATGCGCCAGCGTATTTCAATTATGCGTCAGATGCTCGGGTGTATCAGCCTGCCGGGATGCAGCCGATGCGCCACATTGGTGATGCCGAAGCGGCGATCACGCGCTTTATGCTCGAACGCAGTGATTTTGCTATCACCTTAAACGGACGGTTGATCGGCAATATCGGGGCCTATCAACCCACCCCTGATCCTGATGATCCAGAATCTTTGACGCGTGAATTAGGGTATGCGTTGGCGCCAGACTATTGGGGCCAAGGTTTTATGGCAGAAGCGCTGGAATTGTTGTGTGATTTTTTGTGGTTAGCTGGCGTGACTGAAATTTGGGCGGCAGTGTATCCTGACAACCAGCGCTCGATCAATTTGTTAACGACCCATTGCTTTGTTTATCAGTATCAAGTGCCGATTCCAATGGGTTTGCGCCGCGGGGATCAAGTGGTCGAAGCCTACTATCGCCGCTTGCCAGTTGCATGAAAAGTCACTTTTTTTATTATTTCATGACCGCAAAATTATTTTTTCATTTCAATTTGAAAAGAACTGTCGTGGGATGCGATAGATAATGCTATAATGAAAGCAACATTTCAGGTGGAGGTTTCAACATGAGTTCCCAAACAGAGTATGATCAGGTGTATGCCAAACGCTTGGCCGCAATCGAACGCGATCAACAACTCACCATTTTATCTAGCATGAATCAACCGCAGCCAGACAGCGAATCGAAGGCGACGCAATACATCGTTTATACGGACTACAAGCCTGACTCCGCAGCCAAAAGCTTTACCATTTCCGTCTATACGCCGTTTGAAAATGTCGACAAGTACGGTCATTCAAAAGCGGAGTTCCAATCCCAACTATTGTTTGATACTGATCGTTGGCAGGACAAAATGCACATCACCGTGTTGGAAACATTAGGCAGTGAAAGTCGTTTAGCTTTCTACGATTTCCAAAACATGGGCCTGGCGCAATTGGCTTTAAAGGCCTTTATGAACTTAGCGCGTAAAGCCGAAGTCGGCAAAATCGATGGCAATATCAGTTCTTTTGATAAAGAAAACTATGCCAAGCTCAAACATATTTTTGAAAAGTACGATTTTGATTTCCAAATGACGGATCCAGAACAAGGGATCGGTAAGATCAGCAAATCATTCAACGCATAATGCAGTAGTCGAGGTGTGAAACCTCGGCTATTTTTGTGGTTTGGTTTTGAAAATGGCCACGTTGGAAAATTGTTTGTTGGGGTATTTTCCGTTATGATAGCGCTAAACGTAAGCGCTTCAATGATTGAAATGTTGCGATATAGATACAGATCATTTTTGATAATGAAACAGTGAAACCCGATTTGTGCAATAAATAACTAAAAAATTTCAGTTGCATTAATACACATTCGTGGTAATCTATATGACAGACAACCACACAGGAGGCAGCTCATGTCAGAAGAAAAGCGCTATGGCGCAGATTTAATCGTCGATAGCTTGATCAACCACGGCGTCGATTACGTTTTCGGAATTCCGGGAGCCAAAATCGATCGCGTCTTTGAGAAATTAGAACACCCAACAAACCCGAAAGCGCCAAAGCTGATCGTGGCGCGCCACGAACAAAACGCATCCTTTATGGCCAGTGGCATTGGGCGTATCACTGGCAAGCCCGGCGTTGTCATCACGACTTCAGGCCCTGGGGCGTCCAACCTCGCCACCGGTTTGGTGACTGCGAACGCAGAAGGTGACCCAGTATTGGCGATTTCCGGCCAAGTCAAGCGTGCTGACTTATTGCGCTCTGCACATCAAAGCATGAAAAATGCCGACTTGTTTGCGCCGATCACCAAATATTCCGCTGAAGTTCAAGATCCTGATAACGTCTCAGAAATTATCGCCAATGCGTATCAAGCCGCAGAATCCGGCAAGCAAGGCGCCAGTTTTGTCTCAGTCCCACAAGATGTGACGGATGCGCGAGTCACTTCTGAAGTGATTCGCCCGATGAAGGCACCAAAGCTTGGCCCAGCTAGCCCTGCTGATATGACTTACTTGGCTCGCCAAATCAAAGATGCCCAATTGCCAGTGCTATTACTGGGCATGCGTGCGTCAAGTGCGGCAGTGACCAAAGCGATTCGCGAATTATTATCTGTCAGTGAATTACCTGTCGTTGAAACGTTCCAAGGCGCCGGGATCATTTCTGCGGATTTGGAAGACAACTTCTTTGGTCGTGTCGGTTTGTTCCGCAACCAACCAGGGGATCAATTGCTGCAACGCTCAGATCTTGTGATCACCATCGGCTACGACCCAGTCGAATACGAACCGCGTAACTGGAACGCCGATGGCAAAGCCCGCATTGTGGTGATCGATCAAGCGCCAGCTGAAATCGACCACAACTTCCAGCCAGAAACGGAACTGATCGGCGATATTGCCCAGACTTTAGAAATTTTGACGCCATTGGTGCGCGGCTATCAAGTGGCGCCAAGTGCGAAGCGCTACTTACAAGCCCAACAAGCTAAATTGCAAGAACGCGATGTGCCACCGGCTGTGGCTGATCAAGTTTATTCTCATCCGTTGAGCATCGTCGCTGAACTGCAAAAACGCGTGACGGATCACATGACCGTGGCAGTAGATGTCGGCAGTTTTTACATTTGGATAGCGCGGCATTTCCGTAGTTATCAACCGCGACGTTTGCTCTTTTCTAACGGGATGCAAACCTTAGGCGTGGCCTTGCCTTGGGCGATCGCAGCGACGTTGGTGCGCCCCAATGAAAAGGCAATTTCCATTTCTGGTGATGGGGGCTTCTTGTTCTCCGGCCAAGAACTGGAAACGGCAGTGCGCTTGCACGCCAATTTGGTGCATATCATTTGGAATGATGGCCATTATGACATGGTGAAATTCCAAGAAGAAATGAAGTATGGCCATTCTGCTGGTGTCAACTTCGGCCCGGTTGATTTCGTTAAGTATGCCGAAAGTTTTGGGGCTAAAGGCCTGCGTGTCGAAAAGCCGGAACAACTCGGCGCTGTTTTAGATGAAGCTTTTGCCACTGATGGTCCAGTTGTGGTGGATATTCCGGTGGATTATTCGGATAACTTGAAGTTGTCGGCAGACATGTTAGAAGATCAATTCTGATCGTCGACACAAAGGAGAAACAATGCAATTGTATCAACATGGGACTTTAGCAAATCTGGTGCCGGGATTATTTGGCGGAACCTTATCGATTCACGACTTATTGCAACATGGCGACACTGGCATCGGCACTTTGTCCGGTTTAGATGGGGAATTGATCATTTTAAACGGCACGGTGTTTCAAGTGAATGCCAAAGGGGACGTCCGGGTCGTCGATGGTTCAGAAATGGTACCCTTTGCCAATGTCCATCACGCCGACTTTACGCCAGTTGGTGAACTGACTGCAGTGAACGACGCGGCCTTGCGTGAGCGCTTGGCGCAACAGTTGATCTCGTTAAATGTGTTTTCCAGTGTGAAGCTCACTGGGACTTTCGCCAATGTCACCACGCGCGCAGTGGCGGGGCAAAAGCGGCCTTACCCAACGCTCAAAGCGACCGCTGAAGCCCAAAGCGTGTTCACCCAAGCTGAAATGCACGGTACGATCATCGGCTATTATTCGCCGAAATTGTTTGCTGGGGTGGCAGCGCCTGGTTTTCACTTGCATTTCTTAAGCGATGATCAGCAATTTGGCGGGCATTTGTTGCATGCCGACGTGACACAAGCCAATTTAGAGATCCAAGCGTTTGAAGATTTAGACTTGCATTTACCCTTAGCTGATCCAGAATTTCAAGCCTTAGATCTGGACAGTGATCAAATCGTCAGCGATATCGAACTTGCTGAGAAGTAAGTGAGAACGCCGTGAGAGCCGCTAGCTTATGCTGGCGGCTTTTTGCTATACTGGACAATGAAAAATTGAATCCAATCTTTAGAGGTCGCGCGCATGATGAGTCGGCGGGTTTGGTGGTTGTTGCCACGAGCAAATCCGTTAAAAGGCCTGCGCGCCGAAAGCGAAACTGCAACAACAGTTGAACTTGGGCCAAGTCGGAAATACCACTTGGACTGTCGCGAATGCGTTGTGCTAATGAACTTGTTTTTTGGCGCACGCTTAGGCGGCGCTTTTCTTTTGGTCTTGAATTGTCAAGCTAAGTGGAACATCTCCGACCAGAAGACTTCCAGCGAAGATTTCCAACCAAACATCTTGCGAGGGCGAGTGTTAATTTGCCACACCATTCGATTGATTTCTTCGTCTGTGATTGTAGAGATGTCTGTTCCTTTGGGAATATATTCCCGAATCAATCCATTGGTATTTTCGTTGCTTCCTCTGGCCCATGGCGCATGCGGATTGGGAAAATAGAACTCAACTTCATACTCGTTTGTGAGCTCTGCGTGCCTTCCAAACTCTTTTCCTCGATCAGGAGTGATTGTATGAAGAATATCATGTGGGATCTTTGAGAAGATTGCTTTCAAGGTTTCTAGGACTGGTAAAGCCTTCCTACCGGCGGCCCTTTGTGCCAGTAAGAGTCGGCTGCGGCGATCAATCATTGTGACAAGAACATCGCCACCGTCACGACCAACAACAGTATCGAGTTCCCAGTCACCAAGCCGAGTACGCTTATCAGCTTCCAATGGTCTCTCCGCCAATTTGTGTGAAATCGGAATCTTTCCTCTTTTCTCAACGTAGCCTTTCTTATGCCTTGTCTTACCTCGGTGACGCAATTTACGTGCAATGCCTCTAGCACCATGACTTCTAGGTACACCAAGGTTATATCGATGTATTTCTCGATAGATTGTGACGAAGCTGAATGGACTTGATCCTTGGGTCCGTATGTAGTTTCCGACGATCTGTTCTGGCGACCAATGATCATCTTGGATAGCCTTAATGACCGAACTTCGGAGCTCAGCGTTCTCAAAGATCCGCGGACGACGGCAGGCTTTACGCTTCTTGAGGTAATCTTTCTGTGCCGCCAACGCCTTGTATTCTTTAGTGCATCGATGGACCTCTCTAGAAATCGTGCTAACGCTGCGGCTCAAACGCGTTGCTATTTCATGAAGGGATAGCCCAAGCTGGATAAAAGACTCTATACGACCGCGTTCAATAGCGGTAAGCTGATTGTAATGGCTCATTAGGAAACCTCCGTATAATGGTGTTCTCAACAAACAACATTCTACGCTGTCTCCTAGTGGGTCAGTCTTATTTCTTAATGTTCCACTTCAATTGTAAATTCAAGGTCAAAAAAGGAGCAACGTTTTGGCAACTAAATCTGAACATAATCAAGTGACTCGCTCACTGAAAACGCGGCACTTGTCGATGATCGCGTTAGGCGGGTCGATCGGCACTGGCTTGTTTGTCGCCAGTGGAGGCGCGATCGCAGGAGCCGGTCCTGGTGGGGCGATCCTGGCTTATTTGGGCATTGGGGTGATGGTATTTTTCCTGATGACCAGCTTAGGCGAAATGGCCACTTATATTCCAGTGTCTGGGAGTTTTTCTGAGTATGCCAGCCGCTTTGTCGATCCAGCAGTCGGCTTTGCGTTAGGTTGGAATTACTGGTTCAACTGGGCGATCACCGTGGCGGTGGATATTGCCACGACTGCGATCGTGATGCACTTTTGGCTGCCGGCAGTGCCTGGGTGGATCATCAGTCTGGCTTTTCTCGCGTTAATTTTCATCATCAACATTATTTCTGTCAAAAGCTTCGGGGAAACAGAATATTGGTTATCGTTGATCAAGGTGATCACGGTGATCGTTTTCCTGATCGTTGGGGTGCTGACGATTTTTGGCATTTTAGGTGGGCAACATATCGGCTTTTCCAATTACACCTATAAACAATCCCCATTTGTCGGTGGCTGGCCGGCGACTTTATCTGTGTTCGTCGTTGCCGGGTTTTCATTTCAAGGGACGGAATTGATCGGGATCACTGCTGGGGAATCAGAAACGCCAGAAACGAGTATTCCCAAGGCCATCAAGCAAGTCTTTTGGCGGATCTTGCTGTTTTACATTTTAGCCATTGCCGTGATTGCGGCGATCATTCCTTATACCAGCCCGAACTTACTCGGCGCTTCCGCTTCTGATGTCGCCATTTCACCATTTACGTTGGTGTTTAAGCGCATCGGTTTGGCAGGGGCAGCGAGTGTGATGAACGCGGTCATCTTAACTTCCGTGTTATCATCGGCCAACTCGGGGATGTATGCGTCGACACGAATGCTTTGGGCGATGGGCAATTCTGGCTTTGCGCCGCGGATCTTTGGTAAAACCAACAGTCGCGGTGTACCGTTGCCCGCGTTACTAGCGACGACTGCTGTTGGGGCGTTGACCTTCTTATCCAGTATCATGGGCCCAAATGTCTACCAACTGTTAGTCGCCGCCAGTGGCTTGACTGGATTTTTGGCCTGGCTTGGCATCGCGGTATCGCATTATCGCTTCCGCCGGGCATTTATCGCGCAAGGTCACAAGTTATCCGAACTGGTTTATCATGCTAAATGGTTCCCAATCGGGCCGATTTTAGCGATCATCATGAGTTTGATCGTGATTTTAGGGCAAGATATCGCCAGCGTACCGCATTTTCAATGGAGTCGCTTGTTGATCTCTTATATGTCGATCCCGTTGTTCATCGTGTTAACGGTGTGGTACAAGGTCAAGCACAAAACCCATTTGTTGAAACTCGACGAAATTGATTTGACCCCACATCGTGATCATCGCAAAGAAGCCAAACAAAAATAAGGCATCACCTGGTCGAGACAAAAGCTGTCTCGGCTTTTTTGTCCCTAATGATGCCCAACAGCGTTGATCTTCCAACAAACGGTGTAAATTACCTAATGCCACGCAAATCTGTGAGCGCCTGCATCTTGGCGCTGCTATGGAAAACTAGACGAGACGTATCAACCAACAAATGTCCTCCGTTGATATCACAAACATACAGATTAAACGGGTAAAATGTTGGGATTGCAAGCTTCGTGCCATGGTGTCAGTGGGGTAACGGCGTGGAAGTAATTTGAAATTGGGACGGAAGCTAGCCGTTGGGACGTGGTGAGCTTTCTGCTGGCGGTTTCCTGTATACAGAAATCCGCAGGTCGAAATCCGGCTGGTGGCGAGCGTAGCGAGACATCCAAACTAGTTCGGCCGAGGACCCTTTCCACGTCCTGACGGTCAGCTGGAGTCCCAATTTCAAATTACTGGAACATGCTCGGGCAAAGTCTATTCGCTACAAGTTATTTTGTGATCAGTACAAATTGACAACGCTTTCTTTAGTCGCTACAATTGAGAGGCAAGAAACGGAGGCGACAGTATGCGCATGACCCCAGAGGTTAAGGTATTTTTATACATGGTAGCGATGGCGGATGCTCAACAAACCTTGCAAGACGCAAAGTGGCAAGAGCGTTATCATCTCGATCCCCAAAAAACCTTCACCAAGCTGGTCAGCCATGGCTATTTACAAGCTGTGGCCACTGGCAATGAATTGACGGCCAAAGCCCGCAAAGCCTTGGCGGATATCGATGACTGGTTGTGGATCCATGAATATTATTTACCTGGGGTGATCGACTTTACATTGGCCAAGCGGCTAGCTTATCGCACGGATCTGCAAGGCTATCCCTTGGTGCAAGCCTTATTGGATCAAGCCCAAAACCAAGCTGATGGCGACCATGATTATTGCGCCTTGTTGTTGCGTCATCAGCTCAAGCTTGAATTCAGCACCCATCATGACAATGCGGCGGTGCAAACGCTGATGCAATTGATGTATTCAGAGTTAGATGTCAGCGAAGAAGTTGACTTGAAAGCTTTTAATTATCACAATTCGTGGTTGAAGGTAACTAGTTTTGAAAAGCAATTGTTAAAGGAATTGCTTGGCCGCTTAGATCAAACCGTTGACGATTTTGAAATGGCTTTTTCGCAGTGGTTGCAAACCATGCCGAGTTACGGCCGGTTCTTCACCAATTTTGAAGTGATGACGATCGTCATGTATGAACTCGGCAATGATGAGTATCGTTTAGATGAAGTGTATCATGGCGCAGCGATGCGGCATTTGGCGCAACAACGTGAACAACTCGACGCCCAGCCTCATTCGGCCACGGTTTAAATCAAAAAGGCCTCAGCTATCTGATTGATTCAGATAGTTGGGGCCTTTTTTTAGGCGTCAGGGGCTAGGCTTGGAGATAATGCCACTAAACGACGGTTGCGCAAGGCAATTAATTTTTGATGCAGATGATGGTAATCAATCGCGTTGGCATCGAAATCCCAAATTAAGCAGGCTTGGGGATAATTGGGGATAAACGCTTGGGTTTGTGGCGTGATCAACATCGAGACTTCGGTGATCAAAAAGTCGCATTGCTGCAAGGCGTCGGGGCCAGTGAGGCGATCCACGAAGCTCATGTTATCCAAAAAACGGTTGAGTCGGCGATGGAGCAAGTCATTGGGCTCAAGGATCACGGCGACTTTCAACCTGACTGCTTGATCAAAGGCGTTGATCGTTGGCGCTAGGACATAAGTGACGAAACGACAAAAGGCACGCGTGGCCGAATGTAACGCGGCATATTCAGGTGTGTCTGGTAAGTTAGTCACAAACGTATACGCCCGCATACTCAATTGATTTAAGCGTACCGTAGTTTGAACGGGTGCGTCGAAGTCGCTGGCCTTACAGTAATCGCCGCCTAAACTAAAAAAACAAACGAGCACACGCAATAAATTCAGCTGTAAGCCCAAGTCTGTTTGTAAGGCGACATGGCCTGGATCATTGGGATTTAAGAGATTTCGTTGCAAAGCACTGAGGACTTTGGCGGCGATCGGGGTGGCTAAGGTCAAACGCTCCTTGCGTCGTGTCCACGCGTTTAGGCCAATATGGCCAAAACGCAGCGCGGCAGCTTGATGAAAGGCAATGAACTGGTTTTCAAAGGCGAGTTGTTGCGGCGTTAAATGTGGAAATTGATTAGCGGAGAAATAAGCGTTCACGTCTGGCAATAAATGCGCAATCTGATGTTCCAAAGCGTTCCCATGGGCCATGCGTAAGCGACTGACGGCTAATAAATACAGATCCATATGCTGGGCCAGTGGGTTTTCGTGCCGTCGTGGAAATTGTTGATATTGGCGTTTGAGATCCGATTCAGAAATCGCAGTGAAGGGCCAGCAGGCACCTTGCGTCACTTGCCAATAACATTGCTGCAACAACAAGCGCAAGCGCGCTTCTGGGCCGCTGAAGGTTAAGGTTGGATATAAGAGCTTCAAATCGTAATGAGCTAAAAAGGTCCGTAGATTTGCAGTTTTGCGTATTAACGTTGAGTGCGATAAAAAGTGATCTTCGCAAAAACGGTCTAAACTGGGTTGATGGCCTTGCACCGCGTAATCAAAAAATTGCCAAGCAGTTGCGGCTTGAAATTGTTGGATTTTGTAACGGTCTAAGGAGACGCTTTGAGCAGAGGCCGCCACCAGGATTTTGCGCATAGCAGTCGGCGTTTTTTGGTATAGATCAGCTAAATCAGCGTTGAGTTCTTGAAATAAATTATAAGTCCGCTGATAAGTGAACCCGAGTTGTGTGGCTAAGTCTGCAATCGTAATACCAAAATGGGCCCGTTGGCATAATACCCTTAACAAAGCGATTTTTTGCTGGGCGTTTTTTTCTAGGAACACTGATTCAAGCTGCATGCTGACACCCCTTTATTCCCGATTCCACAGCAATTATATCAAATTTTGAAAAAAATACTACCAATAAGTCGTGCTTGATTGATGAACAGTAGAAAGGCAATCAAATCATTATTAGTGTAATTGGTTTCCTAAATTTTGAACCGGTGTCAAAACCTTGCATTTGTGTAATTCGTTAGTATACAAATTGTGTGAAACGATTACAGAATTCAACAAATTGTCACAATCTAATTCTTCGATGTATCCGCATTCGCGACTTCGAATCAAGTATGTTTTTGAGCACAAAAGTCAACCGCACAGCTACGCGCTGTTGCTTTTCGCAAAAAAATCAGTCGCCATGATGAGTGCCATCTTGATTCGATAGACCCCGGTTTTTCCGTAAAAAAGTCGCCGAGTCGAGTCGATTTTATAACGGCGTCATTTTTCATAAAACTTAATTTGAAAAATGTTACTGACTGCGGTTATAATAATTTCAGAATAATTGTCAACTTTATCATTGGAGGAATTGTTTATGCGAGGTCGGGAAGATATATTCCTGTCAATGTCTGAATCTGAAAAAATGAGCTTGTTTCGTCGGATCGTCAACGCCCGTGTGGCGCAAACCCCGGTGGAAGATCGCTTAGCTTTAGAACGCGACAACAAGCCACTGGTCAAAGACGTCAACTTAAAGCAAATTGCATCGTTGACTGGCCGCAACTATGGCAGTGTGTATAACACGTATAATGGCTTAGTTGAAGCTTTAGAAGAGATGACGCACCACAAATCAGCTCCTACAAAAAAACTGTTCAACGAACACTCCAGCAAAGTCCGGTTGTATTTTGTCCAACAAGGACAGCCTTATAAGTTCTTGGAAGCGCTGTTGTATCATCGCTTCTCAAACTTTGAAGACTTCTTAGCCCATGAAGACACGTCAAAAGCGACGATGTTGCGGCATTTGAAGCCAGTACGCGACTTTGCGCGGAAGTTTGGCGTGCGTTTTTCTTATGAAACGCTCAGCTTGCAAGGTGATGAAAAGCGCATCCGGGTCTTTTTGACCATTATTTTCTGGATGGCTACTGATGGTGCGGGATGGCCTTTTGAAGACACCGATCGCGATCAAAAAAGCCGCGAAGTCGATGCCATCATTAAAATGTTTGACATGGGTCGTCCGAACTTAGTCACCCGCGAAATTGCGATGTACTATGCTGCAGTGGCGGAACAACGTGCCAAAGACGGCCATAGTTTATCTTTGCAAAACACGCATTTTGCGTTGAAGTACCCAGTACCGAATGTCTTTGAAGAAATGACAGAACAACTTGACCCAGCGCCGCAATTTGGCCCGATGTCCATCGGGGAACAAATGGGTGAATCCGCAGCGTTGTTCTTCTTATTCAACTTCTTGCCGTTTTATGTGACGGCTGGCACGGATTTGAAATCGATGGTGGTCAAACGCTTTGAACGCTATAACCCTGAGATCCATACTTTGGTCACGGAATTTTTGACCAAGTTGCCAGTGGACTTCATTGCCGATGGCATGTTACCAGAAGCGACGATGAACATGTTGTTGGCCAACTTGTTGGCAGTGACGGTGTCGATCCTTGAATTTGGCGAAGATCTTACCGAAACCATTGCCTATGAAGTCAACGAGAAGCTGCATCAAACGCCAGACAACCCCACGCTGCGCAAAAAGGTCCGTCAAACCTTGGAGCACATCGTCTTCAGCCATGAATTAGATGATTTTTCTGATTACTTGGATACGTTGACGGGAAGCTTCTATCGCAATGTCTTACAACTGGTTGTCCAATTTGTGCCACCAGTCAAAGTTAAAGTTGCTGTGGTGATCGAACAAACCTTGCTCGGCTATATCGACTTATTGGCCTTTTTGATGAGCCAACCTTGGGTGGAATTGACTTCGCCTGACAATGAAGACCTCGACCAAGCAGATCTGGTGATCATGTCCTCAACGGTGCCAGATGTTTATGAGAAGAAAGGCAATGCCTTGACCTTCAAGTGGGCTTCAACCAGTTCCAACGACTGGTACGGAGAATTGTATGCCACCTTGCGTCAGATCTGGGATGATAAACTAAGTGTGGATGGCGATGGGGACTACTAAGCCGGAACATTTATGCGTCGCGACGGTGCCAATTTTTAAGGTGTTGCCGCATGCGCAACTCGAACAAATCGAAGCGCTGGTGCATCACAGCCATTTTCCAGCTAACAGTCCGCTGTATTTGGAAAATAGCCCTGCTGATGCGCTGTACATTTTGCATGCTGGTGCGGTGAAAATAGTGCGCTCCAGTGCCGATGGCCGCCAGCAATTGTTGCGCGTGCTGCATGCCGGCGATTTTGACGGCGACCAAGGCTTGTTGATGGATCAACAACATCAAGCTGAAGCTGTAGCGATGGAGCCAGTCACTGCTTGTGTCTTATACAAAAAAGACTTTCAAGCTTTGTTGGCGCAATATCCCGCGATTGCCAGTCAAGTGATTTCCGCTTTGGCGCAACGCATTGCCGCGCTTGAAACGCAAACGACTTTGGTGACCACCGCTGATGTGGCGACGCGCTTGGCCCATTATTTAGGGGAGCTGGCTGAAGAGCTTGGCGAAACGTTCACCTTGCCGATGAAGAAAAAAGAACTGGCCGAGTTTTTAGGGACGACGCCAGAAACTTTGAGTCGTAAATTGCGCGAGTTAGAAGATGCGAAGGTCTTGAAACAAGGCCCTGGGCGCAAGTTGACGATCCTTGATCCTGAAGCGTTAGCCGACTAGTTGTCAAACGCGTTTGGATGCGTTATTCTAGACACATCAAACACAACAACAGCGCCTCTACAGGGGTGTCAGAGACGAAGCGGTCGGTGCGAGCTTCGAATCCCCTTATTCCAGCGCAAGAGTGGGCATTAATCATGCACGGTCGGACCGTTACCCCAGCAGAGTGTAGCCACAGTTGGCTGAACTTTGGGTGGTACCGCGGAAAAAAAGAGCCTTTCGTCCCAAACGGATGGAGGCTCTTTTTGTGTTTTTATAGGAGGAAAAAGATGTTAGACATTAAGTTATTGCGTCAAAAGCCAGACTGGGCCAAAGCAAAACTCGCTGCTCGTGGCGTCAAAGCGGAAAAAATCGATGAAGTGTTGGCCTTAGATGAACAACGCCGCACGATCATTCAAGAAACAGAAGGCTTAAAGGCTAAGCGCAACACGGTTTCTGATGAAATCGCCAAAGCCAAGCGGGAAAAAGTTGATGCCTCTGAACAAATCAAGGCCATGCGCGAAGTCGGCCAACAAGTGGGTAAACTTGACGGACAATTGAAGCAAGTCTCCGAACAAATCAAACAGATCCTTGAACGCTTGCCTAACTTCCCAGCTGACGATGTGCCAATGTCGTTGAATGAAGATGACTCCCGTGAAGAATATAAGTGGGGGACGATCCCGAATTTTGATTTCAAGCCTAAAGCCCATTTTGAAATCGGCGAAGACTTAGGTATTTTGGACTTTGAACGCGCGGCTAAAGTCTCCGGTGCGCGCTTTGTTTACTACATCGGTGCCGGCGCCCGTTTGGAACGAGCGGTGTATAACTTCTTCTTAGACGAACACTATAAAGAAGGCTACACGGAAATGATCACCCCTTATTTGGTCAATGATGACTCGATGTATGGGACTGGCCAATTTCCAAAGTTCACTGAAGATGTATACAGCATCACCAACGATGATCAAAACATGACTTTGATTCCAACCGCAGAAGTGCCATTGGTCAATTTCCATCGCGGTGAGATCATCGATGCGGCCAAACTCCCGGAATCCTTCACTGCCTTATCCCCAGCTTTCCGCTCTGAAGCAGGATCTGCTGGCCGGGATACCCGCGGGTTGATTCGGATGCACCAATTCAACAAAGTCGAAATGGTCAAGTTCTGCAAGCCAGAAGATTCTTGGCATGAATTGGACAACTTGGTGCATGATGCGGAAGACTTGCTGCAAAAGTTGGGCTTAGCCTATCACGTGATCACCTTAGCTTCCGGGGATGCCAGCTTCACCAGTGCCAAAACCAATGACCTGGAAGTGTGGTTGCCTGCCCAAGATCGTTACCGCGAAATCTCCAGTTGCTCCAACTGCACGGATTTCCAAGCGCGTCGTGCCAGCATTAAGTATCGTGATGACAACGGGAAGCCACAATTTGTTCACACCTTGAACGGTTCTGGCTTGGCAGTTGGTCGTGCCGTGGCTGCAATTTTGGAAAACTACCAAAACGCTGATGGCAGTGTCACGATCCCAGAAGTCTTAGTCCCATACATGGGTGGCCAAACCGTCATCACCAAAGCATAATCGTTTCTGAAAGACCAGCCAGCGTGCTGGTCTTTTTTCTACCATTAGTCAAGCACTAATGTTGATTTAATCACGTTTTCTTTTACGT
>NZ_AZEU01000316.1 GCF_001435035.1 Lacticaseibacillus manihotivorans DSM 13343 = JCM 12514
ACGAAATCCCGGAACCAAAAGCTCAAACTCATGTGCCAGCGATTCCAGAACTCTTTGATGTTCGGCGCGGCAAAAGGTTTGTTGAAGTTCATCGGGGTGTCGATGCCCATGATCAAGGAAATCGCCACCGCGAACAAACTGTAACCGGCAAAATCAAAGAACAGATACATTGAGTAGTCATACATATAACCGACTAGTGACCACGAGAATCCGCCGATTTGCAAGGCAAAATGCGCTAACTGCGGCAGCCACACGGTACCAAACAAGTAGCCCAGCACATATTTGTACAAGAAGCCTAAGAACAAATACTTCACCGCGCGGTTCAA
>NZ_AZEU01000317.1 GCF_001435035.1 Lacticaseibacillus manihotivorans DSM 13343 = JCM 12514
GGCCATTACCCAGATGAGGTACTGGCCGACACACTTTACCGTAACCGCGACAATCGAAAATTGTGTACGAATCTAGGCATCACCCTTTGCGGACCTAAACTGGGCGCAAAGCCAAAGCATGTCGATGCCAAGAAACGCCGACAGGATACGGATGCAGAGAACCGTCGTGGTGCCATTGAACGCCGATTTGCCTTTCTCAAAGGGTCAGTAGGCCTGGACTTAGTTAATACCCGAACAGCTGAGTCATTGGCCGTCAAGATCGATCAGGCAATGGTATTAAGCAATGCCCTGACGTTCTTGCGGGTGTTTGCTATACCAATTTTGATTTCAACTACGAACGAAGGGCAAACCTATCGTTTCCGGTACAAATTTACTACTAGCATTGAGAATATGGTGGCCTAGTTGAACAGCCACTAATAAACCCGATCATCCATCACTACCTTTTAAACAAATTTCTCTTCAACAATTAACACAAAAAATTAACAATAAATCAAGCATGGTTGTTTATATTAAGCGTAGTTCCTGCACGGACTGTATGTTTTTTGAAAAGCAGTTGGCTAACCGCTTTGGAACCTTACAGAATATTCAGTCAACCTATTACGTAGATCTTCAGAATTACCGGGATACTCATAACGATCGTGAATGGAATACCTTAAAAAATAGAATAGGTTTTACACAGACTCCAGCATTTATTGCAATCAAAGATGGCAAGAGCACCTCCTTAATAGAATGGACATCTAAAGGGTTGCCATATAAGAATTTGCTGAGTTGGTATAACAATTTGTCCATTCAGTAAATCGCAAATCTTTTTCTTTTCATTAATCAACATTTTGTCCGTGGATGATGACGCCAGCCATCCGAATTTACCACCTTGGGCGTGCGGACAAATTCCTGGACTTCGGGTATGATGTCATTATGTATTCAAATG
>NZ_AZEU01000318.1 GCF_001435035.1 Lacticaseibacillus manihotivorans DSM 13343 = JCM 12514
TCTCCTAGTGGGTCAGTCTTTTTTCTTAGTGTTCCACTTCAATTGTAAATTCAAGTATCCAAAAGTACCCAATTATAATGAAGTGTCAAGATACTGCGTGTTTTTGTGCAGATTCACTTCTTTGGATTATGGTCTCTATATATTCTCCCTGAGCTTTTGCAAATTTTGGAGGAATTGCATTTCCAATCATTTGAGCCAGCAGGGACTTAGACATACCTGCGAAAAATTTATAATCAGGCGGAAAGGACTGCAGAATTGCTGCTTCGCGAACAGAAATGCTTCTGTTCTGTGTTGGATGCAAGAATCGACCTTTTGATGGTGAAAGACATCCGCCAGTGATAGTTGGTGATGGTTTATCCCAATGCATTCTTCCATACACATCAGAGTATCCAACATTTTTTTCAAGTGGCACGGCAACCAGTATTTTTGTGGAAGGTCCTTGCGATTTCCTCCGTCTTTTGGAATTAGTTCGATAATATGCTGAATGTACTCAGTATGATGTGAATGGATTCGCTGAATGGGATCATTACTTACTTCAGGGGCAGGCAATGACCCAATCGCTTCTCTCACACTCTGATGTGGCACGTTCAAACTTTCCGGAAAATCGATTTCATGATTTTTTGACCCAATCAGTACCAGTCTCTTACGCGATTGTGGAACGCCAAAATCATTCACGTTGATTTTTTTAATATCTAGACAGTATCCAAACTCTTTCAACGTTTCTATCATCTTTGAGAATTGATCATAATGAAGAATTTGGGGTACATTCTCCATCATAATAAACTCTGGTTGAATTACCGAAATGGCACGGAGATATTCATTAATCAACTCATTTCGCTTGTCAGCGTATGCTTTGCGTAAATTATTACGATTCATTTGAGTAAAGCCTTGACACGGAGGACATCCGGCAACTATATCCACATGCCCCATGCCAGTGAAATCTTCGTCCGAAATATCCTGAATATCCTTGTTAATCATTGTGGTAGTGGGATGATTAAGCGTGTATGTTTGTGCTATTTTTTCATTTAGTTCAACCGCAAACTTCACTTTGATTCCTGCCTGTCGAAGGCCTTCCGAAAGACCCCCACACCCCGAAAACAGATCAATCGCTGTTATTGTCATATCATCACCTATGCAAATTTTCGTATGCCGCTTGTATTTCCTTTAGACTCTGACAGATAGACTTATACTCAATGGTGTCTTGGTGAGTCTTCACCCAATGTATACACAATCGCTCAATAAAGTTATAATATTGCGATGAATCAGGCTTCAGATCATCTACTTCAGTAGCAACAATTTTATGAAATACACTTTTTTTCTTGTCAGCTTCAAGTTGAACGTCAATTCCTGTAACCGAAATATATTTTCGTAAAAAATCTTCATCCCAGATAACATCCTCAGGGGTTGCACAAGGAAGATATTTAACACCTTGTTTACAAAATTTCAAAAATTTGGTCTGTGAATCGAGTCGAGCTTTGTCATCTGTTGATTGATTCTTGTCTCCTCTGGACCTCGAGGACGGAAACTTAATACTGGAAGAAATCTTTTGGCAAAGATTATCAATAAGCTTTTCATCCTCGAGCTGTGAAGCAGTGAGAGTGTCAACATCAACTAGCTTGGTTGGCTTCTGATCACCGTCGAGAAAATAGTAATCATCCCAGATTATGCGCTCGCTACTCGTTAATACATTTCGATTCATCATCGTATTTGCACCTGAAGTCAGCTTGTGAATCACCAAGTCCTGTAGATTCAATTCGGACTTCACAACGGAACGAAGTAAAATTTCGGATGCATTGTCTTCGACATAAACAACACACTTATCACTCAATGGCACTTCTAGCTCACCGAAAACAGTACTTGGAGAACATTCATTTAATAATAATGTATTATTAACATTATCATCATACTTAATGGCCTTAATTGCACGGTCGGGCAAACACGAGATAAACTTTTCAGAATGTGTTGAGATTACAACTTGACTCTTAGTAAATTTCACAATGGTCAAGATAAACTCAAGAAGTCGCTTTTGAGCACCAGGATAGAGTGAAGTCTCGGGCTCATCCAATAAAATTAGCCGCGATTCATCTTTTTTTAATGAACAAAGTTGATGCACCAATTTTATTACAGCAAATTCACCACTACCGGCATGGGCCTCTGTATACGTTAAATCGTGTTTCTTCACCAGTGCCGTGGTTCCCCATCCCCGGTAAAACCGATGATCTACAAGTTTACCTGATACATACTTAACACCTAAAATACTAGAAATAAAATGCAGCTCTTTCGGAGTTAAATCAACACACTCTTTATTCTGAGCTTTCGAACCCCGAGTATATATCTTATTTGGAGTATTCAGGACCTTTTTTAGAGTGGGGGCCTCCCGTCTAACATAATCATTCTTTGTCACTGATTTTAAGCCATCAATATTTCCAAAATAAAAAAATTTATCATACGCACTTAGTTCTTGTCGGAAATCGATGTATAAATTGTCCCATACGATTGGTGAAGATCTAACCATAGATTGCATCTTGTACATTTTTCGAGGCTTTTCTGTTTCCCAATAATCAGGATCCTTCCTTCGATGTGCAGTCCCAGGCCGAGATGAACGCTTCATCGCAACCTGCCCCTGGTTAGCTCCATTATGATATGTATACACAAAACATTGTGCCATATTTTTATCATTTTCATCTTTAATTGGATCCGTAGCACTTGAAAACCAATATTTAGCCGGGGAGTTTCCCTTCGGACATCCGTATAACGCATGGAGGATGGAGCTTTTACCGCTACCGTTTTTTCCCACAATTACCGTTACTGGAAAATCAAATGTTAATTTTCCGAATTCTTCGAAACTTTTATCCTGGATTATTCACCTCGGTATTTGGGACATGAAATCGCATCTGGCCGGT
>NZ_AZEU01000050.1 GCF_001435035.1 Lacticaseibacillus manihotivorans DSM 13343 = JCM 12514
ACGTATTCTGAACTATCTTCGCCCATGCGATTACTACCGATGCATGGCGTAACAGCCTAGACCACTATCAAGAATTCGTTATCATCGTTGCACTTGACTTGAAAATTGAGGAAAACTATAATTAATTTTAAATCAAGCGGTTGCTTGATACTATTTAGATATATTTGTATTTTATTTTTTGCTGTTATCATTTGAAATAAAAGAATTATTGGAGGGAGGATGATGTTGAGAAAAAAA
>NZ_AZEU01000319.1 GCF_001435035.1 Lacticaseibacillus manihotivorans DSM 13343 = JCM 12514
GATGAGGCTTAGCTCTCGTCGGGTTTTCTTGCGTAATGCATGGATGACTTCAATGCCGCTGAGTGTTGCACTAGCGGTTCGGATGCTTTGGAAACTTGCTGACCGCACCCGGTGTCGTTTAATGAATCGATGATCTTGTTCGATTAAATTGTTTCGATACTTGGAACATTGGTGTGCTGATTTGCTCAAGTAGTCTTGTTTCATCAGGTGCTTCACTGCCTTAAGTGTTGCTTGATATTGATCGGTGACTAAGCGATCAGGACGACCATTGGTCGTCCAAAGCCGTTTCAAAAAGTGATAGGCTGCCGCATAATCACGATGCTTTCGCAGTTCGAAGTCGAGCGTCAGACCGTTGCTATCAATTGCACGATACAGATAAGTCCAATGACCTTTGACGTTAATGTAAGTCTCGTCTATCCTCCAACTTTTGGTATGGGAGGTTTGATGTTGGCGCCATAAAGCCTTAAAGATGGGACCATAATGATGAACCCAACGCATGACCGTGGTGTGATGCACACTAACCCCGCGATCACGTAGCAATTCAACGATATCACGGTAGCTGAGACTGAACCTAAAATAGTAGCCAACGGCTACTATAATGATATCCTGTTGAAAGTGGCGTCCTTTAAAGTAATTCATGCGCACAATCCCTCTTTTCTTGTCACTCAGTATACTA
>NZ_AZEU01000320.1 GCF_001435035.1 Lacticaseibacillus manihotivorans DSM 13343 = JCM 12514
ACGAAATCCCGGAACCAAAAGCTCAAACTCATGTGCCAGCGATTCCAGAACTCTTTAATGTTCGGCGCGGCGAAGGGTTTGTTGAAGTTCATCGGGGTGTCGATGCCCATGATCAAGGAAATCGCCACAGCGAACAAACTGTAGCCGGCAAAATCAAAGAACAGATACATCGAGTAGTCATACATATACCCGACTAACGACCAGGAGAACCCGCCGATTCTCAATGCAAAATGTGCCAACTGCGGCAACCATACAGTGCCAAACAAATATCCCAGCACATATTTGTACAAGAAGCCTAAGAACAAATACTTCACCGCGCGGTTCAA
>NZ_AZEU01000051.1 GCF_001435035.1 Lacticaseibacillus manihotivorans DSM 13343 = JCM 12514
TTTTTATTGTCCAAAAAATTTTGAGACAGTGGCTAACTTGATTCTAAAATGCGCGGCAAAACCATGGTGCCGACTGTGGCTGGATTGTTTGAATTATTGATGCGTGCTTTTGCTGGGATCGTGTTGGTCACACACTTGGGCTTTGCTGGGGCGTCGATGGCCAACCCACTGGCATGGATCGGTTCAGTATTCGTGTTGGTCAATGTGTACTTCCGGACGATGAAGAAGATCCGGCAACAAGAAGATCGCCAAGCCGCGAAGAAAGCAGCGGAGACGGCGCAAGATCCGATTTAAAAATTGATCGTGCGTCCAAAAATTAGGGTCAAAAGAAACAGGGATGACTGGTGAAAATAACCAGTCGTCCCTGTTTTTATGCGCATTGAGTTCTGTGATATTTGACAATGGTTTATGAAAATATCCTGCAATAGTTATCGTCAACTTATTCGGGAGCTTAAGGCAACTTTCGGTCATCCAAGACCGAAAAAGTGCAAGCGAAAAGCCGTACAGGAACTTTGGCGAGTGATCGTACGGCTTTCTAGCTTTCACTATTAGACTGTAGTCATCGGCCGCCGCCATTGAGACGGAAGCGTAGCCCATATCGTTGACGCGGTATGGGTTTTCAATACCCAAATGATAACATGGGTGTCATGTCGGATGCAATCTTCATGCTTTAACGGGTGAAGACGCCAACAGCACACAAAGTCCACAAAACAGTTTCCCATTTCGTGGGCTTCTGGCTTTTACGCCATTTATATCCAATTACGGCCAAACAGTTACCACAATGTATCCAAGTACGTTTCTGCGCAGCCCTAGGGGATTGGCCTTAGACCGCTTTGGTTACTAATAAGCTCTGCATTGCCTTTCACCCACAGACGTCGACTTGCTTCCCATGTCACCATGAGGAAATCGATCCGGTGTAATCGAATGAGTTCCGAAGAACCCTTCACAGTGCCGGCACTTTGATGCTAGAGATCCAATGACGACCAACAGTTAAGCTGGGGTCACTGCGGATCAGTCTCACTGGGCCTGCGGGGATCTGCCCCCCGTTGCGAAGAGTTTCAAGCAGCGTGCGCTAAGTTGCTTTCTCCACCTTGTTAACGCATTCAGTTTACCACCCTTGTTTCACCCTGACAAGACTAACGATTATAAACGTTTTTCCTAAATTTCCATCAAAAGGCGAACTGTGGTTGATCAATCGCGGTTTAGCTTGTGCTTACGTGTGGTATTTTGGCTCAAAAGTTGTGAATCGTCACGATTCTGTGATGTTTGCGGTATAATCGACTCACTTAATTCCTGGAGGATGACTGATGCCAACTGCTGACGAAATTTTTGAAGCAATCAAACAAGATTCGGCTAACGCTGAGTTCACTAAAGCTGGGATCGAACCGCTGTATCATGTAGAACCAGAGGCGACGATTTTGATCGTGAGCCAAGCGCCGAGTCGCTCTGCTCAACTGGCGAAAACATATTGGCGCGATGCTTCAGGGGATCGTTTGCGCGAGTGGATGGGTGTGACTTCAGCCGAGTTTTACGATTCTGGCCGCATTGGCGTGGTGCCGTTGGACTTTTATTATCCAGGCCGCGGTAAAAGCGGTGACTTACCGCCGCGCAAAGGCTTTGCTGATCAGTGGCATCAGCCGATTTTACAATTGATGCCCAAAGTGAAGCTCACCTTGTTGATTGGTATGTATGCAGTCAAATATTATTTACCGAATCGCGAAAAGACGTTAACGGAAACCGTGCGCAACTTTGAAGCGTATCAGCCGTACTTTCCGTTAGTCCATCCGTCGCCGTTGAATTATGGTTGGTTGCACAAAAATCCATGGTTTCAACAAAGTGTGCTGCCACGATTGCAACAGCAAGTGCGCAACTTACTTTAAATGATGATTGGTCTAGTTGAAAAGACTAGACTTTTTATTTGGAACGATTATGATACCGGTAACAACGAGCCGTGGCTTGCAAGGCGTGCCGGCATTCCCGTATTCTATACCTAGCATATATTTGACGGAGGAGGCGACATTTTGGAAAATTGGTATAATCACGCGATCATCTATCAAATTTATCCGAAATCTTTTCAAGACAGCAATGGCGATGGCATCGGCGACTTGCCGGGCATTATTCAACGCATTCCTTATTTAAAAACGCTCGGCATCAATACGGTTTGGTTGAATCCCGTATTTACCTCGCCGCAAGTGGACAATGGCTATGACGTGGCCAACTACTATGCCATCGATCCAGATGTCGGCACCATGGCGGATATGGATGCGTTGATCAAAGCGTTACATGACGCCGGCATTCATTTATTACTCGACTTTGTGATGAATCATACGTCTGATCAACATCCTTGGTTTCAAGATGCGATCAAGCATCCTGGTAGTTTATATCGCGATTATTATATTTTTGCCGGGGAGCACGATCAGCACCCCAACAACTGGGGCAGCTTCTTTGGCGGCTCTGTGTGGGCCAAAGATCCAGCTGGCACCGGCAAATCATATTTCCACTTATTTGATCGGCACATGCCAGACTTGAACTGGGAAAATCCTGAAGTGCGCCACGCGATGGGCGATATTGCTGATTTTTGGTTGAAAAAAGGGATCGATGGTTTGCGCGTCGACGCCTTTATCCACATCGCCAAAGCGCGGTTAGATCAAGATTTTCCGACGGCAGATGGCTCACGAGAACCCGTTGTTGCTGAACCATTTTTTGCTAATTTGCCGCAAGTGCAAACTTGGTTGCGGCCATTTACCGAGCGCATCAAAACCGATTACCCGCAAGCCTTCTTGTTAGGCGAAGCCGCCAGTGCCGATGTGAATTTGGCAGCGGCTTATACCGATCGGTTGATGGATAGCGTGGTGACGTTCCGCTACTTTAAAGAAGATGAGTCGCAAGTCGATCCCGCATATCCTGCGCAATATCAACCTAAACCCTTGGATTGGCAAGCTTTCAAGCAAACCCAAGCGGTGTGGCAACAAACCTTATCAGCGATGCCGACGCTTTATTGGAGCAATCACGATATGCCGCGCCTACTTGGTCGCGTGGCCAAAAATTCATTAACGGCGCGGAGTTTGGCGATGTTGATGTATTTGCAACGTGGGATCCCGATCATTTATTACGGCGAAGAACTCGGCATGAGCAACTTACAATTTGATTCAGTTGAAGCCTTTCAAGATCAAACCGTTGGCCCTTGGGTAAAAGCGGCCATTGCAGCGGGGCAAACCAAAGCTCAAGCCTTGCAACAAGTCTCTGCCACCCATAAATTACCGGCCCGCGGGGGCATGCGCTGGGACAGCACGCAAAATGCGGGCTTTTCCACCGGCACGCCTTGGCTTCAAGGTAAAAGCGCGGATACACCAACGGTTGCCCAACAAGCTGATGATCCAGAAAGTCAGCTGAATTTTTATCGCGAGTTGTTGAAACTCAAGCGAACAGACTTGTTCAGTGATGGGGATTATCGCTTGTTGACTACCGATGCCAATAGTTATGTGTATCAACGCCAATTCCAAAATCAAAAGGCGATTGTTGCCGTGTCGATCGGTGAGGCGTCAGTGATCGATTTGCCTAAAGCGCGTTATGATATTCGATTAGAAAATGGTACCGTGCAACTGTTGAACCAACAGCTGCGCCTCAGTGCTGGTGCCAGTGTTGTTTTGATCACGGAGGAATAATATGTTAATTTCTGCAATGGCTCACCGTCCCGAAAGCGAAGATTGTTTCTTGATCGACGCGCATCAAGTCCGGCTCAGATTCAAAACCGCCCTTGGTGATATTCAAAATGTGACCGTTTTATATGGAGATCCTTATTGGAATTTACCCGATGAAACTGGCGAGTATCATTTTACTTATTCAAAAGCCCCGATGACTAAGATTGCTAGCGGGCAAACCCATGATTACTGGGCAGTGACCGTAAAGCCACCTTATCAACGTATCCAATACTTATTTGCCGCGACGGATGCTGAAGGCAAAACTATCTTATTTGGCGATCGGGGACCACGCGTTGATACTGAAGTTGAGCGGATCGAAGCGGCCAACTATTTCCGACTCCCTTATTTTCACGAAATCGATCGCACCAAAACCCCATCATGGGTCAGTGAAACGGTGTGGTATCAGATCTTCCCTGAACGCTTTGCCAATGGGGATCCCAGCTTGAATCCTGAGAATTGTTTGCCTTGGCAGCCAGAAGACCATCCTGGTCGTGAAGATTATTACGGCGGGGATCTGCAAGGCGTGCTGGATCACTTAGACGACTTGCAAGACCTCGGCGTGAACGGCTTATATTTCTGCCCGATTTTTAAAGCCAGCTCCAACCATAAATATGACACGATCGATTATTTAGAAATCGATCCAGCCTTTGGGGACAAAGCCTTGTTTGCCAAATTGGTACATGAAGCTCATGCTCGCGGCATGCGGGTGATGCTTGATGCAGTGTTCAACCATATGGGTTATGCGTCGATGCAATGGCAAGACGTGTTGCAAAACGGTCAAAAGTCGCGTTTTGTGGATTGGTTCCATATTCATGATTGGCCACTGTTACCCTACCGCGATCCAACGCTTGGCCAAGGTGATCCGCAATTTGACACCTTTGCTTTTGGCCCGGGGATGCCGAAGCTCAACACTGCCAACCCTGAAGTGCAAGCTTACCTATTAGAAATTGCGACTTATTGGGTCAAACAATTTGATATCGATGCTTGGCGCTTAGATGTCGCCAATGAAGTCGATCATCATTTCTGGCGTCAATTCCATGATGCCTTGATCGCCATCAAACCTGATTTTTACATTTTAGGGGAAGTGTGGCACTCAAGCCAACCTTGGCTTAATGGTGACGAGTTCTCAGGCGTGATGAATTATGCCTTCACGCAACAAATCGAAGACCACTTCTTAACTGGCGTCAGTGATGCACAAACGATGCTGGCCCGCTTAAGCGATCAATTGATGTTGTATCGCGATAACGTCAATTCAATGATGCTCAACATGCTGGATTCCCATGATACCCCGCGCTTATTGACAGTGGCTGGCGGCGACTTGGATCGTGCATTGCAAGCCTTGGCGTTTACCTTCTTGCAAACGGGCACACCTTGCATTTACTACGGCACGGAAATGGGCATGGCTGGGGAAAATGATCCCGATGATCGCAAGCCGATGGACTGGTCGAAATTGCATCAGTCGACTTGGCAACGCGTGCATGCATTAGTGGCGCTGCGTCGTGAATACGCTGAACTATTGGGTAATGGGACCACGACGTATGCTTTAACGGATACTGGCTTGATCAAAGTCACGCGCCAGTTAGCGGGTCAAACGCTCGAAGGCTATTTCAACACCACGGATCAAAGTGTGGCGATTTCTGCTCAACCATTACTGCAACAAGGATTTGAGGCTGGTATTTTAAGTCCTAAAGGTTTTATTGTTCGCGCACAATGAAATCCTGATAACGGTAACAATGGGTTTCGCCTTGTAAAAACGCTTTCCCACCTGCTACACTAGTAAGTGTTAAAAGCGAAACGGAGTGAGTGCAAATGAATGCAAAGCGATTATTCAACATCGACCCTTGGTTGGTGGCAACGCATCAATTAGATAAAACCAATAAGCGCCTGCAAGAATCACTGACCGCCATCGGGAATGGGTATATGGGCATGCGAGGTAACTTTGAAGAAGGTTATTCCGGCGATACCTTATTGGGGACCTACTTAGCAGGTGTGTGGTTCCCAGATAAAACCCGCGTTGGCTGGTGGAAAAACGGTTATCCTGATTATTTTGGCAAAGCCATCAACGCCCCAAGTTTTATCAACTTAGGGATCACCATTAATGGTGTGGCGTTAGACCTCGCCAAAAATAAGTTCCGCGATTTCAACTTACAACTCGACTTACATCAAGGTAAGTTAACGCGCAGCTTTGTATACGTCGCCGATGACGTCGAAGTCGCGTTTGAATTCGAACGATTCGTTTCCAACGCGATGCAACAAGCAGGCCTCATCAAAGTGACTGCCAAGGTCTTGAAAGGCTCAGCGGCGTTGAAATTTGATGCCGCCTTAGATGGCAATGTCACCAATGAAGATGCCAATTACGACGAACACTTCTGGATCCCGCAACATGAAGATGCCGTCAAAGGTTCGATTCAGCTTGAAACCAAAGCCAATCCTTTCGACGTCCCACAGTTTACGGTATTACTCAAACAAGCCTTGAAGGTGGATGGCGCTACAGTTGAAGGCATGCGAACCTCAGAACCTGGGCGTTTGGATGAAACCTTGAGTTACGATTTAGCTCAAGGTGATGATCTTACCATTGAAAAACGCGTGATCGTGTTGACCAGCCGCGATGTTGAACCAGAAAAACAACCGGCGCAAGCCGAGAAGCTGATGGCTGAGCTGTTACCACAAAGTTTTGACCAAGCACTAGCGGCTCACGAGCAAGTTTGGGCCAAGCGTTGGGCGCAATCAGATGTTGTGATCGATGGCGACGCCGCGGCGCAACAAGGCATCCGCTTCAGTATTGCGCAAATGTTTATGACTTATTACGGCGAAGATACGCGCTTAAACATCGGACCTAAAGGCTTTACCGGTGAAAAATATGGCGGTGCCACTTATTGGGATACTGAAGCTTATGTGGTGCCGATGTACTTGGCAGTGACCCCACCAAAAGTCACTCGAGCCTTGCTGCAATACCGGCATGATCAACTGCCAGGCGCTTATCACAACGCCCAACAGCAAGGACTAGCCGGGGCATTGTTCCCGATGGTCACGTTCAACGGCATCGAATGTCACAACGAATGGGAAATCACGTTTGAAGAACTGCACCGTAATTCCGATATCGCGTTTGCCATTAAGCAATACACGGATTACACCGGTGATGAAAGTTACGTCAATGGTGATGGTATCGATGTGTTAGTCGGTGTGGCAAGATTTTGGGCAGATCGGGTGCATTTTTCCAAGCGTCATCAACAATACATGATCCATGGTGTCACCGGTCCTAATGAATATGAAAACAACGTCAACAACAACTGGTTTACCAACACCATGGCCGCTTGGGAGTTGCAATACACCCTTGAGCGCCTACCAAAAGCGGATGTTGATAAAGTCCAGGCGTTGGCGGTGACGGATGATGAAAAAGCGCATTGGCAAGACATTGTCGATCGCATGTATTATCCAGAAGATAAAGACTTGGGCATTTTTGTTCAACACGATACCTTCTTGGATAAAGATCTGCGCCCGGCAAGTTCGATTCCAGCCGATCAACGGCCACTCAATCAACACTGGTCATGGGATAAGATTTTACGGTCGCCGTTCATCAAGCAAGCCGATGTCTTGCAAGGCATTTATTTCTTGAATGACCGCTTTACCCGCGAACAAAAAGAGGCCAACTTCGACTTCTACGAACCAATGACGGTGCACGAATCGTCTTTATCTGCTTCGATTCACGCGATTTTAGCCGCAGAACTCGGCAAAGAAGAAAAAGCCGTTGAACTGTATGCCCGCACGGCGCGGTTGGATCTAGATGATTACAACAACGACACTGAAGATGGCCTGCACATTACGTCCATGTCTGGGGGCTGGTTGGCCATCGTCCAAGGCTTTGCAGGAATGCGCTACACTGGCGGACACTTGAGCTTTAAGCCATTTGTACCAAAAGGCTGGACGCACTACAGCTTTAAGTTGAACTATCGTGGTCGCTTGATCGCAGTGGATGTGGCGGATGAAACCACATTGAAATTAGTCAGCGGGGAGCCGATCGATGTCGTGATAAATGATAAAACGGTGCACTTAAGTTAAGGAGGGGTTGCATGCTCAAAGGTTTGATTTTTGATTTGGATGGCGTGATCGCAGACACGGCGCGCTTCCACTTACAAGCATGGAATCAACTGGCTCAACGCCTTGATATTGTACTACCACCTGAAGCAAACGACGCGTTGCGTGGGCGTTCACGGATGGATTCGTTAAATTTGATTTTAAGCTATGGAAACAAAGTCGACGCCTATTCAGATGAAGAAAAAGCTGCCTTTGCCCAAAGCAAAAACGATTTATATCTCCAGCTGATCCAAACCTTGACGCCAGCCGACATTTTGCCAGGTATTGCGCAACTACTACAAGATGCTAAAGCACTTGGCTTACACATGAGTATCGCCTCAGCGTCAAAGAATGCACCGACGATTTTGAAACACTTGCAACTCGACACGGCCTTTGATACCATCGTTGACCCAGCCAAATTGCATCGCGGTAAACCAGATCCTGAGATCTTCACTTTGGCGCAACAAGCGTTGAATTTGCAAGCCTCGGATGTGATCAGCTTTGAAGATGCCTCAGCTGGCGTTCAAGCCATCAAAGCGGCTAACCAATTTGCAGTTGGCATCGGGGATGCGCAAGTCTTAAAGCAAGCCGATTATATCGTGGCTAGCACCGCAGACTTGCAGTTAAGTAAAATCGTTGCAGCTTTTAAGGAGGTGAGCGCGTGAGTTGGTGGCAAAACGCAGTCGTTTATCAAATTTATCCCAAGTCTTTTCAAGATAGCAATGGTGATGGGATCGGGGACTTGCCTGGGATCATCAGCCGTTTAGATGAACTACAACAATTAGGCATCGATGCGATTTGGTTGAGTCCAGTGTATCAGTCGCCTGGTTTTGATAACGGTTACGACATTGCCGATTATGAAGCCATCGACCCGCAGTTCGGGACCATGGGGGATGTGGATACCTTGATCGCCGCAGCCAAAAAGCGCAACATTCGCATCATCATGGATCTGGTAGTCAACCACACCTCCGATCAACATGCCTGGTTCAAGCAATCGCGGTCTTCGCGAAATGATCCAAAGCGTGATTGGTACGTGTGGCGCGATCCGGTTGATGGCCATGAACCAAATGACATGACGTCAACGTTTTCTGGATCGGCTTGGACGCTGGATGAACAAACCGGTCAGTATTACTTGCATCTATTCAGTCCGCAACAGCCGGACCTCAACTGGGAAAATCCTGATGTGCGGCATGCGGTGTATGCGATGATGAATCGCTGGATCGATCGCGGCATTGGCGGCTTTAGGCTTGATGTGATCGACTTGATCGGCAAAATTCCGGATCAAGAGATTCGCGAAAATGGCCCGCATTTGCATGAGTATTTGCAAGAAATGAACGCCGCCACCTTTGGCCGGGCCGATTTGATGACAGTCGGTGAAACTTGGGGCGCCACGCCTGAAATTGCCAAGCAGTATTCAGATCCTGAGCGTCATGAGTTGTCGATGGTTTTCCAATTTGAAACCATGCAACTGGATCAAAAACCTGGTGAACCCAAGTGGCATACCATCCCATTAGATCTGGATCTGCTTAAGCAGACCTTGATCAAGTGGCAAACCGAGTTGGATTATCAACATGGTTGGAACAGCTTGTTTTGGAACAATCATGACTTACCGCGGATTGTGTCGCGGTGGGGCAATGATGGTCAGTATCGGGAACGCTCAGCTTCGATGTTTGCCATTTTACTGCACCTGATGCGCGGGACGCCTTATATTTACCAAGGCGAAGAAATTGGCATGACCAACCGGCCGGTGACTAGCATCGATGAAGTCAACGACATTGAAAGCCGCAACTGGTATGCCGAACAACTCGTCCAAGGCCAAAGCGCAGAAACCTTGATCCAGCAGATCAATACCATGGGTCGCGACAATGCGCGCACACCGATGCAATGGGATGCCACACCACATGCCGGTTTCACGACTGGCACCCCGTGGCTAGCAGAAAATGCCAACTACGACCACATCAATGTCAAACAAGCACTGGCTGATCCTAATAGCGTTTGGCATGTGTATCAGCGCTTGATCCAACTCCGTCATCAAAACCCGATCGTCGTTCATGGTGATTTTGAACCACTGACCACAGACTCCGGGGTGATGGCTTATGTCAGAAGCTTTGAAGGTGAACGTTGGCTAGTTGTGGCCAACTTAACCGATCAGCCTCAGCATTTTAACCAACCGAATATTAGCGAGATCTTGCTCGCCAATGTTGAACCAATCACCACCCAGCTTCAACCTTATCAAGCTTACGTCGCCAAGTTGGCGCAGTGAGTGTCGCAATTATAAAGATATTTTGGGGAGGAACAAAGATTATGAAAACTTGGAAAAAAGTGATGTTAGGTAGCGTCACCTTACTTGCATCCATGGCCTTAGTTGCTTGTGGTAAAAGTTCAAGTTCTACAGATACATCCAGCAGCAAAGAAGTCACTGGGACGGTCAAATTATGGGTCGACACCACACAGGTACCTTATTACAAGACCATCGTTAAGAACTTCAACAAGGAATATCCAAAGGTTAAAGTGGCCGTTACCCAAAGTCCTAATGGTTCTGCCAACGCCAAAACCGATGTCGGCAAAGACCCAGCTAAGGCTGCGGATGTTTTCGAAGTGCCAAACGATCAATTAGGTTCCATGGCGGATCAAGGCTACATCAACCCATTGTCACCAGCATCTACCAAGACCGTTAAAGCCAACAACGTTTCCGTTGCAGCTAAAGCGGTTGAATGGAACAATAAGCTTTATGCCTATCCATTTGCTGAACAAGCCCAAACCCTTTACTATAACAAGTCCAAGTTGTCTGCTGAAGATGTGAAGACTTGGGACGGGATCACTGCTAAAGGTGTGATTGCCACGGATTTCACCAACGCCTACAACTACTATCCAGTCTTCTTATCTGCTGGTACAAACTTGTATGGGACTGACGGTGAAACCTTGAAAGGCACCAACGTTGCCAATGCTAAAGGGGTTGCAGCCATGACTTGGTTGGCCCAACAAAAGGCCAACAAGAACGTCATGCAAACATCTAACGCCTTGAACCAATTGAAGTCCGGCGCGGCTGCTGCCACCTTAGATGGTCCTTGGAACTCTGCCAACATCAAGAAGATCTTAGGCAAGAACTTCGCCGTTGCCCCATATCCAACTGTTAATATCAACGGCAAGCAAGTGCAACTCAAAGCGTTCTTAGGCATCGAAGCCTTTGCGGTTAACTCCCATACTTCCACTAAGAACCAAAAAGCTGCGGCAACCTTGGCTGAATACATCACCAACAAGAAGTCTCAACTGATCGTTTACAAGAATTCCGGTCAGATCCCTGTTGATAAAGATGCCCAAGCTAGTGACACCATCACTTCTGATCCAGTCGCAAAAGCGGTGATGACGATGTCCAAGTCTTCTGATCACTCCATCATCATGCCTAAGATGGCGCAAATGGCAACCTTCTGGAACTTATCTGCGCCTTTGATCAACGGTGCTTACACCGGTTCGATCAAGAGCTCACAATACATGGATAAACTCCAAACTTTCCAAGATGCCATTTCCAAAGAGAACTAATCTGATTTAATTGAGGGGTCGTGATCCCCATGATCACGGCTTCCGCTTTGAAGCAAAGTTTTGGCTTTGCTTTAAAGCGGAGGGTTTAACCTTCAGCCATTATTCTGTATCAAAACTGATTTTGGAAGGAGCAAGACGATGTTTAAAAAACACAATAAGGTCCAGCCGCCTGCGACTTATCGAGAGGTATGGTCAAAAGGCGATGTCTCCTTCAAGCTATCATTTCTCCTGATGGGATTTGTCCAATTGCGCCATAAGCAATGGGCCAAAGGGATCGCCTTATTAGGCATTCAAATCGCTTTTTGGGTTTGGTTTATCTTCAGTGGTGCCAGTGCGTTAAGCATGCTGAGCAACCTCGGGGAAATCAAATCTAAAAAAGTGGTCTTTGATCAAACCCAAGGCGTTTACTTAACCAAGCTACCGGATAACTCGGTATTGATCCTGTTATTTGGGGTGTTGGCAGTGATTTTACTGCTGGCAATGTTAGGCTTGTATATTGCGCATTTGCGCTCGATGCGCACGTTATATGTACAATTGCGTGACGGCGAACATGTACCGACCAACCACGAGAACTTGCATGCCTTGATTGATGAACGCTTGCATTCCACGTTGTTGGCAGTGCCGATCGTGTTGATCGTGGCGTTTACGATTTTGCCGACGGTGTACATGATCTCCATGGCGTTCACCAATTATGATGGCAAACACCCAATCGGGTTTTCTTGGACTGGATTTAAAGCATTCGGCAACGTGTTGACTGGTGACTTGGCTGGGACGTTCTTCCCAGTGTTAGGTTGGACGCTGGTTTGGGCCGTTTGTGCCACGGCGACGACATTTTTCTTCGGTGTTTTGCTGGCGATGCTGATCGAATCCAAAGGCATCACGCACAAAGGCTTCTGGCGGACGATTTTCGTGATCGTTTACGCGGTACCGCAATTTGTTTCCTTGTTGATGATGGCTCAATTCTTGGATCTGCAAGGCCCACTCAACAATATTTTAATGAGTATTCACTTGATCTCTAGTCCGATCAACTTTATCGGCGCGTCTGCCAGCCCTTTGGTGGCGCGGATCACAGTTATCGTGGTCAACATGTGGATCGGGATCCCAGTATCGATGTTGATTTCCACGGCGATCATTCAAAACTTGCCGCAAGATCAAATTGAAGCGGCCCGTATCGATGGGGCGAATGCTTGGCAAGTGTTCCGCTCGATCACGTTCCCACAAATTCTGTTCGTGATGGCACCAAGTTTGATCCAACAATTCATTGGGAATATCAATAACTTCAACGTGATCTACTTGTTGACGGCAGGGTATCCAATGAACAACAACTATAACGGCGCCGGGGATACTGATCTGTTGGTTACCTGGTTGTACAACTTGGTCTTCGGCCAAACGCAGCGTTACAACGCCTCTGCGGTATTAGGGATTTTGATCTTTATCCTCAGTGCGGTATTCTCGCTGATTGCTTACCGTCGCACCAATGCATTCAAGGAGGGCTAAAAAATGAAATCATATCATGCACAGCGCCGCCTGTCCTTGGTATTTCGTTATTGCTTGTTAGCACTGCTGGCGATTTTATGGATTATCCCCATTGTGTGGATCATTTTAGCCAGCTTCTCATATAATGATACCGGCTTTGTCTCAACGTTTTGGCCAAAGCAATTCACGTTGCAAAACTATATCGGGATCTTCACTTCTGATCAATTCCCATTCTTGTATTGGATCCGCAACACCTTGCTGGTCAGCTTAGTGACGATGGTGTTATCCACCTTTGTCACGATTTGTGTGGCGTACACCTTGTCGCGGTTGCGCTTTGCTTTCCGCAAAAAGTTCTTGCAAATCGCCTTAGTCTTGGGGATGTTCCCAGGTTTTATGTCGATGATCGCCTTGTACTACATTTTGAAAAACTTCAACATGTTGAACCTCGGCGGCTTGACGTTAGTTTACGTCGGCGGTGCGGGACTGGGCTTCTACATTGCCAAAGGCTTCTTCGATACGATTCCAGTTGCCATCGATGAAGCAGCGGTGATGGATGGGGCCACCAAATGGCAAGTGTTCATTCATATCGGCTTGCCAATGAGTCGCCCAATCATCGTTTACACCGCTTTGACGGCGTTCATTGGCCCTTGGATCGACTTCATTTTCTCAGGGATCATCTTGTCGAGCTCAGGCAATGCCAAAACGTATACCATCGCTTATGGTTTGTACAACATGTTGCATTCTACCAAAGGCGCTTCGACCACGTACTTCACTGAATTTATCGCTGGATGTGTGGTCATCGCCATTCCGATCACGATCTTGTTTATCATCATGCAGAAGTTCTATGTTTCTGGGATCACTGCTGGTGCAGATAAAGGCTGATCAATTAAAAACCTGCTTCGATTTTCAAAATCGAAGCAGGTTTTTTGAATGGTTTCAACTCACAAGCCCAGTTTTGGTAACAAGCGATTGCGATGCTGGGGTTTGCCAGCACGAATCAAAACTGCCGCCAGTGTGACTTCAATGATCACGACGACGAGCACTACGATCAGGGTGGTTAATTGAAAGCCGCCAGCAGGATGGCCGCCAGGTGTCCCCATGCCCACCGTGATGTAGTCAAATGAGAAATGGTAAGCCATCGCCGATAACAAGTTGCCACTGCGCTGATATAATGCCGCAAATAACAAACCGCCGCCTAAAGCACTGATCATTTGCACACAAACCGCTGAAAAACTTTCACCAGACAAGTTCACCAAGTGCAGCAGCGCGAACAATCCGGCGGAAACTAAAAACGCATTGCGGCCAGCATGGGTGCCTTTAAGCCGTTGTCGCAAGGCACCGAAAACCACGCCACGCATGCCCATTTCTTCAACGATCCCTGGGATCAAGGCCATGATGATCGCCCAAGGTAAGTGGTTGACGCCGTGAATGCTAACTAGTATCGCACTTTCAGCCAGCCAAACCACAGCCAACAACCCCCATGTCAGCGGCCGAAAGTTGGCAAAATAAATTTTTTGACCTATAAAAAGCCAATTCATGCCGAAAATTAATAACAGTGCAAAGCACTTATAAACCATCAAGCTCACCATGCCTGGCGCAATGAAAGTGCCAGGCGCGATGATGGTGCGAAATAGCAGACTAAACCCTAACTCCCCAATCACTTCATACAATAGCGCAAAGCAAATCACTTGCCAGATCACTGGCAGTCGGCGCAATTTTTCCATCACAGATCCCCCCTGTGCTTAAGCATAAGCCTGAATGATGAAAACGCAATCAAAAAATTGTGGTGCAACGCGTCATTGCGCCAATTTTAGTGCAATTTGTAAATGGTTTGATACTTAGCGGTGTCGCCAGGTATCAAGGTATAGGCCGCTAAATCGCGCGGATCGTATTGTGGCTCTAAGGCGACGCCGATGTGATCTCCGCTAGTTTTGCCGATCAAGGATAAAGCATCATCCCAATTATTGGCGGTATAGGCCACTAACGCGTTGCGATCGGTTGAAAGCGTCACTTGGGTATCGCCGCATTGCAAGGTTGCAGCAGGTTGGGTGGTATCTAACAAGTAAATGTCATCGAGCCCGCGTTCAGGGATATCCTTTAACGCGTCGAATACTGAAGCCAAGGGTGTTAACTGTCGGAGATCATAGCCGGTGTTAGCGACTGGTAAGTTCTGCGCTTCGGGGAACTTGTTAGCTGCAGTGGCGATGCGTTGCTGTGCATTGATTTGAAGCTGGTGATCGTTAGCGTTGTTCGTGTCGCCGAGATTAAAGTACACATGGCTGGTGGGATTGAACAACGTCGGTGCTGTGCTAGTGGCGGTGTAAGTGATCACCACGGCATCGTCATCGGTCAGCCGATATTGAATGGTGACCGATAAGGTACCAGGTTGAACCATGGCGGGAAATTGATGCGTGTAAATAACTGTATCAGTGCCTACTGAAACGTCCCAAGCCACCGTATCAAAACCATCAGGACCACCGTGCATATTGTAGCCATCCCCAGTGTCTGGAACCTGGACGGTTTGCCCAGCTAACTGAAAAGTCAAAGGAATGCGCCCGCCAGTTGGCCCGATGCTGTGGCCATGATGGCTGGAATCGTTCAGATAAACTTGTGGTTCACTGGTTAAAATCAAATCTTGTCGGCTGTGTACCGTTGGCTTTTGCCAATTGATCCAAGTGGCGCCTTGCGTCATCGTGGTGATCGAGACGCCGTGTGTGTTGGTTAATGTGGTTGTTTGCATTTTGAAAAACCTCCAACTCGTTTCTTCTATTATCTCATGTTCCCGCATTGGTACCGGTATCAATCGCCGCACATGACCCGAAACGTTCAGCGCTTTCATCTAACCGTGATTTTGGTATAATAGACACAGACAAATAGGGGAAACGGTGAAATCAATGGCAGAAAAAGTTAGAATCAATGCAAGTGGCGTCAAGGTAGAGCCACTGAACACCAAAATTGAACATGAAACCAAAGGGACCTCGTACATGGGCCTCGGTGATTACGGCATGATCTATGTCGGCAACAATGGGTTTGAATTTTACGATGATCGTAATCCGAAAAACTATATCCAACTGCCATGGCGTGAAGTCGATGTGATCATCGCGTCGATCATGTTCGGCGGCAAATGGATTCCACGGTTTGCCGTACGCACCAAGAAAAATGGGACCTATACTTTCGCCGCACATGATCCCAAAGCATTACTGCGGGCATGCCGCGAACATATTCCAGCGGATCATATCATTAAGAGTTTGAGCTTCTTCCAAGTGTTGCGGGCGGCAATCAAGAACTTCCCCAATATTATCAAGAACTTGCCCAACACGATCAAAAACATCGGCAAAAAGAAAAAGTAATTACCCAAGATAGCGGCCGCTTCCAAACGGCCGCTATTTATTTGGAAAAAATTTCTTACATGTGATTTTGGTTTAAGGTATCGTAAAAATGGAGGATTCTTGACATGAACGATTTGTTTGAACATGCGCCAGTGCCTAAGGCGTATATGCAATTGGCCCTGCCGGTGGTGATCGGGATGGTTGCCAGCATGATCTACAACTTGGCGGATACCTTTTTCATCGCGCAAACGGGCAATGCCGACTTGGTGGCAGGCGTGGTTTTAGGGACACCGGTGTTTTCTTTCATGTTAGCGCTAGGGGATATTTTCGGCTTAGGCGGGAGTGCTTTGATCTCGCGGTTGATGGGGGCGCACGATTATCAAAAAGTGAAACGTGCGTCGAGTTTTTGCTTTTATGCGGCGATCATCTTGAGTTTGATCGTCACGGCGTTGATGTTAGGTTTTGAACAACCGATTTTAGGCTTGCTTGGAGCGACAGCTTCAACGCGCGCTTATGCAGGTGGCTTTTATCGAATGCTTGCGATCGGCGCGGTGTTCATTATCGTGTCGTTGGTCCCAGGGAACATTATTCGCACGGAAGGCTTAGCCAAGCAATCGATGATCGCCACTGCTGCTGGGTGTGCGTTGACCATTGTGCTTGATCCGATCTTTTTGTTTGGCTTGCATTGGGGCGCGACTGGCGTGGGCTTGGCTAATGTGATCGGCTATATGTTAAACACGGGGTTGTTGATCTGGTTTACCAGCCACAAATCTGAATACTTAAGCCTCGTACCAAAACTCGCTCATGTTGATAGCAAAGCATTCTGGGCGATTATCACCATCGGGATCCCAGCGTCATTGACCAACTTCATGCAAAGCTTTGGAATCGCATTGTTGAATTCTCATTTGGCCCATTACGGCTCAGATGCAGTCGCGGCCATGGGGATCGCGCAGAAGATCTACATGGTGGTGATGCTGGTGATGGTCGGCTTTGCTTTTGGGGCACAACCGCTGATCGGCTATAACTTTGGCGCGAAAAATCATGATCGACTAAAGGCGATTTTGAAATATGATTTCAAAGTCGAAATCGGTTATGCCTTGGCAGCTGCGGCCTTACTGATGATCTTTGCGCCGCAACTCGTCGCTTTGTTTATGAACACGCCTGAAATCGTGGCGTTAGGGAGCTTAATGTTGCGCGCCTTGTTGATGACGACGCCATTTATCGGTGCGATCTTAGTGTTTACCACGGTGTTTCAATCAACTGGCCAATCACTTGGCGCGTTGATCATGGCCATCTCCCGTCAAGGTGTGGTGTTTTTCATCGTGATGATGATTTTACCATTGATGTTAGACTTGCATGGGGTGATCTTCGCCCAAGCGCTGTCGGATGTGATCACGTTTGTTATTGGGATTGCGGTGTATCGGCGCGTGATGCGGAACAACTAAAATAAGCTCAGCTCACTTTTTCAAAAAGTGAGCTGAGCTTTTTTAGTGTCAATCGATATCGGTACTCCGTCTGAATTTCCCAGGGGTTTGACCAGTGGTGGCTTTGAATATCCGAATGAAGGTATTCACGTTCTTATAGCCAACTGCTTCGGCGATGTCTGCGACTTTTTGATCGGTGTTGTTTAACAAGGACTTGGCTTGGCGCATGCGTAGTTGGATCAAGTAGTCTTTAAATGAGATCCCGAGGTGCTCTTTGATCAAGCGACTGGTGTGAGATTCGGACAAATGGTAGTGATCGGCGATTTCAGATAAGGCGAGATCGCTGGTGTAGCGCCGAGCGATGTAGTCGATGATGTGTTCTTCCAAGGTGCGATGATGTTTAGAAAGTTTGCTGATGCGGTCAAAAGCGTCATGGAATAAGGTGATGATCGAGGCTTTGACTTGTTTAGGTGAGGTTTCAAGGTCCAGTTGGTTGACGACCTTACGATTTTCATCGATAAAATCAGTCACGGATAAGCCAACACTGTCTAACGTGCGCTTCAAGGTGTTCAAGAATACGAACTTGATGTTGGTCAAAGCCGCTAACGTGGTGCGGTTGGCCGTTAAAGTTTTGGTCAAAGCTTGATCTAACAGTTGATCGGCTTTGGCAAAGTCACGTTGACTGACACTGGCTAGGATCGCTGCTTCTGTTTCTACCGTGTATACACCATTGCTTAACATGATCGCCGTTGGTTTCGTGGTGACGTCTTCAGGCGTTGCCGTGGCAGTACTGTAAACATCAGCGAAACGTACTGGAATCTCATTGAGGTTGTGGAAAGGAATGGAGATCAAAGCGTGAACTGGGATCTTCAAGCGTTTGCTCAACTGGACTGCGGTGTGATTGAGGGTGTGAACGAAATCATCCGTGGTGTTGGGTCCATGTTCGCTTAAAATCGCATAGTGGTTGACGTCGATATCGAAAAGTAAATTCAATGGCTTTGGCCACAAAGCGACAATGTTTTTCTTGCGCGCGTCTTTTCTTTCGTTGATTCCTAAAGGCTCTTCGCTTAATGCGATTTGACTGAAGGTCAAAATCCCGATCACGCCGCCATTTTGAAGCTCATCTAACGCCAACAAGTCAGCAAAGCGGGAGATATCTTTTTGCGAGTAGCTGTTTAATAGAAGATTCTTCAAAAACAGCAACTTCAAATCATGCGTGACATCGTTTTGCATGCTGGCATATTGGTGATTGGATTCCACCAAGTCATGGATCTTTTCCAATAAGACTTCGGCGTTTTGCGGTCGGACGTTGGAGTCGATTTGTTGCACTTCATCGATGATCTTGGCATAAGGCCTGAAGCTTCGCCGGGTCAAAATGTATACCAGCAAGCCGCCGACTAACAGCAGTACAAAGAAGTACAAGACCAACATCATCACCAAATGGGCCGGCATTTGCGATAATTCGTGATTGCTGATGACATAAGTGTACATGATCGTGGGGATGATGTTTGATTGGCGGACGAAATATTGGTCGCCACCCACTTGTTGTTGCATCACAGACGAAGCGCTGGCTTGCGCATGGTTGAAGGCGTCGGCGATGTGCTCGATTTCTGGTAGCGTCTTTTTAGCTTTGGGATTTAAAGTATCAAGCAGCTTGAGTTGACCTTTATTATTGTAAATATTTAATGGTGCCAGCTCAGATTTCTCCCAAGTGGTCAAAAAAGTCAACGGTTGCTCACCACCATCAAGTGAGGTGTTACGTAACAGTAAGACATGATCGTTGGCTTCAAGCACTCGAATCCCATTGTCAGGAAGTTTTTTGAAGAATTGTGAGACTTGTGGCTTTAATGATGCGACTTCCATGTACTTCAAATAAGGCTCAAATTGGAAAAAGCCGTCTGAACTGATCACGCGACCATTGGCGTGACGAACGATCCCAATTGCATATTGAGAACTGAAATTTGCATAGTCAGGATTGGCCATAATGTCGTCATACACGCGCGCGTATGGGTGATAACCGGTTGGCGGCGTTTGGGCGAGATTTTGCAGACTGCTTTTTTCGGTGAGCGATAAGACCGTATCGTTGGCAGCGGATAATTGTTGATCAGAAATATCCGCTTCTTGTTGTAAATTAGATTTAATTTGACTGATCGCATCGGCACGCTGTTGTGAATAAGTGCTACGAACTAATGAAACCGCAATAATTAAAGTGTAGAAGCTGGCAACAATGATAAAAGACAGCAATAAACGCAGATATACTCGGTTTTGCATGGGTAAATTCCTCCGGCAGCGCTTTTATTATTACATATTTGCAAAATATTAACCACCCGCGATAAATAAACGATTGATGACAAAATATCGATTTCATGCAAAATCCCGCGTTTTACAATCAAGTTAGCCACTATCGTTAGCACTCAGACAAAATA
>NZ_AZEU01000321.1 GCF_001435035.1 Lacticaseibacillus manihotivorans DSM 13343 = JCM 12514
TATTTTGTCTGAGTGCTAACGATAGTGGCTAACTTGATTGTAAAACGCGGGGAAGATTACGGATGAATTCATGTTAAAATTACCTTGCCCTTTCTTGTGTTAGCTTTGTTTTTTGGTGACTCAACTTTAACACAAAGTTGGGGCTTTTTTAGTTAATTCAGAGTATCAAAACAGCGGTCCAATCACGTTTTCCAAACGTGATTGGACCGTTTGCTTTTTTGCCTTTAGTTGTTCTCTAGATTTTGGGTAAACTCAAAAAATGTCTGGTTGAAGCGTTGAAAAACAGGTGGATTTTCACGCTGTGTGATCCCAGTCTGCGTGAAAAATACGCCACGGTTTCTTCATTGTCTTTGCATCGTGTCTGGACTGGTGTCATGCTATGATAGTAGTTAGGCAACTGCCTCCAAAGGGGGTGTTGTTTGTGTTACGAGATCTTTTCACAATCGTTGTCGGCCCTGTGGTGGTCGGGGTTATCATTCACTTGATTGAGCGTTGGCTGGACGCTTTAGATGATGATTAGCCAGTTGCCAACCAGACCCACACGCTAACTGAATAGTGAAAAAAAATGGGTCTAAAATTTTTGGTGTTGAAGAGCACTTCAACGCCGGAAGTTTTAGGCC
>NZ_AZEU01000322.1 GCF_001435035.1 Lacticaseibacillus manihotivorans DSM 13343 = JCM 12514
AAGGCGCAACAACCTGGAGGGGTTGAACAACCAAGCGGTACAGTAGGCACGAATGACCCAGGTGATCCATTGGATACAACGGATGACAATACCAACTACGTCCCAGATCCGGATCATGTTTACACAAAGGCGCAACAACCCGGAGGGGTTGAACAACCAAGCGGTACAGTAGGCACGAATGAGCCTCAAGGTGACCCAGGCGATCCATTGGATACAACGGATGACGATACCAACTACGTCCCAGATCCAGATCATGTCTACACGAAGGCGCAACAACCCGGAGGGGTTGAACAACCAAGCGGTACAGTAGGCACGAATGAGCCTCAAGGCGACCCAGGTGATCCATTGGATACAACGGATGACAATACCAACTACGTCCCAGATCCAGATCATGTTTACACCAAGGCGCAACAACCAGACGGCGTGGAAAACATGACGACGACGCCAAGTGGTGATGATGGACGAACAACCACGACAACTCCAAGTGGCAACGATGGACAAACGACCACGACGACAACTCCAAGTGGCAACGATGGACAAACGACCACGACGACAACTCCAAGTGGTAATGATGGTCAAACCACCACAACGACGACTCCAAGTGGGGACAACGGTCAAACGACCACGACGATAATTCCAAGTGGTGATGATGGACAAACGACCACAACGACAACTCCAAGTGGCGACGATGGACAAACGACCACGACGACAACTCCGAGTGGTGACAATGATCAGACACCTGAAACTACAGTCACCACACCAGCAACTGGCAATAATGGCGGCTTAACTACCAATACCAACACAGCAACGCCGATCCAGACCACAACGCCTAATACCGCAGCTGGGACTACCCAATTGCGGACGGGCAATGGTTTAACTGGTCAAACCCCTGCTACGTCAACTACGACCGTCAACCCTGATGGCACCACTAGTCGCACCTTGACTTATGTGGATGCTACTCAAGCACCTGTGGCAACAACTGCGCAAGCTAGTCAAACTCAAACTCCGGCAGCGAATGCGAAGACTCAAACGGTTGATGCAAACAAAGCTGGTATTCCTGATCAGACTGCGACGATCGCCGATCAAGCTAATACACCGGCCGTTGCCAGTCCGGCGGAATCGGTTACCACAGTGGCTAATGTCATTGATGATAACGCTGAGTTAACGCACGGCAACATTTTCATCGCAGGTGGCGCACCTGGGATGGCCGACTACACGTTCTTCTCACAACCAGTGATGGACAGTAGCACCAACTCAGTCGATCACTACGAACTCTTATTGCGGGTTTGGGATTCCAAACAAGGTGGCTGGCACTTACCAGCATCCTTCTCCATCCCAGCGTCCATGGAAGCACACTTAATGGCGCGGGCTGTGGCACAGCTGGATGTGAAGGATATTTCCATCAATTTGACGGATGCCCAGTTTGAAGATCCTGACACGCAAAAGGCAATCACGGATCTGGCCCAGTCAGATGCAGTTGATAGCTTGACAGTTGAATTGGCAACAATTCCTGATAGTGAAGAACTGGCAGCAAACGCGAAGGTCTTCCAAGCAGCCGGCGTGAAAGTCACCTTGGACAATTTGGGCAGCCACACTGATGGCACTCAGTTGGCCAATGCGGCAGATCATGTCGACACTCTGAAAGTTTCCTTGCGCGGCATGCGGCGTGATGGCAACAACTTGACGCAAATGACCAATCAATTGGCAGCATGGCAAAAAGCTGCAGCTGCACACAACGACAGCTTAGAAGTTGAAGGCTTGGAAACGCCTGAAGATTTGGCCATGACCAATGATTTGGGGATCACGGCTGTGCAAGGCTACTACTTCAGCCGACCAGCAATGCCAGGCACGCGTGCTGATTTGATGTAATTGAATCGCGGTAAAAATGAAACTACTCGTAGTTTCATTTTTATTGTAAAATAAAGAAAATGAACCGACTGGGAGGCCCAGTGTTGATCACATACACTTATTTCACACAAGCTATCGTTGACAGTACCACGCAAGAACCGGCGGGATACGAAATGTTGTTGCGGGCTTGGAATGCTGAACAAAACGCTTGGTTGCTCCCGCATGATTTCGAGATCACCGTCAAAATGCAAATGCGGATGATGCGGCACGTGTTACGGAACCTGCCGAACAAAAATGTGTCCATCAACTTGACGGCTAAGCAATTCGCCGCCCAAGATACCATGCAACAGTTGATCACGTTTGCCAGTCGTGCGCGTGATCTCGGCAATTTGACCGTCGAGTTGACGCAAGCCCCGACGCTTGAAGAAGTGCAAACCATCGGGCAACAATACCGTGAAGCCGGAATTGGCTTGGCGCTAGATGATGTCGGCACGGATCTGGATGATTTTGAACTAATCAAACAATTGGCACCGCATGTGGATATGATGAAATATGCGTTGCAAAATACGCGCGATTTAGGGCGCGAGGCTGAAGCGCCAACCGATATTCCGCGCTGGAAACAATTAGCTGATGACAGCGGGGTTGATTTTACACTAGAAGGCATCGAGTCATTTAAAGACGTGCAATTGGCGCATCATCTAGGCATCAACTGGCTGCAAGGATTTTACTTCTCGCGCCCAGCTGAAAAAGTGCAAACATCACAAGACATTCCGCTACCATAGCTAGACAAAGAGGCAAGTTCACGATGGACTTGCTTTTTTGTTTCCCTTTTTCAGGCGATTGGGGGGCAAAGACTTGCGTTGGCAATACTTGTCCACTAAACTATTAAGCATTGAAACTATAGGAGGACCTTATGGAATTAGAAAACGAGCACAGTGTGGTTGAAGCACTGTATCGCTTGAACACCTTGAATCAAGGCCATGTGTTAGCCAAATTGCGGGAGTTGAGTTTGACGATCCATCAAGCTCGTAGCTTATCGTTTATCGCCAAGCATCCCCAAACAAGCCAAAAAAAGCTGGCAGATTATTTAGGCAAACAAGATGCGACGGTGACCAACTTGGTGAAAGTCCTGGAACAACGGGATTTGGTGTCTCGCGTGGTAGTGCCTGGCAATGAACGCCAAAAAGCCGTGTCCTTAACTGCCAAAGGCCAAGCTTTGGTGGTTAAGATCCACGGCGTTTTCCATGATCGGGAAGCTGCAGTTGAACAATTGTTGAGCACTGACGAAACGACGCAACTGTTAAACTTGTTGCATCGCTTATCCCGAGAACTTAACGCATGATCAACGAATTGATCCCAGCATAGTTCAAATAATATAAGAAGGCTAATAACCCATTGCCGATAAAAGAAATCACGATCAAGGCAAAAGGTAAGGTGAAGACATGTGACCAAGTGTCAAAGTTGAACCGTCCTTTGCGCCGACCGCGATAGCCGAAGACAAAGATCAACAAAATAATCGTGAAGATGATTTGTAGACCTAAACCTAAAACAGTTGGCAAGCTGCCTTGACGGGTCAAATACAGCCCACCAAATGCGAGGACATCGATGATCAAGCTGAGAAATGGCATCCGTTAACTCCTTAATAAATGGTAGTTGAAAAAGTCAATGGTGTTGGGCATCGCCAACTCGGTATATCCGCGGGCATGATGATGCCCAGGCATCACTTGAATGGTGACGCTTTGCCCGAGTCCGGCGGCTTTACCTTGAAAACGCAAGGCGTGCGATAGTGGGGCGAGTTCTTGTTGGCTGTTGCAGATCAACGTTGGCGCCAGATTTTGATTTAACCCCACCAAAGGATCGGCTTGGGCCAACAAGTCTGGATCCAATGCCCCTAAATAAGCTTGTAACACATATTTATAAAAGGCGGCATCAACGACAGGCTTTGGACCAGTGGCAGCCACTGCAGCGCGAATCGTGGTGTGTTCGGCTAACCACGATGAAAAATCGAGTAAGGGACTCCAGGCTACTGTGGGATAATGGCCGGCTTCATTTTGCATTAAGGCCATCGTCGCGCCTGCTGATGCGCCGAACAAGCCGATGCGATCACGATCGAATTCGTAGTTTGAATTTTTCAGCCAGGCACACGCATTGGCCAAATCATTCGGCGCATCAGGAAACCGGTGTACTGGCGATAAGCGATAATTAGGGATCGCCACCAAGTATCCGGCAGCGGCCAATTGTTCGCCGATTTCAGCATCTTTATGTTTATCGCCACGGATCCAACCGCCGCCATGCACATAAATGATCAAGGCGTGATTGGGCTGATCGGGAACATATAGATCCATTTTTTGTAAGGCATCGTTACCATACGCAACGTCGCGCAATTCTGACATATTAAGACCCTCCACAATAAATTAATTATACCGCGAGGGCACTTTTTAGACCAACCGTCTTAAGGAGGAGAAAATGCGATTTCGCTTTACAACCACAGCAACTCACGCGACCACGATCAAAATGGCTTTGGCGGCAGAAGGGGTCAGCCACCGATTATTAAAAAAGTTATTTGAAGCGCATTTGGTGTGGGTCGATCAACGTCCAGTCACGCACAACCGTGAAATAAAAAAAGGGACAGTGGTCCGCTTTGAACTGCCAGATGAAGGGAAGGTGACGCCATCGGCCAAACCGCTGAGCATTGTCAAAGACCTCGACAATTGGTTACTCATCAATAAACCTGCCGGGCTTTCCAGCGTGCCAGGTCCAAGTTCACCGGATGACTCGGTTTTAAATCGCGCGGCCAATTGGTTGCATGCTCAAGGCTTCGATCATCCCCAACCAGCGATCATCACCAGACTCGATCGCGATACCACTGGCTTAGTCTTAGTCGCCAAGCATCCTTTTGCCCAAGGGCGCTTGGATGCCCTAGGGGTCAATGCCCAACTGACCAAACATTATTTGGCAGTGGTTTCAGGGCACTTGCCACACAGCGGTCGCATCGATGCACCTTTAGCCAAAGCCGCCGATGGCATTCATCGAGAGGTCAATGCTGAGGGCCAATCAGCCATCACCGATTATGCAGTCGTGGCGCAAGGCGAGCAAAATGCCTTGGTCCGAGTCCATTTATTGACTGGGCGCACGCATCAAATACGCGCGCATTTTGCCCATATTGGCCATCCAGTCGTGGGGGATGCGCTGTATGGCGGTGATCTCAGTCAATTTCAGGTCCAGTTGTTACAAGCCAGTGAACTGACCTTTCAAGATCCATTTACTGACCAACAAGTTCAAGCGCAACTGCCAATGCCTGTAGCTTGGCAAAAGGCCATTAAAAAAACCGGAAACTGATTTCCGGTTTTTTTGATGCCTATTTATTTCGTTGGCTTTGGTTTCTTGGTTGACGCTAAAGCAGGTTTGTTTTGTAAATCGGTACGTACCACTAAGACATCGCAAGTGGCATTGCGGGTGACATATTCGGTGACACTGCCGATCAACAAACGTTCTACGGCATTTAACCCAGTGGCACCGATCATGATCAAATCAATATTGTGTTGTTTGGGCATGTCGCGGGCGATGATGGTTTTTGGTGCGCCATATTCAATGGTGTAGCTGACTTTTTGCAAACCAGCATCTTTAGCTTGTTGCATGTATTTTTCCATGGTTTGCTTCGCGGTTTCGGTGACTTGTTCGACCATGGCGGAGTCAAAACTGGACACGTTTTGAAACGCGCGGGTGTCGACGGTGTGCACCATAAACAATTCCCCGTCGTTACGCTTGGCAACGGCAATGGCTTTTTCAAAAGCGAGTTCGGATTCGTAAGAGCCGTCGATCGCAACCAAAATGTGTTTGTATTGTTGTAACATGTCTATCACCTCTTAACTTCATTATAAGCCATTCAAGCACTTTGTGAAAGCCGTTTACATATTGAGATATTTGGGTAAACTAGCGCCAAGCAACCCGCCGGCGATCGCACCTAAAATCAAGCCGGCCATTTGCAACCAAGTGTTGGGCACAAAAGCGGCAACCACGGCGATCAAGCCGGCGATGATCAAGAGTAAGGCATAGTTGAATAAAATTTTGGCCAGTTTTTCTGGGACTTGTTTCAAGGTTAAAAAGTTGTGTTGGCGGTGCGCCAGTAAGTACCCGGCTAAAGCAAATAATACCAGTGCGTAGATCAACATGATGATGGTCATAATAAGCTCCTTTGGCATTCGTTCTTCTTCATTGTACCTGCTGGGTTGAATGCGCGCAATTCACGACAAAAATGACGACACAAAAAAACCGGCCGAAGCCGGCTAAGTCGCAAAGACTTAATGAAAGGCTAGTAGTACCGTTCTCTTCCCGTTCTGTTGAAACCCGCTAATAAGCAAGTGGGTCCAAACGTCCAAGGCGTTAGCGATTCAGTGATAGAATCGCACGGCATTGGGCTCTGATGGTCCCAAGGTCTCGAAACTGTTCGGTCAACTGAATTATGGGAAGCGCGCATACCTTAGGTGACTTCCATGGTTAAATCATAGCATGATAGTGCTTGAGATGCAAGTGCCCAGCTGCTCTCAAAACAGCGCAGGGTCAACGTTGGTAGCGCTGTTTTTACAACCACTAACGCTGACAAAAGTCAAATTACCGCCCTTGAAGTTTGCGCAACTGGGCCAGGCGTTGCGCCAAGGCTTGTTCGTATTTGCCTGTCGTTTTAGGCGTGTAGTATTGCCGATCGCGCAAGGTTTCTGGCAAGTAGTCTTGTTTGACCCAATCCCCTGGATAGTCATGAGGAAATTTGTAATCAACGCCGTGACCTAACGCTGCGGCGCCTTTGTAATGGGCATCTTTTAAGGCATCTGGAATCGCACCTGAATGGCCAGCCTTGATATCAGCGAGGGCGGCATCGATGGCATCAATGGCAGTATTTGATTTTGGCGCCAAGCACAAATCAATGACGGCATTGGCTAACGGAATGCGACCTTCTGGCAAACCCAGTCGTTCTGCAGCTTGAATCGCCGTTAAGGTGCGGTTAGCGGTTTGGGGATTGGCTAAGCCGATATCTTCATATGCGATCACCAACAGTCGGCGCAAAATGCTTGGTAAATCGCCAATCGTGATCAACCGTGCCAAATAATGCAAGGCTGCATCCACGTCTGATCCACGAATGCTTTTTTGAAAGGCAGAGATCAAATCATAATGCGCATCACCATCTGAGTCACCATCGATGGCGCGTTGTTGCAAGCATTGATGCATGATCTCATCGGTGATCGTGATGTGACCGTCGACTTCAGGCGTGGACAAAACGGCAAGCTCCAGGGCATTTAACGCTGAGCGTAAGTCGCCATTGGTGGCATGGGTCAAAAATTCTCGCGCCTTAGGTTGCAAGTCGACAGGGTATTGCCCTAAGCCGCGCGTTTTATCCGCCAATGCTCGCGTCACCGCTTGATCGATGTCTTCAGCAGTTAATGGAAACACTTGAAAAATCTGGGTCCGGCTGCGAATGGCAGGCAAGATGCTCATGTAAGGATTTTCCGTTGTCGCGCCAACTAAAACGATGCGACCAGATTCCAAATGCGGGAGTAAAAAGTCCTGTTTGGTTTTATCCAAGCGGTGAATTTCATCTAATAATAAAATCACGGTGCCGGACATTTTGGCTTCTTCAGCCACAATTTGCAGATCTTTTTTGGTATCGGTGGCGGCATTCAACGTGCGAAACGCGTATTTGGTGGTACCGGCAATGGCGCTGGCGATACTGGTTTTGCCAGTACCAGGTGGGCCATACAAGATCATTGAGCTGAGGCGCAAGGCCTGAACCATGCGCCGGATGATTTGGCCTTGGCCGACTAAGTGCTGTTGGCCCACGACTTCATCCAAATTTTTCGGACGCATGCGAAAAGCAAGCGGTTGTTGCATGGAATCGCTCCTTTGAGGATTTTTTTCCATCATAGCACACTGGCGCAAACTTGCATGTTAGGGTCAGCGTGTTACGATAAGATGACAATGTAAAAAAGGCGGATGAGCAGTTTGTATGACTACGGAAAAATGATCGATCAACTGAATTTGGTGGGGCTGCTACCGCAAACGCAACTGAAAATGACTGTACAATTAGGCCCGAAAACAGCCAAGCTCCCCAAATCACCTTACTGGCGAGCACAAGGGGACCATTTGCAGGTGACGCTGCCTTGGTCCAGCGATTTGCGCCAAACCACGCGCTTATTGTCTGCAGTTTTTGTGACCCTTGAGCGCTTAGGACAAAATACTGAGTTAGGGCAAAATCCGTTTACCTTGACTTGGGTCTTGCCAGAAGCCTTTATCCACACGGCTTTTGAAGTGATTGCAGACACTAAAAATGCGCCGAAGTATCCGGAATTTCACAATGGCTGGTATTTGCGTGAAAGCTTGGCCTGGGGAAAAGTGCAACCGCAACTCCAACACAAGTTTGGTGTGGCTCATGGGTTTGACTTGACCTTGTTAGGGGAAAATGTTGAAACCAATGGCATCGTCGGCTTGCAAATGGGGTCAGTCCCGATTTTGGCCAATACATCAACTGGCAGTCAAACTACCAGCTTATTGTGGCTGCAAGCGGCACTTTGGGGTGTGCTCGGGAATACTTTACCAGATAAATTAGCCGATTGGGGCACACCGCGGATTTTAGATCCTGAATCTGTTCGCGTGATCCAAGGCATGCAAGCAGGCTTGCGGCGTCAGATCCAAGCGTCTGATGATGGGGTGCACTTAGCCGGTTTCCCCCAATTAAATCTGGATGCGCAATTGTTGTTGAGTGCGGCGTTAAAATTAGGCAAAAAAATCGCCGTGCTCGATGACACGACGCCAGTTTTACAAATTGAGGATCAAATCATTGCTGCTGGAGGCCTTGGCAATTCGTATTCTGCGACGCGGCTGGCGGAATCCAAGCCTGCCACTAAAGCCATTTTGGCGGCGCATCATTTGCCGACACCACCTGGGGCCATTTACACCAATTTACCGCAAGCTTTACATGATTTTCATACCAGTTTTGCCCAAAAAGCGATCGCGATCAAACCGACCATAGGGCGTGATGGTCAAGGCGTGCGCGTCTTTATGTTACCGCCAAGCGTTGATGAATTTCGCCAAGCCTTCACTCAAGCACTGCAATTTGGCCCGGTGTTAATTGAAGCGTATGCCAAAGGCGCAGCTTATCGCTTGTTTGTCCAAAACCAGCAAGTCGTCGCAGCAATGGAATTGACGCCAGCCAATGTGGTCGGCGATGGTCGACGCAGTATCGCAGCTTTGGTCAGCCATAAAAACTTACGTCGGCCGATCGCTTGGCAACCCGTTGTGTTAGACGAACCTGCTCAAGCAATGTTAGCTGCGCAAGGGGTCACCGCCGATCAAGTGGTGCCACGCGGTCATCAAGTTTTACTGCGTGCAACCTCTAACACCCGGTTTGGCGCCGATGGTTATGATGTGACTGATGATTTGGACGACGGGTACAAAACCTTGGCGGTGAAAGCAGTGCAAGCGTTAGGCTTGGACATTGCAGGGGTGGATATGGTGATCGCCAATTTATATCGAGCTTACGATCCTGAAAAACCCGGCTTAGCTGATATTTTAAGTGTGACTGGCACGCCTGCCATTTGGCCGCATGCCGTCGCGCAAATGGGAACCAAACGGGATTTAGCCACCAGTTTATTGACCCGTATGTTTAACTGAGTCAGGTGTGAGGGCGCGCGCCACGTTTAACGTGCCAGCTAAGGATTCGCGCAATACCTTACGTTGATTGCCGGATAATTTTTGGCCGGCTAACGTGGGTTGACTGGCACCATCATCGAGTTCTGATAATAAATGGGCCAACTGCGTGTCGACATCGGCGATCATTGGGGTGGCGCGATGTTCAGTTCGCCCTAAAAGGTAGTCCAATGACACACTGAAGTAGTCTGCTAAGCGGCGTTTGGTGTCATCGTCAGGTTCGCGGACGCCTTGTTCATAGGAAGAATATGCGGATGCTGAAATCCCCAAAGACTGGGCCAAGTCAACTTGACGTAAGCCTTTGTGTTCAGTCCGAAGTTGTTTTAAGCGTTCTGCGTTCATAAAAAAATTCACCTCATTATTGTTAGCTTACAGCACAATTTGTATAGTTGAAAGAAAACCACAATTAGGGCATTTTTAAGTTGACGTTGCACTAATTGTGACGTAGGTTTGTAGTAAGCGGATACGAGATTGGAGTGAACCGGATGCGCGATTGGCTGATCGCGAAGCGCAAAGCCCAAGGGATGACCCAGCGGGAATTCGCTTCACTGTTAGGAATTCCGGTGAGTACGCTAGCTGCCTATGAACAAGCGGCGCGCACACCGACAGTTGCCCGGGCCAAGGCCTTGGCGAAGAAGTTAAATGTTGCATGGGAACAATTCTTCGATCCGAATCATCAATGACAAACTGGCTAGTGCGTTTGCACTAGCCAGTTTTGCGTTAGGAGAAACGATCAAACCAGTGGTGTTTAGTGGTCTTAGGGTCAGATTGCTGGATCGGCAACGCAATGTTTTCACGGTTGATGGCTTGAAGGTTTACCACCAGCAAGAAAAAGCGCTTGGGATCAAGGCTTGCCGTGTCATCGTTGAGTAAGGTAAACGCTAGGCCTTGTGCTTTGATGGCTTTCATGTAAGGCGCCGTTTTGGAAACATCCACCTTGCCATTGAGCAATACTTTATAAGTCGGGTCTTTTGCGTAGGGTTTTAATGCCGCCACAAAGGCTGGCAACGTGGTGTCAGCGGCTAATTCTTGATTGGTGATCGCTAAAGCCACGCGTTCTCGCAGTGAGCCTAAATATAGGCGCCGTTGGTCTGGTAAGGTTTGCGGATTGCCGTTGAGTTGCTGCATCAAACGGTCAGTTGGATCTTGTTCTGCCAAGGTGTTCTCCTTCATGTGGTATCATATACTCAGATTGTAACACGTCGTCTAGGAGGTTTGTAGATGTTTGAGGAAACCGATTTCAATGTCTTTGATGACCCAACTTTATCCGGACGGTTGACCCGCATTCGCCAGGACTTAGATCCTAAATTTGAACAAGCCGGAGTCCAGCTTATGCAACACGCTTTTGCGCAGGAGCTTCCACCATTGACCGTACACATTGCCAAACATGCTCGCCGCCATAAAAATCCGCCAGTCGACACTTGGTTGGCGTTGTCCACCAGTGCCCGCGGTTACAAAATGTTGCCTCATATTGAATTAGGCTTTTGGAATGACCGGTTATTTTTATGGGTGGCAGTATTACAAGAAGCGAAAACTGACTGGCCGGAGCTTTCAACTTTAACGCCACTAGCCTTGTCCCTGGATGCTAGTTTTGAACTGTCGGGTGATCATACAGCACAAAATGCGGCGCTTCCTTTGACTGTAGCAAATTTATCCGCGCAAACCACACGCTATCAAACGGTCAAACGTGGGGAATGGCTGATCGGCAAAACTTATTTACGCACTGATCCGTTATGGCAAACGCCAACAGCATTATGGGCGGACGTTTTGGCCCGTTTTGATCGATTACTCCCGATTTATCACCAATTATTAAAATAAAAATGGTGTCCAGCTGATTGCAGTTGGACACCATTTTTGCTTAATCATAGGAAACAAAGTCGCCGGCTTGGACTAAAGCTTGAACAAAATCCGGTACCGTTTCAGTTCGATTCCAGTCGCGCTGCCATTCACAAGCCAGTTGGGCGTTCGTGATCAATTGGGCGCCGGCTTGTTGAATGCGGCGCAGCGCGGTTTCATGGGCGATCGTACTGGTGCCCCCAACCGCATCGACGACGGGATAGACATCATAACCTGACTGCAACGCATCCAACGTTGGAAAGGCTAGGCAGGCTTCCGTCCACAAGCCGACGATTACCAAGTTGGTGCGGCCAGTAGCGCTGACTGCTTCAACAAAATCTTTATCTTCCCAGGCATTGATATTGGTGCGATCATAGCTTACGATGCCAGGCATCAGCTTTTTAAGGGCTGGGATCGTATCGGCATTACGGCCTGATTCGACATTCACTGTGGATAAGACGATCGGGACTTGAAAACTTTGCGCGAGTTGAATCGTCATCGCCACATTTTTGATCAAAGTGGGATGCGGGATGCTTTGAATCGAATTGATCTGGGTAGGTTGGTAATCAATGACCAACAAAGCGGCGTTTTCTGGGGTCAATAAGTTGTCAGTGCGCGGATCGCGTCTTGGAAAGCTCGTCATAAGATTCCTCCATTAAAGTCGATTGTAGCTGCCAACGCCCAAAGGCTACACCCGAATCGTCTAAAAGGGAAATTTGAAGCAAAAAAACACCGTCGAATGCGATCGACGGTGTTCAAGACTATAGTTCAGGGAACCAGATTTTGATTTCACGCGCAGCACTTTCAGGTGAATCAGAGGAGTGCACCACGTTTTTGATCGGCTGTGTGCCCCAAGCGCGACCAAAGTCACCGCGGATGGTGCCAGGCATGGCGTCTTCTGGCTTAGTTGGGCCAACCATTTTCCGAAATGAGTTGATGACGTCAACGCCAGTCGCAACGATCGCCACCATTGGCGTTTCCATCATAAACGCTTCGATGCCAGGATAAAATGGCTTGTCAACCAGTTGGGCATAGTGCGCTTGCAACAATTCAGGCGTTGCTTGGATCACTTTCAACGCCGTGATCGTGTAGCGACGGTTTTCCAAACGCGTGATCACATCCCCGATATGACCGGATTTAACCCCATCTGGCTTGACTAAGATCAATGTTGATTCTTCTGACATAACGTCCTCCTCAAAACTTCAGTACCTCCAGTTTACATTTTTGCGACAATTATTGCCAGTAGTTACAGAAAATCCGCGACGACAAAAAAGCCGACTGGGTTAGTCGGCTTGAGGAGTGTCACTTGAAGTTTGGGGATGGAGGATGCGATAAGTGGCGGCTTCTGCTTCGTCATAAACTGATTCTGGACCGTTGGGGCCATTGGTGATGATCAGTTCATAACCATAATGATCTAAAAACGTTAACTTTTCGGTGCTAATGCCAGTGACATGGCCTGGCAACACGCGACCGTCGATTTTAATGTCGAGTTCTGGGCTGATGCTCAATTGATGTGATTTGGTGGTGACTTCATCTAAAAACCCGAAGTTGCCGGTGTAGGTTTGGGCGAGAGCCAATGCCGGATTTGCTTTGGGCTTGTGCAGATGATCGACCATTTGCGTTAAACTGCGCATAAAATTGTGAACTGGTCTGGCCATTTGCCTTGCCTCCTGAAAAGATTGATTATCTGCTTTCATCATAACACGAAGTTTTGCGCAAACTGATTACAAATGGCTGACACTATTAAGACAAATCAGGTGAAACTTTGTTATGATAGAGATAATACCACGAAAGAAGGGGTTGCCATGTTATTGGGGACAATCGGCACCAATTGGATCACCAAGCAGTTTATTGAAGCCGCAGAGTTGACTGGCCAGTTGCAATTGGCAGCGGTTTATTCACGCCACGCTGATACTGGAGCGTCGCTAGTTGATGCTTTCGGTCATGGACAAGTGTATACCAATATGCAGGCTTTTTTAGCCAGTGATGTTGATGTGGTGTATATTGCCAGCCCTAATGCTTTGCATGCCCAACAAGCCATCGCCGCGATCAATGCGGGCAAGCATGTCTTAGTGGAAAAACCATTGGTGACCCACCCGAGTCAACTGGCTGATTTGCAACACGCTTTAGATGCACATCCAGAGGTGATGCTGTTTGAAGCGATGCGTCAGTTATACGATCCTAACTTCGCGGTGATCAAAGATGTCATCGCCAAGCATCCCGTCAGCGGGGCGACGCTCACTTATATGAAGTATTCGTCACGCTATGATGCCTACTTGGCTGGTGAAAATCCCAATATTTTCACCACCAAATTTGCTGGCGGGGCGCTGATGGATCTGGGGGTGTATCTCGTCGGCTCGGCCGTGGCTTGGTTTGGCAAGCCGCAAAGCGCGACTTATTTGCCGCATCTCTTAGCCAGTGGTGTGGACGGCGATGGGGTCGCACGCTTGGCTTATCCTGATTTTGACGTTGTGTTGCGTATGGGTAAAACGACCAATGCCTACACGACGTCAGAAATTTACTTCGGCCGTGACACGTTAAGTTTCGATTCACCCGGAGAGCTGAACGACTTGCGCTGGCTAGCTACTGACCAAACTCAACAGTTATCGGTGCCACATGCCGATAACCCGATGGTGGAAGAAGCGAACTTTTTTGCCCGGGTGTTAAGTGAACATGACACCGCGGCCTTTCAGCGCCAATGGACTTTAGCCAAACAGATCCATACCGTGATGGGGGATCTGCGCCAAGGCACCGATTTAATTTTTGAAATGGATCCAAAATAGGAGAATATATTGATAGCAGAAGCGTTTCGCCCACTGTGGCAAGAAGCTGGTTTTGATCAGCCGACTCAGATTCAAGATGCGGTTTACCAACCGCTAAAAAACGATGTCAATGTCGTTGGCTTAGCCCCCACTGGTTCGGGGAAAACGTTAGCCTTTGGGTTGCCGTTATTAGAAAAACTGGTCCCAGGTGATGGCATTCAATTGTTGATTTTATCGCCATCACAAGAACTGGCGATTCAAACGCGCAATGTGTTGCAACCATATGCCAAGGCTGTGGGGTTGCGCGTGATCGGCGTGACGGGTAATGCCAATGTCAAACGCCAAAAAGAACAATTAAAGACGCACCCTGAAGTGGTGGTCGGCACGGCTGGCCGCTTAGTCGAGTTGGCCAATGCTGGCACGTTGAAGTTACATACGCTGCAAACCATTGTGGTCGATGAAGCAGATGAATTGTTGCGCGAACCAGGTCTTGACCAAGTGCGAGCGTTGACCATGGCAAGTCCAGCTGACACGCAAATGGGCTTTTTCTCAGCAACGGCTAGTCCGATGTTGTCAGAACTGGATAAATGGTTTGGCATTGAAGCGCAAACCATCGATGTGCGTAAAACTGATCACACGCAAGGGGTGGTGCAGCACTTATTTGTCCAAACCGATAACGCTTACCGCGTGGAATGGTTACGGGCATTAGCGCATTTGGATGATTTTCAAGCCTTGGTCTTTTTTAACAACAATGGCCAGTTGGAAAAAGTGGCTAGCATTTTACATCACCAAGCGGTTAAATATGCCGTGTTGTCGCGTAACGATCGCAGTATCAACCGTGCCAATGCGTTAGCAGCCTTTCGCAAGCACAAAGTCACGCTGTTGTTGGTGACCGACTTGGCCGGGCGGGGCTTGGACTTGAAAAAGCTTCCAGCAGTGGTCAATTATGGGGCGCCAAAGCGGGCTGAGGCCTATATCCATCGTGCTGGCAGGACTGGTCGAATGGGCAATTCCGGCTATGTGGTGACGTTAGGTGATGATCATGATCGGCGCGACTTAAAGAAGTTAGTGCCGCAATATGATTTACGCCGCGGCTACTTGGTGGATGGTAAGCTGACCACTGAAGCACCTAAAGCAAAACCAAAAGTTGAAACGCCAAAGGCTGCGCCAAGCGTTGAACAATCGACTTTTGAGCGGAAACCACGCAAGGCAGCGCCAACGCCAAAGCCAGTCGTCAAACATAAGAAAAAACGGCTACGCGATCGCAAGAATAAAGGCAAACACGTCGCCAAATAGCAGACCCGGGGGGATCATCAATGAAATTAACCAAAACGCTGGATTGTCCAGCAAGCTATTTTTACACCAAAGTGATCGATTCAGTTTTATATGATATCAAACAAAATACTGGCGAAACCTTGAAGCCAGCAGCCTTGTAAGGGTATGAATATAAAAAAATGGTCGGCGGCAAAATGAACGCCCGTATTAAGATCACCAAAAATGTGGTGAACCGGGCCTATGCGTTTGAAACTGAAATGACCAGTGGCAACTATTCAGTGGCTTACGATATTCAAGAAACGCAAGATGGCAAAGTCCAAGTGACCTATCAAGAGGGTAGTCAGTTCAACAGCATGATGCGCGATTTCAACCAGAAGTTGATGATGCTGTTATTAGGGCACAGTCGCAAAAAGTCCTTGATTCAAATGCTTGAACAAATTGCGGCCAGTTATCATCAAGCCTAATGTGGTCATGAATTAACTAGATAAATAAAATAGCAGAACATCGTCGCTTAGCAAGCAAGCTCGAAGTTCTGCTATTTTAGTGGACAAAATCGAATTGTTGTTGGCTCAAAATGCAGCAGGTGAGACTCGAACTCACTACCTACAGTTTAGGAAACTATTGCTCTATCCAGGTGAGCTACTGCTGCAAGACTTTATTAATTATACGGTGTGGTAGCTGGTCATGCAACAATGATCCGTATACAATGTCCAACAACCCACGTTGAAGTTTATAAAATTGCAAAAAAAGACGCCTGGTTTTACCCAGGCGCAACGGTCATGGTTTAATGTAAGCAAAGCCAGCTTGTTGACGCTTGACCAGTTCAACCACACCGGAAGGGACGACTTCAAGGCCACCTTGCAGTTGATCTTGAGCGAGGCCGCGTTGGCGTAAGGAATTGGCACACACGGCGATGTCCACGTCCCGTGCGAGTAAACATAGATCGATGTCACTGTCACTGGTTGCTTGGCTTACCGCTTCACCATTGATCAAAATCTCAACGCTTGAGTTATCACCTTGCGCTTGGAGCCACTCTTGGTAATGTTGCACGTTACTCAACAACACTGGCCACTTACTTGGTTCATCAATATGAAAGATCACGTCCATCAACAATGCCCCCTGATCGATTTGCCTCAATCATAGCATACCTGGATTATTCACCTCGGTATTTGGGACATGAAATCGCATCTGGCCGGTCTGA
>NZ_AZEU01000323.1 GCF_001435035.1 Lacticaseibacillus manihotivorans DSM 13343 = JCM 12514
GGCGAAGAAAGATTCCGTCGAATCAATCTTCACCACTAAGGTTAGTCTGTTTTGTTTGACGCGCCGACTTATACGATGACCTTTCGTCGATCGAAGGATCAGGCATTGTATACCTGGATTATTCATAGAATTTCAAAAAAGCAGCGCAATCCCACGATTCACACGGGACTGCGCTGCTTTGGTGTTTCACCCATTGGGTGCGCCTATATGCTAAGGTTGAGTCGATAAAAACCATCACGAAAGCGAGGCTTCACACCATCTCAACTTTAACCAGCTTATCCC
>NZ_AZEU01000052.1 GCF_001435035.1 Lacticaseibacillus manihotivorans DSM 13343 = JCM 12514
TTTTATTTTGTCTGAGTGCTAACGATAGTGGCTAACTTGATTGTAAAACGCGGGTTAGGATTATTTTGCTATTACTTTTTCACAAATTCTTGGAGGAACAACAATGACTTACGACTTGACAGTTCGCCTGGCCGCAGAGTTCATCGGCACCGCCATCATGGTGGCACTGGGTAACGGGTCAGTAGCAAACGTTGATTTAAAAGGGACCAAAGGCAACGGTTCCGATTGGATGTTGATCGCAGTGGGATATGGCGCCGGCGTCATGATCCCTGCGATGATCATCGGCGGCATTTCTGGGAATCACATCAACCCGGCTTTCACCATCGGGTTGGCCGTGTCCGGCATGTTTCCGTGGAAAGAAGTCCTGCCCTACTTACTGGCGCAATTTGCCGGCGCGATTTTTGGGCAAGCAATGGTCGTCGCAGCCTACAAACCGCATTATGATCTCACCACCAATCCCCAACATATCTTAGGCACCTTCTCCACCATCAGCGCCACCAAGAGCAAGGCAAATGGCTTTGTGAACGAATTTATTGGCTCATTTATTTTATTCTTTGCCGCATTAGGGATCACCAAAGCGCCATTTTTCCAAAACAACTTAGGCACCGCACACATGGCATTAGGCTTCTTAGTGGCCACCTTGGTTGCCAGCTTCGGCGGACCATCTGGACCTGCGTTGAACCCGGCGCGTGACTTAGGGCCACGGCTGTTGCATCAGTTGTTACCCTTGAAGCACAAAGGGTCAAGTGATTGGGGTTATTCATGGGTCCCAGTGCTGGCGCCGATTTTGGCAGGGATCTTAGCAATCGCGCTGTATAAGAATGTATTTATGTGATCCGATTTGCACCGACTGTTTTGTGGTCGGTGCTTTTTTGTGCCAAATTTTAGAACAGAATTTTATTAGAATTGGTCAAGTTCAATGGTTAAAAGCTGGTACACTATCTGTAGAATGGAGGTGTGGCCATGTTCAAACGACTATTATTGTTGGCTGCGGTGATTGCAGGGGTAGTTGGTAGCGGGCAAGCCGTACATGCAGCCAGTGTCAATTTCCAAGTGGCGCCTGAGATCCCCAAAAACCAAATCGACAAAAGACTCGAATACTATGACTTACTGGTCACACCTGGGACAACGCAGAACTTGACCTTTCTGATTCAAAATACCGATTCCGGTTCGCACAAATTCGCGGTTTCAGTGAATCGCGCCGGCACCAGTCCAGATGGGAACACCAGTTATTCAGAGCACGGCGTCAAGCCCACGAGCTCGTTGAAAGTCAACATCGAGTCCTTGTTCCCAAAGCCTCATACTTATACAGTTGATCCGCATAGCACACGACGCATCAGCTTGAAACTCAAAGCACCAAAAGAGGCATGGTCCGGCATTTTACTCGGAGCCCTCAACGTGCAAAAAGTTGATCAAGATGCAAGCACCAACGGCACTGTCGGCATCACCTCGCGGCCAGGTTACGCCATTGGGATCCAGCTGCAAGCAACCAAGACCTTACCGACCTACACGCCAGAGTTGCAATTCAATGGTGCTCAAGTTGCCACGAACGCTTCTGGTAGCAATGTCTCAGCTTTGCTTGAAAATCCTGCCCCGATTTTGCAAACCGGTTTACACGTCTCCGCACAAGTCTTGCGCAACAATAAAAAGGTGTTGAGCCAAGAAATCGCCGGCATCAAACTCGCCCCGAATGCGCAAATGGCTTTTCCATTAACCAAAACCACCACCTCCTTGAAATCTGGCACGTATCATTTAGTGGTTAACGCGCAAAACGGTGAACACAAATGGCACTTCGAAGATAACTTCACTGTCGTCAACCCAGTGATGAAGTCCAAAACTGAAACCAAAGCCAAGCAAGCACATGACGGCCCTTTCCCATCCTGGCTGGTCGCCGTCATGATTGCCATCGTCTCTGCATTAGGCTGGTATATTTGGTATCTGCGCAGTCATCGTCAAGACTAAACCAAGTGCCGTCTGATTTATCATCAGGCAGCGCTTTTGTGTATCTACTATATAAAAAGGCTTCCGCCTCGCATACCTTTCAGTATGTTCAGTGGAAGCCTTTTTCTGCGCTAGGATCAAGGTGCCCAAGTCAGGGCCCAGGACATTGTGGATTGATAATTCGTGTTCAACTTGCCGACCATTGCTGGCAGGTTCATTTTCACATCATTGATATTCCAGGCAATATTGTAAACCCCAGCAGTGCTGTTGTTACCAGTGTTGACCACATCTTCAGGATCTGCGTAGCTAGAGATCTTGGTCTCATTGATAACCGGTTCGTCCCCATTCATATCAACTGTCTTGCCCATCCCCATGTTCAAGTCTGTGGTACTAGAGTCTTTAGTCACTTTCGGCGTGCCCATTGTGACTGAACCGCCAGTGATTGAATCTGAGCCATCTTCGCTAGTCAACGTGGACATTGCCATCTTCAACTGCCAGCCACTGTTGTAAGTACCAACTTGAGTAACTTGCGCTTTGAGGAAGTCATCAGCATCAGTGACTGTCGAGGTCGCCTGATCGTCAGTATCAGTCAAGGTGCTGAGATCAAAGTTGGCCAGTTTTGAACTGTCGGTTGACTTTGGTAACAAGTCAAGCGTTTGGGCCCCGGAGAGCACATCAGCATGACCCCTTCATCAATATCAGTATCAGGTGTATCTGAGTCAGGATTGATCTGAGGCGTGATTGCGCCAACAGAATCAAAGGATTTCAACACCAATCCCACATTACTATTATAGGTAAACTGAACTGGTGGTGTCGCTTCAAACTTTTCATAGCCTGCAGCGGCGGTGTCCTGCGTCATCGTAACCGTCACATCTTTACCTAATGGCAAACCATCTATCGGTTGGATAAGCGTGGAACCGTTACCTGAACTGGTCGTCACGGTTTGACTGCCATAGCCTTCGTAGTCTAAGTTAAACGTCGCGTTGCCGACTGGCACTTTATCTCCAGACGTATCTGCGGCTGAAGATTTCGCGACTAATGTATCTCGACGTAAAATCACCCGCAAATCCCCGGTGTTAACTTGATTCGATGAATCATTAGCAACCACACTTGAGGTATTAACGTCAGTTACCATATTATCTGTATTAGTACCTATCGACGTAGAACCCACCGTTGTTTCCCCATTTGAAAGTGACAATCCGAGATACCGGAACCGTGAAGCCATCTGCCATAGTAGGTTGAATACTCAGCATAAACTGCACTGATCCAGAAGTTGGTGCAGGATCAATATTCAAGGCGGAAGCCATTTGTTTTACCGAAATTGGAATATCGCCACTTTTGGCATCAGAATTCAATTGTATCGTGCCTCTAGATGTTGGCACATTAATTGGAGTAAAGTTGACGGCAACTTGCTCTTGAACACTTTCAAAACTAGCAGTCGTGATGCCTTTTGAATCAGACTTCGGAACCTGACGACGCACATGAAGTTTGTAAGTCAAATCCTTGTCCGTATAAACAACGTCGGCACCTGTATTGACCTTTTTCATTGGACCATACGAATCACTAATCGTCGAGCCATCAAGGGATTTGATGCCAGTAACCCCTTTGCCAACCTGATAGACGATCAAGGCTGTTTCGCCTTTAGCATAGTTGGTCGGCGCGACTGTTTCGACTACTTTAAAGTAATGTGTCGAGCCAGGAACCGTTGCTGTCGGATTGAAGTGGAACAAGCCATTTTTATCAGAAATCAATCCCTTAGCTGATGGCATCTTATCGGCAGCAGCATAGTTATAATCACGCAAGCGCTGCGCCCTTGCCCAAAAGGCAATGAAAAGGCT
>NZ_AZEU01000324.1 GCF_001435035.1 Lacticaseibacillus manihotivorans DSM 13343 = JCM 12514
CGATAATACTGAGCTCTGGAAACACCGAGGATTCGGCACATCTTGGTTACCTGGTGATGATGGCTTTCTTGGTGAATGTAATCAAAGATATTGGTTACTTCTGCGCAAGAAAGCCCAGGGCTTTTTTTAGGATTTCGTTCTCCTCAGACAGCGAAGCCAGTCGCTTTTCCATCGCTTTGATTTCGTCTGGCGATTTACCGGATTGAGTTTTGGCCTGGCCCTGGATCCACTTATGAACTGTTGAATAGCCAATGCCATATTCTCTGGCCAGTTGGGCAGCTGATTCGCCTTGTTTATATAGGTTGATAATGTTTTGTTTGAATTCTTTGTCGTAATGAGTTGGTATGTAAAAATTCCTTCCTTTTGAGAGATGATTTATTCATTATACCCTCTCTTAAAA
>NZ_AZEU01000325.1 GCF_001435035.1 Lacticaseibacillus manihotivorans DSM 13343 = JCM 12514
TGGCGAAGAAAGATTCCGTCGAATCAATCTTCGCCATTAAGCTTAGTCTGTTTGTGCGCTTAAAAACATCAAAAGACGCGCTGTGCATACTTTTCGGATTCAAAGCATGCACAGCGCGTCAAACGCGTTTCTACTATATTAATATGATTTTACAGCAAGTGGATGTCATGCGCATCGCAGGCATCGATCATTTCCTGTGGCCATACGCTGGCTTGGACTTCGCCGACATGGGCTTTGCCAAGTAACAACATGCATAAGCGTGACTGGCCGATCCCACCGCCGATGGAATAAGGAAGTTCGCGATCCATGATCTTCTTGTGGAATGGCAGGCTCAAACGATCTTCGGCACCAGCAATCTTCAATTGCTTAGCCATCGCGTCTTCATCGACCCGGATACCCATGGAAGACACTTCGAGTTTGCAATCCAATGGTTCATACCAGAAAATGATGTCACCGTTTAATGACCAGTCATCATAGTCAGGGGCGCGGCCGTCGTGACGCTTGCCGGATTTCAAAGCGCCGCCGATTTGCATGATGAAGACACAGCCGAGTTCTTTGGCAATTTTATCTTCACGTGCCATTGGGTCGAGGTCTGGCCAGCGATCTTCAAGTTCTTGCGTGGTGACAAAATGAATTTCATCTGGTAAATGGTGCACCGCTTCTGGGTACTTGTACCAAACTTCATGTTCCATATGCTTGATCACTTTGAAGATCTGGCGAACCGTAGCTTTTAAGGTTTCAACGGTACGTTGATCCTTGGTGATCACTTTTTCCCAGTCCCATTGATCGACGTAAATGGAGTGGAAGTTGTCGAGATCTTCGTCTTTGCGAATGGCGTTCATGTTGGTGTACAAGCCTTCACCAGGTTGGAAGCCGAATTCACCTAAAGCGTTGCGCTTCCACTTGGCTAAAGAATGCACGATTTCCATTTGGTGGCCTGGCATGTCCTTCATGGTGAAGGATACTGGGCTTTCAACCCCGTTTAAGTTATCGTTTAACCCAGTGGCTTTGTCGACCATCATTGGGGCGGACACCCGAGATAAGTTCAATTGTTTGCCGAATTCATCTTGGAAGGTTTCGCGAATATAGCGAATCGCTTCTTGGGTCTTACGAGGAGACAACTTTGGATCATAACCGGTTGGTGTTAATAAATGCATGAACAAAACTCCCTTGATTTATTTAAGGCAAAATAAAAAAGTCTTTTGCCCCAGCTATCAAGGGACGAAAGACTTCATTTCGCGGTACCACCCAAGTTGTCCGGCATACCCCGGACCACCTCATTAGCGCACGATTTCATGCGCCATCGGATGATAACGTCCCGATCAGACGACCACGCCTACTTTGCAAGGCATTTGGGGTGGCAACTATGAGAGTGTTATTCAAACGACTGGTGTCATCTCGGGTTCTCACTAGCTCCGAGTCACTGTGCGGCCTGATCGTCTTACTTGTCTCTCGTCAGTTTTTCGCTTTGTTTTAATGTTGCCTATCATAGCCGGTATTTGGCTTTTGCGCAAGTCTTTTTCAAAAAAAGTTTTTCCGCGTCCAAATCGCTTCGGTGAAATCACCTTGTGGCGTGGGGATGACAAGACGCTGCCGCGTGTCGCTAAAGCCAGTTCTGGCATAGAGTTGCTGGGCTGGGGCATTGTTGACAAGCACCTTCAAATATTGCTGTGGATACCCGTCAATCAATTCCAACCCAGCATGCAGTAATCGAGTACCGAGGCCGCGATGTTCGTAATCTGGATGAACGTAAAGTGAGTAAAGTTCCCCAAAAGTGGCAAAATGCTCATCGCGACTAGGCCCGGCGGTGACAATCCCGATCGGGGTCGTATTTGAAAAGGCTAAAATCGTATGCTGCCAGCGTTTTTGCGGCTGCCAAGTGGCCGGCGTCAATTGCTTGAGATAAGCTTCAGGGAGCAAATGGCGGTAAGCCACTTGCCAAGTTTCAAAATATAATTGGGCGATGGCAGGCCAATCTTCTGTCATGGTTGCAGGTTTGATCGTGATCATGCCGTTAGTATAACATGTCTACACGGTGGGAAGCATGACTTTAATTCTGCGTTTTTTCGCCCCTTTGCGATGCCACTCGAAGGTGATCGGTTCTGGAATTTCGGCGGTGTTTTGTACATGGGTTCCAGCGCAAGCTTCCTCGTCAAATCCGGCAATTTTGACTAAACGAACTTCAGTGACTGCTTCTGGAATCATTGAAACTAATGTGCGGACATGTTCAGATTCATCGGCCATGGCGTGGCGTTGTACCATGCGCGCAGACACTTCAGCTTGGGCTTGAATCGCCTCATGCACAGCCTTTGCAAGTTGTTCTTGGGTGAAGCCTTCAGCGAGTTCGGCGGACTCAAATTGTAATTCAATGCGCGCATGGTCTTGTGCAATTTGGTTACTGGAAACTTTAGCGCCAGCTTTTGACGCAATCGCGGCAATTAAATGCAACAACGTATGATATTGGCAGTTCTGCTGACGCTGGGCGCCATTAATATGTTGGAAAATAGGGGTCACGTGGTCGGTGATCGGATGATCAAGGGTATATGTATTGGTGTCGTCGATGGCTTGAATGTCAAAGCGTTGATCCCCTTGCGTCAACCAAGCATGATCTTGCGGTTGTCCGCCGCCGCCTGGATAAATGATCGTGTCGGCAAATTGAACTTGATCACCATCCAGTCGCTTGATTTCGGATTGAAATTCTGTTTGTTTCGGATCAACTAAATATTGCATACTGCTACCTCCATAAATCGATGGCTGAAAAGACTAATAACAACGCGACGAAGCTGTTGACCAGGCGAAAATGCTTTTGATAAAACGCATTGATCAGCTGGCCGCCGCCAGTCCATAAGAAAGTCCCGAGACTGCCCACAACCACCATCAACAACCAACGCGCAGGGATCGTTGCCAATATTCCTGGCAAGCTAAAGGCGCCTAAGCCCGTAATGAAATACAAATAAACCTTGATATTCGTCAGTTGGAGCAACAAGCCAGTAGTGAAGGCACCACTTCCAGAATCATTGGAATTTGGGCGACTGATGGCTACGTGATAAGCCAGATATAACAAATAAGCAGAACCGACGACTTTCATCCCACCAATAAAAGTAGGGGTATGTTGGAGCCAGTCAGCGAACAAGCCAGCGACGATGCCAATGGCACCCATGCCACAAGCCATCCCGAAATTTAATTGCCAAGATTTCGTAAACCCTCGCGTTTGCCCGGATACCATGGCCATGATGGTATTGGGTCCTGGGGTGATGGACATGATGATGATAAAACTGATAAATGCAAACATAAGCGAGCTCCTTTTTATTGCAAATGCAATGAGTTGTTAAAATCGAGTTTACAAGTAAGTCATTGCAAATGCAATAATTATTTTGTAAACTTTAACTCAGGAGGTGGCTTATGTTAGACATTATTCGCGATATCGGTGCCATTACGCGGACCATTCAAATTCGTAGCAATGCGGAATTTCGCCCACTTGATTTGGATAATAATCGTTTTATTTACTTAATTCGGGTTTGTGAACAACCAGGAATGTTTTTAGGAGCGTTGGCAGATTCCATTCAAATTGATCGCACGACTGCTTTTCGTACCGTGAAAAAATTAGTCGCTGATGGCTGGCTACGCCTGGAATCTGATGACTCAGATAAACGCCTGCGCTGTGTTTATCCAACGGCCAAAGCTCAAGCCTTATATCCAAAGTTACATGCCTTCGAGCTGGCGCAATCTGAGCATATGTTGGCGCAATTGACCCCTGCAGAAGTCAAACGCTTGGCGGCGTTGATGACCAAATTACAGGCATAAACCTGGATTATTCACCTCGGTATTTGGGACATGAAATCGCATCTGGCCGGTC
>NZ_AZEU01000053.1 GCF_001435035.1 Lacticaseibacillus manihotivorans DSM 13343 = JCM 12514
CGTTGCGAATACTGACTGAGCGGAGAAGTTGGTGATCGATGCACCACGAACAGACCGACCCAGTTTTCGGCTCGACGCACGACCTATTCAGTTATTCAGTTCAGGTCGCCAACTGATGGACTTCGTCCATGAGCCGACTAAACCAGTTCTTGTAAACATAGTTAGAAGCAAGATGAATCACCACACGACGGGCGTGCCAAGTAATCCTACCGGC
>NZ_AZEU01000326.1 GCF_001435035.1 Lacticaseibacillus manihotivorans DSM 13343 = JCM 12514
CGCCAAAGCGTCCTGAAAAACCTGCCACAGGTGGATGTTGGATGCAATCATTTTGGCTTCTTCAGGTTGCCGTCTGACGACATGGTCAGGTTCTTTGAGCCATCTTTGACGCTCGATTTTGCAATGCTGCTAGATTGGGCAATGGAAATTAAGCTTAAGATGACTGGCGTTGCTAAGCCAAGCACACGTGATCACCAGGTCGATCAGCCATGGTTTAGTGCGCTTAGTCGGGCTTCTGTGGTTCGCGGTGACGGAGATCTTGGTCGCAACAATACGTTATTGACACTTTTGCTGGCGACATATTCTTCAGGATGGGACCAGAATCGCGCATATGACTTTGCTGATGAATGGAA
>NZ_AZEU01000327.1 GCF_001435035.1 Lacticaseibacillus manihotivorans DSM 13343 = JCM 12514
GAGTCATCCCCTTAAGCTTGTTGAAATTAACCTGAGAATTTCTCAGAATCGCGCTCAGTTTCTAAATGGCAGTCAACTTCAAAACGTCAATCATGGCTTTTCACGGCAAATAAAAAAAGACCCCAGTTTACAATTCAAGTGCAACACCCTGACGACTAAGACCATAAAGGCCATGAAGACCTATTCTTGTTAGTGCTAGCTAAACAAGAAAGCAGGAATCTTCATGACCCACTCTCAGACCAACACCCACTCTCAGACCAACAACTCAGTTTTAGCGACCGTGCTACAATTCAGGCCCTTCAGGCTGCTGGTGACACCGCGACCGTGATTGTACAGAAGCTTCATCGCAGTAAAGCGACAATCTCACGAGAAATCACGCGTGGATCTGTAACTCAGCTCGACTCGAAGCGTCACTCGCATCAAGTCTATCTTGCGGAAACTGCCCAAGCCATGCACGACCGTAAACGCGATAGAACTGGTCACTACGCCTTTCTTAAGACCGGCCGTGCGTTCTTCAAGGCTCTCGCCAGGGAGCTTACTCGTAAGCCGCGCGTACACAGCGTTGATAGCTTCGTACAC
>NZ_AZEU01000054.1 GCF_001435035.1 Lacticaseibacillus manihotivorans DSM 13343 = JCM 12514
TTTATTTTGTCTGAGTGCTAACGATAGTGGCTAACTTGATTGTAAAACGCGGGTGTCGAAACCATTATGATATTTGGTAAAAAATATCATAATCTCTAGTAGCGAGAACTCAGACAAATCGTGTTATACTAGGCGTGTAAGCGGCATCAAAGGAGGCGACGTCGATGGATGAAACAACATCACCGTGGCTATATCTGTTTGGTCGTGGTGAAGATTATCAAAGTTATCGACGCTTTGGCGCACATTTGGTGAGTCCAGGCGTTTGGCAGTTTCTGGTATGGGCCCCGCATGCAGCAGGGGTAGCAGTAGTCGGCGATTTTTCGGACTGGGAACCAGTGGCGTTGACTCCGATCGGCGAAACCGGTTGTTGGCAAGGACAGCACGCAGGCGACGTGGGGCAGTTGTATAAATTTCACATCACGACGCAAGCCGGTGAGGTGATCGAAAAAATTGACCCTTACGCCTTCGCCTTTGAAAAAAAGCCGGGCACTGCAGCGAAGTTGTGCGACTTGCCAAAACATGAGTGGCACGATGCCGCATGGCAAGACCTACAAAAACAACAGCCCATTTATTCACGACCGTTAAATATTTATGAAATGCACTTAGGGTCCTTTCAGCGTCACGAGGACGGCAGTTACTTATCTTATCAAGAATTAGCCAAACTCGTGATCCCGTACGTCAAGCAAATGGGGTATACCCACATTGAACTGATGCCGTTAATGGAACATTTGCTTGATGCGTCTTGGGGTTATCAATTGATGGGCTACTTTGCCGCCACCAGTCGCTTCGGCGCGCCAGAAGATTTCTTAGCTTTTGTCGATGCGGCGCATAAAGCCGGACTTGGCGTGATCATGGATTGGGTGCCAGGGCATTTTATTCGCAACACGGACACCTTGGCCCAATTCGACGGGACGCCGACGTTTGAATATCAAGATCCACACCGCGCTGATAATGTGCGTTGGGGGACTTGGAATTTTGATCTCGGTAAAACTCAAGTGCAAAGCTTTTTGATTTCCAGTGCCATGTATTGGCTGGATCATTGCCACCTTGACGGCCTGCGCGTGGATGCGGTGTCGAACATGTTGTATATGGATTATGACGCTGGCAAGGAAAACGACCGTAATGTCAACGGTGGCCGCGATAATTTGGAAGGCCAAGCCTTTTTGAAGAAGCTGAATACCTCAGTGTTTGCGGCGCATCCAGAAGCGTTGATGATCGCCGAAGAATCTTCCGCTTTCCCCAAAGTCTCGGCGCCGATCGATATGGGCGGTTTAGGCTTCAATTATAAATGGAACATGGGCTGGATGAATGACACGCTGAAGTATTTTGAAATGGATCCTTACGCGCGCCGCGATCATTTGAATCTGTTGACGTTTTCTTGGGTGTATACCTACGACGAACAGTTCATTTTACCGTTTTCCCATGATGAAGTGGTGCATGGCAAAAAATCCCTGATGCACAAAATGCCAGGTGATCGCTACAACCAATTTGCCAACTTGCGCGTGATGTTTGTTTGGTTTATGACCCACCCTGGCAAAAAGTTGTTGTTTATGGGCAGTGAGTGGGGCCAATTTCTGGAGTGGCGCGATTACAGTGCGCTGGAATGGGTCGATCTCGATGATCCGATGAATGCCGCCATGCAGCAATTCACCAAGACCTTGAACAAATTGTACAAAAAGCGTCCAAGTTTGTGGGTCAATGACCACGACCCTAGCGGCATGCAAGTGACCAAAGGCGATGGGCCAGAACAGTTGGCTTACATTCGCAAAGGCGAAACCGCAGATGATTTCACCATTGTGGTGTTGAACTTGATGCCGGAAGAAATTCAAAATTATCCGATCGCAGTACCAGCCAGTGGCGATTATGAAATTGTGTTAAATACTGAAAGTTATCATTTTGGCGGGACTTGGCGGCGGCTTCAGCGCACCTTGCATACGACCGGTGAGCCAATGGATGGCCAACCCGATCAAGTCCGCGTCGTGTTGCCGGCGATGAGTGCATTATTGATCGCCCCAAAGAAGATCAGGAGGGAACCACATGAGCACTGAAATGTTAGGCATGATCCTAGCCGGCGGCCAAGGCACTCGGCTAGGCAAATTAACCAAAAATACTGCAAAGCCGTCAGTGCCTTTTGGCGGACGCTATCGCATTATCGATTTTACGTTGAGTAATTTGTCCAACTCTGGCGTCAATACCGTTGGCGTGATCACCCAATATCAACCCTTGGAACTCAACCGCCATGTGCAAAATGGCGCCAGCTGGGGCTTAAACGAACGCGGCGCTGGCGTGACGATCTTGCAACCTTACGCCAGCTCAGAAGGTGAGAAGTTCTTTGAAGGTACAGCCCATGCGATTTATCAAAACATGGCCTACATCGATTCTTACAATCCGCAATATGTGCTGATTTTATCTGGCGACCATATTTATAAAATGGATTATGAGCGGATGCTAGCCTTCCATAAAGCCAAGAAAGCCACGTTAACGGTTGCCGTCATGCCAGTTTCTTTAGAAGAAGCGACGCGCTTTGGCATTATGAACACCGATGACACGGATCGCATCATCGCCTTTGAAGAAAAACCTGAGAAACCGAAATCTGATTTGGCCTCAATGGGGATCTACATTTTCGATTGGGCGCCGCTGAAGAAATATTTGACCGATTCTTATTCGACTGATGGCAAAATGGAAGACTTCGGCAAAGATGTCATTCCAGCCTACTTGGCGCATAATGAACCGACTTTTGCATATGCCTTTCATGGTTACTGGAAAGATGTCGGCACGATCCAAAGCTTATGGGAAGCCAACATGGAATTCCTGTCGCCGAACAATCCGCTGAATATCACCAATCGCAACTGGCGGATCTATTCGCAAACGGAAGCCTTGCCGCCGATGTTTTTCACCAAGTCCGCTAAGGTGCAGCGTTCCATGGTTACAGATGGATCATATGTCGCTGGCACGGTTGAGCACAGCATTTTAAGTCAAAATGTCAAAGTCGGCGAAGGCTCGACCATCACCGATTCGATGATCATGCCTAACGCCGTGATCGGCAGAAACGTCACCATCGATCATGCCATTGTCGGCGAAGATGCGGTGGTTGGCGACAATGGTGAAGTGATCGGCAAACCAGACGACATTGCAGTGATCGGCTACGGTGAGGTAGTCGGCAGAAAGGAGAAAGCATGAGACAAGGAGAAATGGCGGCAGTCATCGATTTAAACGAAGACGTGCACACGCTTTTACCATTAACAGAACATCGTCCCATTGGCACCTTGCCTTTTGCTGGACGCTATCGCTTGATTGATTTTCCATTATCGGCGATCACCGCAGCAGACATTCACTCAGTCGGCTTATTCATGCCAGAATCTGAGCGGTCAGTGCAAGACCACATTCGCTCAGGGGCGGCTTGGAATTTGGATCTGATCCAAGGCGGGGTGTTCTTATTCCCGTATGTCGCGACTCGTGATTACCAAAATGATGACTTGCGCGCGCGTTATTATGAAAACTACACCCAATTTCTGCGCGGGTCTGGCTCGAAGTACACCGTGGTGATGGGCGCTAAAAACGTCGCCAACGTGAACTTGAATGCGATTTTGAATTATCACAAAGCTGGTGACAACCGAATCACCACGGTGTACAAGAAATTACCGCTTGATCGCATTCGCCCAACAGATTGGACGTTGGCGTTATCAGAACAAGGCACCGCTTCGGCAATTGTCCAAGCCAAAGAACGCCACGACGACCAAGGCAAAAATGAGATCCCAAGTTTCATGGACATTTACTTGTTGGCGACCACAGACCTGATCGATTTGCTCGATGATGCGGCCCAAAGTCATGTCTTCCGTCGCTTGCCAGAATTGTTGCGGGATTACGTGTTGGCGAATAACGCCAATGCCTTTGAGTACACCGGGTATTTGGCGCGGATCGATTCGATTCAACGCTACTACGACTCGAACTTACAAATGCTCGATGATGCCAGCTTCCAATCCTTACTGTTGTCCAGTGTGCCGATTTTGACCAAGAGTAAAAATGAAGTCCCAAGCTTTTTTGCCAAAGATGCCACGGTGGTCAATTCCTTGTTAGGTACTGGCACTTATATAGAAGGAACCGTGCAAGATTCTGTCGTGTTCCGCAATGTGGTGATCCATCACGATGCCTTAGTCGATCATGCAGTCGTCATGCAAGGGTCAAAGATTTCCACCGGGTCCACGGTCAAGTATGCGATTTTGGATAAAGGCGTGGTGATCGGGCCAAACTTGACTATTGTCGGTAAGCCTGACAAACCGATCGTGTTACGCAAGAATCAAACCGTGTTCCGTGAAAGTGAAGTGGAGGGGTCAGCCCATGCTTAAAGTGTTATTTGCGGCTGCAGAAGGCGTTCCATTTTATAAAACTGGCGGTTTGGGGGATGTGGCGTATGCCTTGCCGCAAGCGCTCAAACAAGCAGGCGTTGATATTCGCGTGGTATTGCCATTGTATTCGCGGTTGTTTCCTGACGCGTATCGTGAACAATTGCGCCCACTGGCTCGCTTTTCCTTGAAGTTCGGCCAACAAGAAAAATATGTTGGCGTGTTGACCTTAAAACTCAACGATGTCACCTATTACTTCATCGACAACGAAGAATTCTTTGGTCGCGACGTGTTGTACGGCGAATGGGATGATGGCGGCCGGTTCGGCTTTTTCCAAATGGCGATCATTGAAATGTTGCAAGTGATCGACTTTATTCCAGATATCTTGCATGTCAACGACTGGCACACTGCGTTTATTCCGGTGTTGTTGGCGGATAAGTACCAATGGATCAATGCGTTGTCTGGGATCAAAACGCAATTGACCATTCACAACTTACAATTCCAAGGCTGGTTCCCGCAATCGATTTTGGATGATGTGTTTGGCATCGGTCGCCAATTTGCCAATGATGACGGCTTTATTCAAGATGGTTCGGTGAACTACCTGAAAGGCGGGATCAACTTTGCCAACTTAGTGACCACGGTCAGTCCAAGTTACGCCGGTGAAATTCAAACGCCAGCATTTGGTGAACACCTCGATGGCACCTTGCGCAAACAAAACTGGAAATTGCGCGGGATCTTAAATGGCATCGACACGACCTTGTATGACCCGCAAACCGACAAACACTTATATGCCAATTATTCCGCAGATGATTTAGCTGGCAAAGCCCAAGACAAACTGGCTTTGCAACAAGAATTCGGTTTGCCGCAAACGGATGTGCCGTTATTTGGCGTCGTCTCGCGCTTGACTCGCCAAAAAGGCATGGATTTATTAGTCGACGCGTTAAATCAGATCTTGCCAGGCACAGACATGCAAATCGTAATTTTAGGCACAGGCGATGGCGATTTGGAGCGGCATTTTGACGATTTACATGCGCGCTATGCAGGCAAAGTCGCGACGTATATCGGCTTTGATGTGGCGTTGGCGCAACGGATCTATGGTGGTGTCGACTTCTTTGTGATGCCAAGTGCCTTTGAACCAAGCGGCTTGGCGCAAATGATGGCGATGCGCTATGGGGCCTTGCCAATCGTCCATGAAACCGGCGGCTTGCGCGATTCCGTGATCGCATATGATGCGACTACCGGTGATGGCGATGGGTTCAGTTTCTGGGAATACACTACTGGTGTGTTGGCTGAAACGTTGCGGCGGGCCGCAGAAGTTTACACCCAAACGCCTGACGAATTCGCCCACTTGCAACAAACGGCGATGGCTAAGGACTTTGATTGGGTCCATGCTGCGCAAGACTATTTGCAAGGCTATCAAAATCTGTTGAACTAACACGACATAACAAAACAGCACCATTTAAACTGATTTGAATGGGTGCGAGATGGGTGGCGCTTGTTGCCACCTATTTTTTGGAGGGAGTTTATTTTATGGGATTAACGAAAAAACGCTTCATCGCTGATTTTCAAGCTGAAGCTTTACATTTATTTGCCGATTCGCTGGAGAATCTGTCCCCGATGCAACAATACCAAGCGCTAGCGTTTTTGGTGAAAGGCTATTACGCCAAAGACTGGGCGCAAACCAAGGCAGATTATGATCATCACCAGCAAAAGCAGGTTTATTATTTTTCCATTGAGTTTCTCCCTGGACGCTTATTGGCGTCGAATCTGTTGAATCTCGGCATTAAAGACACAGTTGAAGCAGGTTTAAAACAACTTGACATCGATATCCCTGATTTGTATGCCCAAGAAGGCGATCCAGGTTTAGGTAACGGGGGCTTGGGCCGCTTGGCGTCGGCGTTTTTAGATAGCATGGCCGCAGACGGGATGGCCGGCAATGGTAACGGGATCCGCTATCAATACGGCTTGTTCAAACAGCGCTTTGTCGATGGCTATCAAGTTGAGTTGCCAGATGACTGGCTGCGCGATCCTTATGTTTGGGAGACCCGCAAAGAAAATCGCGCGGTGATCGTGCGGTTTGGCGGATCGGTGTATTTGACGCCTTGTGATAACGGTGGCTTAGAACCAGTTTATCAAGATACTGATGATGTGCTAGCAGTGCCTTATGATATTGCCATGGTGGGGCATCACAATCACATGGTGAACACGATGCGGTTGTGGAGTGCGGAACCAGTTCCTGGCCATGCTCACAGCTTAGCCGAAAAATCCCGCATCAATGCCATCACCCAAATTTTGTATCCGGATGATTCTGACACCGCCGGGCAAGAATTACGTTTGCGCCAAGAATATTTCTTTACCAGTGCTGGCATTCAAAGTATCATCACGCATTATCGGCGCTTCCATCAAGATCTGCACTTGCTGCCAAACTTTGTGGCGATTCACATCAATGATACGCATCCGGCGATGGCAGTTTTGGAATTGATGCGGGTGTTGTTGGACGATGGTGGCCTGTCTTGGGAGGAAGCTTGGCAAATCACGGTGCAAACCTTGAGTTACACCAACCACACCTTAATGGCAGAAGCTTTGGAAACTTGGCCTGAAGAAATGTTTGCCCGTTTGATGCCGCGACTGTATCAAATCGCCCAAGAAGTCGATCACCGCTTCCGCCAAACCTATACGCCACGCTTTGGCGGGGAGCTGATTCAGCGCTGTGCCCCGATTGCAGACGGCTATTTACGCATGGCATATTTGGCCGTGATCGGTAGCCACGCAGTCAATGGGGTCGCCAAGATCCACAGCGAGTTGTTGAAATCCAGCGTGCTGAAAGATCTCTACACGATTTTCCCAGAACGCTTCAACAATAAAACCAATGGCATCACGCCAAGACGTTGGGTGCAAGTCGCCAATCCAGAATTATCTGAGTTGATCGATTCTGCTATCGACACCGGTTGGCGCAGTGATCCGAGTTTGTTGGTGCCACTGGCTGCACACTTGCACGATGAGAAATTCCTCAAGGCTTTGCACACCGCTAAAAAAGCCAATAAGGAAAAACTCGCGGCGATCATTTTTGATCAATTAGGCATTGAAGTATCCACTAATGCGATTTTTGATGTGCAGATCAAACGCCTGCATGCCTACAAACGCCAATTACTCCATGTGTTTGGCATTTTAGAAGCATACCTCGCGATCAAAAATGGCGAAAATCGCCCGAGTCGTGTCCATGTCTTCGGGGCTAAAGCCGCGCCAAGTTATCGCTATGCCAAATCAGTGATCCGCTTGATCAATGCCGTGGCAGATTTGGTGAATAATGATCCAGATTGCAAAGGCAAATTAGCTGTCGCCTTTTTACCAAACTACGGGGTATCGCTTGGTGAGCGCATTATTCCAGCCGCTGATATTTCTGAACAGATTTCCATGGCCGGCACGGAAGCGTCTGGGACGTCGAACATGAAGCTGATGGCTAATGGCGCGTTAACGTTAGCCACGCTAGACGGCGCCAACATTGAAATCAAAGATGCCGCCGGCGAAGATGCGATGGCGATGTTTGGTTTGACCACCCCAGAAGTGGCGCAACTTAAAGCCAGCGGACAATATTCGGCCCGTGCGATTTATGAAGCGGATCCGACGCTGCATCGCGTCGTGGACATGCTGACTGATGGCACGATCCCCGGTATCACCACTGAAGGCCGCGAGATTCAAGATGAGTTGTTAGTTTATAACGACACGTATTTGGTTTTGGCAGACTTCCGCAGTTATGTGGAAGCTTCGCATAAACTCGACGCGTTGTGGCAAGATCCGATCGCCTGGGCACAAGCAGCCTTGAAAAATATCGCCGCCTCGGGTCAGTTCTCTGCAGATTACACCGTGGCACGATACGGTCGCGATATTTGGGATGTGTTGCCAGCAACACCAGTGGGTCATGGAGGTGAGTGAATGCATTATGATTCGTTTGTCGATCGCACGCCTGCCGGGGCCTTGATGAAACAAACCCCAGTCACTTTTACGTTAACGGCACCAGAAGCTAAAGTGGCGACCTTACTGGTGTCAAAAGCTGATGGTGGCATGCAAGCGGTGGTGATGCATCGCCATAATGGCCAGTGGACGGCGACGATCATGCCGGATTCAGAAGGGTTGTGGTATTACGCTTTTCGCGTGGAAACCAACACTGGCCAAGTGACTTATGGCACCGTCGCTGGTGGTTTTGGTGGCAGTGGGCAAGTCTATCGCGACCCAGATGCCGCGCCTTGGTATCAACTGACCGTGGTCGATCGCTTCGAAACGGTACCCGATTGGTACAAAAATGCGCGCATCTATCATATTTTTGTCGATCGTTTCAACAATGGTAATCCTGATGGACACATCAATCACCCGAAACCCAACAGCTTTTTGTACGGGCAGTTAAGCGATGACCCATATTATGTCAAAGATGGCCAAGGTGAAGTGGTGCGGTGGGATTTTTATGGCGGCAATTTGGCTGGCATCACGGCTAAACTCGATTGGCTGCAAAGCTTAGGTTTCACCGCGTTATATCTCAGCCCGATTTTTGAAGCGGCCTCCAATCACCACTATGACACCGCAGATTATTACCGCATCGATCCGATGCTCGGCACATTGGCAGATTTTAAAGCGTTGGTTTCAGGCTTGCATCGGCGCGGCATGCATTTGATCTTAGACGGCGTGTTCAATCATGTCGGGCGGGATTCGCGCTACTTCAATGCATTCGGCCATTATGAAGATCGCGGTGCCGCGCAAGATCCGGCGAGTCCTTACGCAGCCTGGTTTACTTTCAAGCATTGGCCAGATGATTACAAATCTTGGTGGGGCGTTAAGGACTTACCCGCCATAAAAAAAGAATCCGCCAGCTTCCACGAATTTATCGCCGGTGGTGAGGATTCGGTGATCGGCTATTGGACGGGACTCGGCGTGGATGGTTGGCGGCTAGATGTCGTCGATGAGTTGGCTGATGATTTCTTGCGCGAAATTCGTTCACTGCTTGATCACTATCCCAACCGCGTGTTGATCGGGGAAGTGTGGGAAGACGCGTCGCATAAAATCGCTTATGATAAACGCCGGCCATATTTGCAAGGCCACGAGCTGCAAGGGGCGATGAATTATCCGCAGCGGCAGTTGATGCTGGATTATGTCAATGGCGCGATCAGTCCCGGCACGTTTGCTCGGCAGCTCTTGACCTTAAAAGAAAACTATCCACCGGAAGTGTTTGCCTATAACTTCACCAGCATTTCCACGCATGATACCCAGCGGGTGTTAACGGCCCTTGGTGAAGATCGGACAAAGCTTGCGCAAATGGTGACGCTGTGGGCGAGCTTGCCAGGCAATTTGGTACAGTTTTACGGCGATGAAGCAGGACTCAATGGTGACGTGGATCCACTGAATCGCAAGTATTATCCTTGGGACCAGGTCGATGACGAGATTTTCAAGTGGTATCAGGCAGCTTGGGCCAAACGCGACGACCCGTTATTTTCAGGAAATGCTGGCTTGACGGTGATTTTTGATGGGGAAGGCCTGGGGATTTTGCGGTATTTGAAGGACGAAGCGGTGCTCGTGGGGTTCAATGCCACTGATCGCACCGTAGAATTAAATCCACAAGCTTGCGATTTACATTTAGTCCCTGAAAAATGGCGTGATTTGATTCAAACCATGACGATTTCCGCTCACAGCAGTGTGACCCAGTTATTACCTAAAATGACCAAATAAAAATTTCGATATCTGCACGCACCCTTAAAATGACTGCAAAGTCAATCATTTTAAGGGTGCTTTTTTCGTTGAATTGGCGCGGGTTCAACCGTAAAAATTAAGACTTTACAAAGCGGCTTCAAAGTAGGATAATCCAATTTGCTTTGCGTGATCGAAATGATTATTTTTATTCGCGGAAAGTCCCATTTTGTTGTTGTAAATTGCCAAAGCCGACTGACCCGCGGCTTTCAATTGGGAGGAATTATTTGATGATTTTTAAAGCAATCGGCAGATATAAGCTGCTGGTCACGGCGGCATTATTGACGATGCTGCTACAGGTAGGCGCCGCATTATGGCAACCTTCCTATATGAAAAGTATTTTGAAAGTGATGGCGGACATGACCTTGTCCACCAACGGCAAAATCGACAAGATCTCGCAATATGGCATCGCGTTGATCGTCGTGGCTGTGGTCGGTTTGATCGGCTCAGTGCTGAACACTTTGACCGCCGCCAAATTGTCACAAGCGGTGTCGGCGGATTTGCGGGAACAAACTTTCCGCAAGATCCAAACCTTCTCATATGAAGACGTTGAAAAGTTTAAAGCTGACAATTTAGTCGTGCGCATGACCAACGATATCAACCAAATTCAAATGTTGTTGATGATGGTATTCCAAGTGTTGATCCGCGTGCCATTACTATTTGTCGGCGCATTTATCTTAAGTATCATGACCATGCCAAAATTGTGGTGGATCATTGTCGTGATGGTCGTCTTGATCGTCGTCGTCACTGGTATTTCCATGGGACGCATGGGGCCACACTTTGCCGCGTTCCAGTCCTTAATGGATCGCATCAACGGCATTGCCAAAGATAACTTGCGGGGCGCACGCGTGGTGAAGTCTTTTGTCCAAGAAGATAACCAAGCCAAAGCTTTCGATAAAGAATCTGATGAACTGCTCGGCCACAACTTAGCCGTTGGGTACACCTTTTCCACGATGATCCCAGCGTTTACGATTATTTCGCAGTTGGCGATTTTTGGGGCGATTCTGCTGGTGTCGACGTTCGTGACGAAAAGTGCAAGTGTCGCCGCCGATCAACTCGGTGGCATCATGTCCTTTGTTCAATATATGATGCAGATCATGTTTGCCATTATCATGGGCGGGATGATGTCGATGTTTGCCAGTCGTGGGATGGTGTCCATGGGGCGGATCTCAGAAATTCTCAAAACTGAAACGTCAATGACTTACGCCACTGATGACGTGGAAGATTTAGATGGCAGTATCGAATTCGATGATGTCTCCTTCGCTTATCCAAACGACCAACAACCAACCCTCAAAGATATTTCCTTTAAGCTCACTGCTGGGGAAATGGTCGGCATCGTTGGTGCCACTGGGGCTGGGAAGTCGACGTTAGCGCAATTGATTCCACGGCTGTTTGATCCAACTTCCGGGACCGTTAAAGTTGGCGGACGCGACCTCAAATCCGTTTCCCAACAAACGTTAAAAAACACGATTTCCATCGTTTTACAAAAAGCGATCCTGTTTTCTGGCACAATTGCCGGCAACTTGAAACAAGGTAAAGCCGACGCAACCAGTTCTGACATGGACCGCGCCGCCAAAATTGCCCAAGCCGCCGAATTTATCGACCGCTTGCCAGAACGCTATGATGCGCCAGTGGAAGAGCGCGGCAATAACTTCTCTGGTGGTCAAAAGCAGCGGATGTCCATCACCCGTGGCGTGATCAAATCCCCAAAGATCTTGATTCTGGATGATTCCACGTCTGCGCTTGATGCCCATTCCGAAAAGCTGGTCCAAGAAGCGATGAATCGGGACTTGAACGGCACCACCACGATCATCATCGCGCAAAAGATCTCCAGTGTCGTGCACGCTGATACCATTTTGGTGTTGGATGAAGGGCGCTTAGTGGCCCAAGGCACGCACAAAGAATTGCTTGAAACTAGCGATGTTTACCGTCAGATCTATGACACGCAAAAAGCGAAGGAGGACTAATTCAATATGAATGACACCACTCGCGCTTTGAAGTTCTTTTATTTATACTTCAAAAAATACAAGCTCCAATTTTTGCTGATCGCGATTTTTATTATCGCCGCGACTTACTTACAAGTGGAAGCCCCAGTGATCATGGGGGATGCGATCACGCATTTGTCCACGTTTGTCGGCGACTTCTTCACCCATCAACATGCGCCAGACGCGATCAAAGCCTTAAAGAAAATCGCTGCTGGCTCGACGCAAGCTCAAGACGCTTTGAATCAAATTGCGGCCAGCTTGTCTAAAGCGACTGGCCACACGGTTGCCGCTAGTGCATTAACCGACGCTTCGGTGCCAAGTCAAGTCTTGGCCAAGTTACCTAAAGGCACGACAATCCACGGTTTACAACAACTGGCTGCCATGCCATCTGATTGGCATCATTTGACCAATGCGAATGTGCCAGCCGCCATCACGTCCAGCTTACCTAAAGGCACGACGATTCACAGTTTGATGAAAGTCGCGACCTCTCCAGTAGCTTCCAAAGCTGATTTCTTCGGCTCAATGTGGAAGTTGTTAGCCTTTTATGTGATGACTGGTGTGGCGCAACTGCTGTACACCATTTTATTCACGCGGATCGTGGCGCACTCCACCAACCGCATGCGCAAAGGCTTGTTTGGCAAATTAGAGAAGATGACCATCGCGTACTTCGATCGCCATGAAGACGGGGACATTTTAGCCCGGTTCACCAGTGATTTGGATAACATTCAAAACACCTTGAACCAAGCAGCGGTCAATGTCACCACCAACATTGCACTGTTTATCGGGATTTTGATCATGATCTTCCATGAAAATGTTTCGTTGGCTTGGGTCACCGTGTCCACGACGCCAGTGGCCGTGCTTTGCGCCATTGTGATCGTCATTCAAGCGAAAAAATACACCGACAAGCAACAAGCTGAAGTCAGTGTGTTGAACGCTTATATGGATGAAAAGATCTCTGGTCAAAAAGCGATCATCGTTGAAGGTCAACAACAACAAACTATCGATGGCTTCGTGACCAAAAACCAAGCCGTGCAAAAGTCGACTTTTGCCGCGCAAGCATGGTCGGGGATGATTTTCCCGTTGATGAACGGCTTTTCGTTATTGACCACGGCTTTGGTGATTTTCTTAGGCACGAAAATTGCGTTGAATGATAGTTCGTTGTCAACCGCCGCCGCTTTAGGCTTGGTCGTGACCTTTATTCAATACGCGCAACAATATTACAATCCGATCATGCAGATCTCCAGTTCCTTTGGTCAATTGCAACTGGCTATCACTGGGGCAACGCGTTTGAACGTGATGTTTGATGAACCAGAAGAAGTGCGGCCGGAACCTGGTAAACCGTTTGAAACTGTCGGCGATGGCATTGAAATCGAACATGTGGACTTCGGTTACTTACCGAACACCCCGATTTTAAAAGATGTCTCGATTTCCGTCGCGAAAGGGCAAATGGTGGCGTTAGTCGGGCCAACCGGGTCTGGTAAAACTACCGTCATGAACTTGATGAACCGCTTCTATGATGTCGATGCTGGTAGCATCAAGTATGATGGCATCGATATTCGTGAATTTAACTTGGATGCGTTACGTGCCAAAGTCGGCATCGTGTTACAAGAATCCGTCTTGTTCTCTGGGACCATTGCTGACAACATTCGCTTTGGGAAACCTGACGCGTCGATGGATGAAGTGATCACCGCGGCGAAAACCACGCATATTCATGAATTCATCGAAAGCCTCCCTGAAGGTTATGACACCCAAGTGGATGAAGCCAACTCGCCATTTTCCGTTGGGCAAAAGCAACAGATTTCCATTGCGCGGACGATTTTGACGGATCCTGAGATCTTGATCTTGGATGAAGCCACGTCAAACGTGGATACGGTCACAGAACAACAGATCCAATGGGCGATGGAAGCAGCGATTGCGGGGCGTACCAGCTTTGTGATCGCGCATCGCTTGAAGACCATTTTGAATGCCGACAAGATCGTGGTGCTTAAAGATGGCCAAGTGATCGAAGTTGGCACCCATCATGAATTAGTTGAAGCTGGCGGCTTTTACAGTGAGCTGTACCATAACCAATTCGTGTTCGAATAATCGCATTAAAAGATCAAAATATTTGTTTGAAGCCGATCAGCCTTGGAGACACAAGGATGGTCGGCTTTTTGTTTTGGCGTGGTGATTGGAAGTTGTTGACGGTCAATGGCGCAACTGGTGTACTAAAGGGACTTTGAAAAAGGCGGTGATGCATTGTTTTTAATTGCGAGTTTGGTCCTCACCATGTGGATGTTTTATGAAGCCTGGTATGGACTATCAGATTGCTGGGCGGCAATGTTATGGACAGGAGTACTAGTGGTCAATAGTGTTCAAACCTGGCATTACTTTTGGTGCGGCCATCTGTTGTTTGCAATCAGCGCCGCATTGGGCGTTGGCATTGCCGCTTGGGAATTGTGGTTACTGTGGGCGTATGAACCGATCGATTTGGATGAAGAATAGTGTACCCCCATGGTAGAATAAATAGTGGAAAACGGTTGCCAGTCGAAATCGGAGGAAGGATTATGTTAGGCGTCATCGTGATGGTGGGGATCATCGGGGCAGTGTTTTTAACGTCTGTGCAGGGAAAAGATCCTGCCGCAAATTGCAAGAACAAGTTAGCCACTCCGTGGCACGACACCGTGAGGCGAACT
>NZ_AZEU01000328.1 GCF_001435035.1 Lacticaseibacillus manihotivorans DSM 13343 = JCM 12514
CACGAGAAGGTCTTTGATGAAGACAGGTCATACATCGACCAGCACTACGATTTGCGCGAGACCTGCGTCCTGACCGGCAGTGATAATGGGTCTGGTTATAGTCCTAAGGCGTTCAAGGAGTTGGTCCCGGGCGCCGCTAGGTGGGCGCACGTGCTAGACGGCTACCACCTGAATCGCAAGCTCAAGGAGCGGTTCAGTATGATGCCACGTGATCTGCAAGACCTACTCCGCAAGTCAGTTTGGACTGGCAACAAGGCCAGAACAGAGATGGTCTTGGATACCGCGGAAAGCATGGTTCAAGACACCGATTCAGGGGACTCAATGCGCAGTGAATGGCTCGATAATCTCACCAAGCTTCGGCGCTATCTTGACCGAAATTGGCCTTACATCGAGGCACTTTCGAATCGACAA
>NZ_AZEU01000329.1 GCF_001435035.1 Lacticaseibacillus manihotivorans DSM 13343 = JCM 12514
CACCAGGTAACCAAGATGTGCCGAATCCTCGGTGTTTCCAGAGCTCAGTATTATCGTTATCGATCCCCCAAATCTTCAAAACGCCGGGCCGAAGATGCGGACTTGAAACAACGGATTCTGCGGATCTTTGCGGAATTTAAGCAGCGATACGGTGTTATGAAGATCCACCATGAATTGAATCTGGAACTTCAACCACTGCAGCTTCGGTGCAGTCCACGACGGATCTCCCGGCTCATGAAGGAACTGGATATCCACTCCGTTACCGTCAATAAGTGGAAAGCGGCTTCGGCTTCCAAAACCAAGGTTGAACAGCGTCCCAACTTGCTTAAGCAGGATTTCTCGACCACTGGTTTAAATCAAAAATGGACCGCTGATATGACCTATATTCAAACGAAGCGTAATGGCTGGTGTTACTTATCAACCATCATGGACCTGCACTCACGACGGATTATCGGCTATTCGTTCTCAAAAAAGATGGATACTGATTTAGTCTT
>NZ_AZEU01000055.1 GCF_001435035.1 Lacticaseibacillus manihotivorans DSM 13343 = JCM 12514
AGACCGGCCAGATGCGATTTCATGTCCCAAATACCGAGGTGAATAATCCAGGATAACGTTTCTCAGCTTTCAAATGCTGAGCAAATCGTTGCCTTGCGTGAGGATCTAATCCAAATCCATCTGGAAAATTATGGGTCGGGTTCAACACATAACCACCAGCTTCTGGCCGCTCATCCAGTGTTTGAAATAATTGCGTGGGAATGCCTAACGTTTTCCAAACTTCACGGGCATTTGGCGCGATCGGTTCTGCCACGCCTAAGCTTGTAGTTTGAAATTCTGGCACGAGATGAGCAATAATATTAGCCGCTTCGTTGAAACCACTCGTGACAATGATTTGATCCGCAGTGACATGCAAGTGTTTCAAACGTGCCAGGTAGTTGACGAGTTGCTCGCGATAAATGCAATCGCCACCTAATGGCTGAATATGCGGGATCCCTTGTTGTAAAACACGTAGTTCAGCCGCCTGCCAAGCTTGCGTCGGAAACAGTTGCATGTGATCGAGCTGATCCGTGAAGTCATAAGGAAATGGTGTCGTTTGTACAATAGGGGAGGCAGGCGGGGTCACCACAAATGGCAAGTGATGCGTGACATGATAGCCGCTGGCAGGCTTGCTTGTGAGATAACCTTCTGCGACTAACTCGGCGTAGGCATGATCGACAGTATTGCGACTGACTGATAACCGTTGGGCTAAAAAGCGTGTGCTCGGCATTAAAGCACCAGGCCGTCTGACGCCAGTTTCAATTTCGGCACGAATTTGAGCATAAAGTTGTTGGTATACTTTTTGGCCAGACTGGCGATCGATCGTTAACATTTTTATCCCTCTATTGTTTGTTTTGAAAGGAAAATTACTATGAACATTCTGATGATTAATGCACACCCAGATTATCACAACGCCTTACGCGGCACGAACCAACTGGCTGAGTTCACGTTAAAACAGATCAAACAACATATGCCAGATGCGCAGGTCGAAAAGTTGGCGTTATATGCACCAGAAACGACGAGTCCTGAAATTACGGCGGAAAATTTAAACGATCCGAGTTTGATCGACGCCCAACAAAATGAACTGATCGCCCAATTCAAGCGCGCGGATTTGATCATGATCTTCATGCCGCTGCACAATTTTAACATTGTCAGCCGCTTGAAAGACTATATCGACAACATTTTGATCGCGAACAAGACCTTTAAATATACCGCAGACGGTTCGGTGGGCTTACTCGATGGCAAACAAAAAGTCGCTTATGTGCAAACCAGCGGTAGTGATTATGAACATGATATTCGCTATGTGAATGCGGACATTGCCCCACACTACATGCGCACAATTTTAAATTTCATGGGCATTTCCAAAATGGAATTGATTCGCGCAGAAGGCTTGGACTTGATCGAAAACGACAAGCAAGCGATTCTTGAGGACACCAAACAAACCCTTGCAACCTACATTCAAAACGTGGCCAACGCCTGATCTGGCCACGCCACCTTTCATGAGCAGACCTCACACGCGATAATATCTGGGGTCTGTTTTTGCTTGAAATTTGCCAAGTATGATTTTCTGGTAGACACTTTCGATAAGCAGAAGGAGGGAGAACTGATGGGCAAACAAGTCTTTATCGAAGGTGAGATCTTACTGACCGATCAAATTGCGACGGTGAATTTTTCTGGGCATTCGCGGATCATGAAGCAGACTTTGATTTTGCCGACGCGTATCGATGTGACTGGCAGTACTCGTCTGCATTTTTTGCCTTGGGTATTATTACCAGAGTGGATTCAAGGCAAATGGCAGCCAGGCGAACATTGGCGTTTTGTTGGCCGCTCAGTTAGAAATACCGCGATGTTGCCAGTCAGCAATGTAGGGACCGTTTTAGAAGAATCGCGAGCGATGCGTGAGGCAATCGCGGAATTAGTGATCACTTGGGTCAAACAACACCAAGAAAAGCATTTGTTAAAAGCCATTGCGCCGATCACTGCCAGCTTTGTTTCTGGCAGAACCACGGCACAAACTTGGTATTCAAAAGTCGCGTTTGAAACTGGGTTGCAAGCACCGCTCGTGACGCCTGGTCATGAGTTGAGCGATGGCTTGATCCAACTGAATCGAATCGTGGCCTTTAGAACACTGCCGACATTAACGTTATGTGTGGTGACTCAAGCGACAAAACTAGCGCCAGGGTCGTTGATGGCGGAGACTTTTGACCATAATGTGATCCCTCAATTGCGGTGATCAAGTGCTTGGCATTAAAACAAACAGTCCCTCGGAGATTTCATTACTCCGAGGGACAGTTGCGTTTCACGTGAAACTAGTTGAAGATTTTTTCTAAATAAGCCAGTACACCAGCGTGATTATTGTCGAGGGTGTGGTCATCAGCGATGGCAGAAACTTGTGGTGAGGCGTTTTGCATGGCGACGCCTAAGCCGACTTCTTGCAACATTTCTAAGTCGTTACCACCATCACCAAAAGCACACATTTCGCTTAAGTCGATGCCAAGACTGTCACCTAAACGCTTGAGGCCAGTGGCTTTGTTGATGCCTGGCTGGATGACATCGATGTCACCGTGGCCGCTTGAGGTCGGGACTGCTAAACCTTTAGTCGCTTGGGCGATTTGTGCCATGATGGCGTTTGTTTTTTCAGGCGGACAACCCATTGCAAACTTCAAGATCTCATCATCGGGCAATTGATCGAAGTTGTCGACAATTGCTAAGTGGGTATAGTACTTGCGCGTATCATTGATCCAAACCTGGCCTTCAGACTCGCGAATATAAGCACTGTTCACGCCACAAATGGATAGTTTGAGTTCGGGGATCGTTAATAAAGCGTCGAGGACTTTTCTGGCGTTTTCAGTTGTGAAAGTTGAGGCAAACAGTTTCGTATCAGCAGTCCCACAGTAGGCTCCGTTTTCTGATAAAAATAACACTTCTGGCTGATTAAAGAAGGTCTTCAATTGATAATATTGATTGCCTGACGCCACGACGAATCGAGTGCCTTGGGCTTGCATTTTAGCGTAAAGCTTATTGAAGCGGTCGTGGTCATAAGTTTTTTCATCATTTAAAAAAGTGCCATCCATATCGACGGCGATCAGTTTTGGGATCATGGGTTAACCTCGCATTATTTCATTGTAACAAGTTAAGTGTACCATGTTGGATAACGGTTTCAAAATGATGATGAATGATATGGATTCTGCGCATCGTCGAGCGCTTCAAAGCAACGCACCTACGATTAGCTACGCGTCAGAATTTGAGCCAAGCCCAGGCTCAAATCCTAACGCTAGGCTACTCTTGGGGCTAAGTGCGCTTTGAAGTGCTCTGGGCAAAAAAAGGCCGCCATGGGCTTGGCGGTCAAAAAGGGTTGGGGTTCACTTTGGAGGAGTGAACTGTGAACTGGCGGGCACCAGTTCAACAGAGAAAATGAAAAAGTGGGTAGAAATAAGGGGGTAGCTCATTTCTATGTTGTTTATACTACCGGCGAGTTGTGACGAAAGTGTGATGCTTCATTGGCGAGTTTGTGCCAATTTTGCTCAAGATAAATAGCGCTTTCAAGATTTAAACAAAACCACCATTTTGTCTAAAGCCAAGGGCTGGGGCATCGCGTTAACATAAAGCTGTAATCAGAAAGGAAGAGCAAACATGAAAAAATTCCTGACTTTTACCGCTTTGGCGGTTACCTTAGCAGCAGCGGCAGGCTTTTACTCTGCCAAGAAAATGGAACTATTTAAAACTGACGAGCACGACTACGACGAGTACGAAGCATAGGAGGCTTTGAGTATGGTGAAATCAAAAGCTGTGATGATCGGTGCCGGCTTAGCCAACATGGCCGCCGCCGTTTACTTAATTCAAGAAGCGCATTGGGATGGCCAAGCGATCACTTTTTATTCGATCGATGATCATGGGTCAAACGATGGTGCGGTCACATTAGATACTGTTGATGAATATTGGAACAAGAATCATCCGATGGAAAACAACCTCGGCTATGTGGCACGTGGTGGGCGGATGCTCAACTACCGGACTTACGTCGATTTGATGGACTTATTGTCACGCATTCCATCAGCCACCGAACCAAATATGAACGCTGCCGAAGATACCCGCGAATTTGATGCGGCACACCGGACTTTTGATAAGGCCCGTTTGCTGCAAGGTGGCAAGGGCATTATCGATGCTGGCAAGCTCGGTTTGGACAACAAAGATCGTATGTTGTTGACTAAGTTGATTATGATGGGCGATTCTGAAGAAGAAAAGCTCGACAATGTTACGATCGCAGAGTACTTCAAGGAATCTCCACATATGTTCCAAACCAATTTCTGGTACATGTGGGAAACCACTTTTGCCTTCCGGGTGCAAAGCTCTGCGCAAGAATTACGCCGTTACATGCATATGATGATTTACGAATTCACGCAAATCGAGCACTTAGTCGGCGTTAACCGCACGCGCTACAATCAGTTTGAATCCATCATGTTGCCATTGATCAATTATTTGAAAGATCAAAACGTCAACATCATTTTGAACAAGCGCGTCACCGACATGACCTTCAAAGATACCAAAATGGGTGATGAGATCACCGTCACTGGTTTGCAAATGACGGACACCGAATCTGGTGAAGAAGAGTTCGTTGATATCGATGCTGACACCGCAGTGATTTTCACCAATGGATCGATCACTGATTCTGCGACCCAAGGCGATATGGATCATGCCGCTGCCGAAAACATGGACTATGGGGCTGCGGCTGGTTTGTGGAAGAATATCGCCGGCAAGTTCTACAATCTGGGCAATCCTGACAAATTCTTTGCCGATCGCAATGCGTCTGAGTGGGTCAGCTTCACGTTGACGTCAAAAGACCACTTGTTGCTCAACGAAATCGCCCGCATCACCACTCAAGTGCCAGGCAATGCGCTGAATTCCTTCTTGTCCACCACCGCGATCACGGATCTCGGCCAACAAGATGTTAACATGTCCATCGTGGTGCACCACCAACCCCACTTCACCACGCAAAAGCCAAACGAAACCGTGCTTTGGGGTTACTTCTTGTATCCACGCCGTCACGGTGAATTCGTCGACAAGCCATACATTGAAATGACCGGTCGCGAAATGGCGGAAGAATTGATCGGGCAACTGTCCAAAGTCGATCCTGGCCCTGTGAACATCATGACTAAAAAAGATGCGATCATGGATGCCATTATCAACAACATTCCAGTTTACATGCCATATGCCTCTGCGTTGTTCAACAACCGGGCCAAGGCCGATCGCCCTAAAGTGATTCCAGCACATTCCACCAACTTAGCCTTCACTGGTGAATTCGTGGAACAACCATTCCAGATGATCTTTACTGAGCAATCTGCGGTACGTTCTGGTGAAATTGCGGCCTATCACTTCGCCGGCTTACCAATGAGCAAGTTAGTCAAGACGCCTCGCTACGACAAGGATCTCAAGACCTTGGCTAAGGCGACCAAGAAGATGTTTAGCTAAAAGTAATGTTGCCGTCAGTTGAAAAACTGGCGGTTTTTTATTTGCCAGTAAGTGAAATTAGTGGCATACTAGTCCAGACAAAATAACGTCTGTCAGAGAGCAGACATTTTGGAGGAAAATTACATATGCAAAAAGCAACAGCTATGCGCACCTTAGACCACATGTCACATGAGCAAAAACTCGTGATGGCATCGACGGCATCTGGATTCTCATTGGAAAACATGGATATCATGTTCCTGAGTTTCGCATTGACACCGATCATCGCTGAGCTTCACATTTCCAGTGGGGCTGCAGGATTGATCGGGTCGATCACCAATGTCGGCATGTTGTTCGGCGGCGCGCTTTTTGGTATCTTAGGCGACAAAATCGGGCGAGTGAAAACTTTTTCCCACACGATTTTGATTTTTGCGGTGGCCACGGCCTTGATGGCTTTTGCCAATAATCTATGGGTGATTTACGGATTGCGGTTCCTAGCCGGCATCGGTGCTGGCGGGGAATATGGGGTCGGGATCGCGTTGATCGCTGAATCTTTCAACCATGATCGTATCGGGCGCATGACCTCAGTCGCAGCGATCGGCGGGCAGATTGGGGCCATCATCGCTGCGCTTGCTGCCAGTGTGATCCTGCCGTTATGGGGTTGGCACGCGCTGTTTTTGATCGGGGTATTACCAGTCGCTTTAACTTTCTTTGTTCGCAAACACCTCAAAGAGTCCGAACAATTCTTGGAAGCAAAACGAGTCGCGAAGCAAAAGCATGAACGCGTCGCCTTCTCCGAATTATTCAAAACGCGCCAACTTGCGACGCAAACATTAGGCTTGATGGTGATGACCATTGTCCAAATCGCTGGGTACTTCGGCTTAATGAACTGGTTGCCGGTGATCGTGCAAAAACAACAAGGCTTGAGTGTTTCCGGATCGGCTTTGTGGATGGTGGCGACGATTGCTGGGATGTGCTGCGGGATGGCCGTGTTTGGTAACATTTTAGATCATCTCGGCCCGCGCTGGGCATTTGGCTTGTTCTTAACTGCCAGTGCGTTGATCGTATTTGCCATCACCTTAGCCCATTCAAGTGTGGTATTAGTTATTATCGGAGCAGTAGTCGGCTTTTGTGCTAATGGGATGTTTGGTGGCTATGGGGCAGTGATCTCTCAACTTTACCCAGCACGCATTCGCAGTACCGCCAACAACGTGATCATGAACGTCGGTCGGGCGATCGGTGGGTTCTCCAGTGTAGTCATTGGCCTGTTGATGGATCACTATACGTTGACCATCACCATGGGCTTCTTGTCCGCCTTGTACGTGATCAGTTTGTTGACGATGTTGAGCTTACCTGGGTTGAAACAATTGAGTGTCCGGCGTTAAATCGTAAAAGAAGTGGTCTGCTCGTAAGAGTGGACCACTTCTTTTAGTGGGTTCGATGTGCAGTATACTTCATAACTTTTCGCCAAAAGACGTTGCTTGCGTGCAAATCCGACATTCGGTGTTACAATATTCGGCAAGGAGGGACAGTCATGATCACAAAATCTGAATTACAAACGCAACTCGCTAAAACCGTTCAAGAGGTGTTGACCGCAGCCAAATTGCACAAAGGCGACTTGTTCGTCCTTGGCTGTACCACCAGTGAAGTGGTTGGCGGGCACATCGGCAAAGCCTCAAATCCAGAAGTCGGCGAATGGATCGTGCAAACGGTGCTGGATCAATTGCGGCCGTTGGGCATTGAACTCGCCGTGCAAGGTTGCGAACATATCAATCGTTCATGTGCGGTTGAACGCAGGGTCGCTCGGGCAAACCATTTTGAAATTGTCAATGTCGTTCCAGGCATTCATGCTGGTGGGTCGGCTTCGATGGCCGCGTTCAAGTTCTTTGATGATCCAGTTGAAGTGGAACACATTTCCGCTCAAGCTGGGATCGATATCGGTGACACCAGCATCGGCATGCATGTGCAATTCGTTCAAGTGCCAGTGCGGCCTAGCCAAACGGAACTTGGCGGCGCTCATGTCACAGCCCTACGCAGTCGACCGAAGTATGTCGGTGGCAGTCGCGCCCAATATCTAGAACTGTAAGCAAAAATGTCGCAGGCTTAAAGCTTGCGGCGTTTTTAGTTAATCGTTCACATGGTAATGCCCGGCAACATTCGCTGATTCCGCGAAAAATTCCAATCCGGTGCCTTGGATCCAAGGCTTAAAGCCGATCGCATTGATCGCATCGTTCAACGCATAATCACTATCAGTATGGGGCAGATCAGCTAAACCAAATAAATCATGTACTGGCAAGTCGCCTGGATACAACAACAAATACTGCCCGGCTACAGCACTGGGAATGTGCAAATAACAGGTCAAATCAGGTGTGACCACATGCAATAACGTGCGATAAATCGGACCGGGATGACTGCCGAGCAACACATCTTGGTTGTAGTCATATTGATCGACGAAAACATCGATGGCAGTGGGGACTAAGCTTAAATTTTTGTGCAGTTGTTGATGCAATACCAAACGATCAGTTTCAACATGAAGTGAAATATCTGACATCACATATTTCAAAAAGCCCATCATGCCAGATTTAGGGATTACATGCTTACCGGAAACTAAGGTACCACATAACAACGCACGATGATTCAACAGCCGTGGATTGTCTGGAATCGCCAGTAATTGCGGTTGCTTCAAATCTTCTTGAATAGTTGTCATCAATCAAACGCCCCCGTTAAAATCGCGATCCCTAAAATCAACAACAATGCGCCAAAGAAAAACCCGTAGAAGTTGGCATACATGATAAAGGGTGACGTATTTTGGTCACCGTGATGTTTGACTTGCTTGAACTGCCGCACCCCAGCATAAAACTGCCAGCAGCCCAGTAAAATCACAACGATGCCTGCTAATTTCTCCCACATGATCACACCTCCTAATCAAGTACACCAGTTAACAACTGGATGGCCATCACGATCAACAACCCGCCGAAGAAATACCCATAAAAATCAGCAAACGCGAAAAATGGGGAAGTGTGCTTGCTCCCATGTTTCGTGATGTCTTTGAAGGCTTGATACGACGCGTAGAACTCATATAACCCCAACAAGATGCAAATCACGGCAATGATTTTCTCCCAGATCATCACTGGCACCTCCTACCCCTTATTGACAAGCTAAGCATACAACGCGCGCATAAAAAAAGGCGCAACTTGCGCCAAACGTCACGAAACCGGGGCTGAACGTCAAAATTTCATCGTGAAGATGCTATAAGCCCCACCAAGTAAGATCAACCCAATGGCAATGCTGTAATAAATCGCAAACGCAGAAAAGCCGCTAGTCGCGCGATTACCATGTTTGTGAATGCGTTGGAATTCGGTGTAACCAGAATATAATTCCCACGCGGCTAATAATAAAACTGCGATCCCCGCTAACGGTTGCCAAATCGGTTGATTCAACGAAAAAATCGTATTAAGCATGAGCGCCCTCCAATAATTGTCTTAATGTGGCCAGTTTGCGAAAGCTGACATCGATTTTGGCACCGTTTTGCATGATAGCAAGGCGGTTTTTCGTGTCGACTTGCTTGAGCTGATCGAGATTGATCAAACAACTTTTGTGACAACGAAACAAAGTGGGGTATTTCGCGTTGATCGCGGTGAGATTCCCACGAAAGCTGGCGATTTCATTGGTTGCGGTTAATTCGATGGTTTCTGAGTCGCTTGCGGAAACTTGCAATGCGATCACAGAATCCAGCGGTAAGGCATTGACTTGGCCGCCTTGGGTATAAGCAAACAGTTGCGGCGTGTGCAGAAGGCGCTGGGCGTGGCGTTTGGCGGCGGCAATCAACGCTTGATGGATGCGTGGTAAGGTGTCGGCATTTTTTTGGATCAAGTCCATTGGAGTGATTTGATTGGTTAAGATCAACAACGCTGCTTCAGGGTGACTGGTGATAAAAATGATCTCGGCACTTAAGCTTTTGGCGCGAATCGCTTTGGCCACATCGATGCCAGACAAGGCTTGGCCAGATAGTTCGATGTCGAGGAGATATAAACTGTCTTCAGGAGCTTGCGCATCCAGCAGAGTTTGCGCATCACCGGTGGCCAGTTGTAATTGCGCGTCCAAGCCTTCGATCATGCAGGTGGTTTGCACTTGCTGGACGTAAGCGGCGCGTTGTTGATCAGAATCTTCTAATAGGTAGATATTAAGCATGCGGCACCTCGATGATCAAACTTTGGGCGAGTTGTTGATGATGCAGTTTGGTACGGGCTTGGATGCGTTCGTCTTGGCTGAGCTCTTGAATAATGGCCAAGCCGTTCCCGTGGCCTGCGCCTTTAGAGATTTTGGTCAAGTCCTGTAACGTGAAATCTGCAGGAACCGGATTAATCACCGTGATGGCAACGTGTTTGACGTCTGCGACTAATAAGACGGCGGCACTTTGGCCAACATTGATCGCTTCTATGGCATTATCCAATAAAATGCCGACCCCGCGTAGCACTGGCATGACCAAGTCATCTGGCTTGAGATCAATATCACCTTGAGTTTGGATCTGCAAATGACGTTTAGCATTTTCGGCTTGGGTCCATTTCAGATAAAGTAAACTGCGCAACGGCGTGCATAAAATGTGATCGAGCACCGCTTGATCAGGTTGGGCTTGCGTTAACGCTTGTTGGGCATTTGCCAGTAGCGCTTGGTTGGCAGAGGTATCGTTGTTGAGCTGTAAAGTCGCGAGGATATTTTTATAATCATGGAGCAAATGCCGGTTGTGGGTTTGCTGGGCTTCAAGCTCTGCGTAGTACTTTTCTCTGGCAGCTTCAGCTTGTTGGGTCAACTTGGTTTGCATGGCCGCACGATAGGCTTGCAAGCCGTAATACAGCACCAAAACATTGGCGGCAGCGAATAACAAGACTTCTGCCATCAACAACCAAGTGGTGGAATCAGCCAGTTTCAACCATTCAAAGCTGATTTGAATACCATAAAGGATCAACGTGGTGGCACCAGTGTACCAAGTCAACAATAAGCGTGTCGGTGCGTCGTTGAAAGCGGCAAAGTGTGCTGCCAAGTCACTGCGATGTGGCCATGCACGCCCAGCCAGGATCCAGATCACGCAATTGACGATGATCGGAATGGCAAAATCCAAACCAGATTGCGTTTGCGGCCAAAGTTTGGCAAATAAGTTGATGGCGATCACCATGAAGTTAGTCAACATCAAATAACTTTCCCAAATTAATAAGAAAGGGAGCACTTCATGGCGGTGACGTTGAAACAAAAATAAGCTCCAAACGACGCCAAAGGCCAATTCGCCCATGGTACTGAAAGCGAGCGAAATGACCGTGGTGAAGGCCAAAGCCGTTGCGACGAACCAAAATTTAATGCGGTGATAGCGAATTTGTGATTGGACGCTAAAAATCAATGCAAACAATGGCATGACGATCACCAAATAGTTTGCCCAAGAAACACTGTGCAAGAAGATCCCCCCAGATCGTGTTATCGCTTTAATTATGGGCTTCACAAACGCTTGGTGCAACGCCCTTACAAAAATGTTCGTTGAATCGAATATAGAAAGGCAAAAATAAAACCACCTAGTCTCTTCGAAGAGAAACTAGGTGGTTGTGACATGGTCATTTATTTGATTGGGTCATTGGTGCCTTTTTACTAGCGGCATGTTTGTTGCGCCACCAGTGGATCCCAAAGGTTGCAGCAAAGGCAACCAGAACGAAAATACTAAAGAAGGTATTGGACACTTCAATATCGATCATTGGTAAGCTCAATGCCAACTTCAAGGCGATAAAGCCGATCAGCACATAAGCCATATACAATAGCTCTGGCACTTTTGCTAATAAGATGATCATCCCTTGGGCAACAAACCGCATCGCCAAGATCCCGATCATTCCACCTAACAACACGATCACAGGATTATTATCTAACGCTAGTGCCGTTAAAATCGAATCGATCGAGAAAACGAAGTCTAACAGTACGATCGCCGCAACAGTGCCCCAAAAGGAATGTTTCTTGATCGCTGGGGCATCATCTTCGTTGCTTTTGTGGTGGCGTTGTTCATAGAAGAAATGTAGCGACATATAAAGTAAATAGCCGGCGCCTAAGGCTTTGACCAACCAGAATTTGATCAAGTAAGCACCGAGGCCAATGGCGATGAACCGGAAGATGTAAGAGCCCCAAAGACCCCACATCAATGCAGAATGCTCTTGTTTGGGATCACCTAAGGTCGCTGTTTGTGCAGCAAGTACCACTGCATTATCGACGGATAATAGACATTCCATAATGGCCAGCGTTAAGATCGTCATCAAACCGGCGCTGGTCATAATCGCGGCGTGCCAATCGCTGGCTTCAAAAAATGGCGCGTAGAGACTGATAAGTTTAGTCATGGTGAAGATCTCCTTTTGCTTTACTGTTTCCCAGTATAAATGAGGATGAAAGCGTAATCTTCACCGATGGTGGGTGAAATCGTATCGTGTTGAATCAATCGCGATATTTTTAAATCAGAAATGTTTTATTATGAAACAATCAGGCGTCATGTTTCAAATAACGCCACAAGGTCGCTCTAGAAATTCCTAACTGCTTAGCGGTTTTGGTGCGGTTGTTTTGATTGCTGGCTAATGTGCGCACGACAATGTCTTGGACCATGTCCGCTAAGGTTTGGTTAGGATCGTTTGCTGGTGTGGCAGCAGCTTGAGGGGTATGGGATTGCAAATAATGATGTTTTTGATCAGCGGCTAAACTGTGACGTAATTCATCGATCCCGATATAAGCACCACCAGTTGACGCCATGGCGATATTTAAGGTGTGATAAAACTGTGCAAAGTTGTTCGGCCAAGGTTCGTTTAAGATGAAATCTAACGCAATATCAGAAACGCCCATAATTTCACTACCAGCATCGCGGTTGTAAGCATTGGTCAATGTCGTTAAGAGTTGCACGATCGTATCGCCAGTGACATTGCGAAATGGCTCTAAGGTAATGATCCGCGATAAATTCAGTAACGGCTTTAACGCTGGGACTAAGCCATCGTCGGCTGATTGCGATAAGGTAAAAATCACCTGATTGCGACTTGCCAAACGGGTTTGGACGACAAAATCAACGACATCATGCTGAATTTGTGGACTACTTTGATTGATCTGCTCAAAAACAAAACATTGATCGGTCCCATATAATGGGGAATCGTTTTGATCGAGTAAAGCACTGAACGCTGTATCGTGACTCAAATCAACGTAAAAAGGCTCATATTGGGGATGTAGTCCGTATTGATGCAGCAAGTTGGCGACGTATGTTTTGCCTGAACCGACTTCCCCAACGATCAAAAGCGGATGCGCACTGCGCGCGTATGCATGCAATAAGTTGAAGAATTCTGGCGATTCAGTTAATTTGAAGTATTCATCAAAAGCAGCATTGAGGCTTTCATCTAAAACCATTGTCCCAGCTGTTGTCGCAGTATTCTTTTGGGGCTTAAACCACTTGCTAATGGTGTAGATGGTGCAGGTGTCATCAGTATCGGCGACCAGTTTGTAACGTACAGTGCCGCAAGTGAATTGACTGCGTTGATGGGTGATCGCTTTGTTGGCAGCTTGTTGCAATAGCGCGTCAGCGGCAAGCGTTGGCGACGTGAACAAGACACGTTGTTGATCATCACAAATGATCGTCATCACGTTGAGTTTATCTAAAGTGTGGCCGAGTGCATCAGTTAGCGTGGTTTGCGTTTTAATCTGTTGCAATAAATGGAAGCCATTGGTCAATGCTGCTGCGACACTTTCGGTGCTGGCCGTGATCAACATGGTTGAAAAACCCGCCGCCTTGGCTGCCGCTTCAGTGGTAATATCACAGATAATGGTGTCAATGCCTTGTGTGTTCAACGTCCGCAGCAAAGCGGGTAGTTCCGCGTCACTATCGATGCCGTAAACTTTTAAGTCTAAGTGGAAGCGGTCAAAAACAGCTTGGGCGTGATCAGAAAACGCCGTAAAGGCCACCAATGCAACATGACTCAACCGTTGAGCAGATTGAACGGTACTCAATAGGTCGTATTGTGACACCCCGATATCGATCACTGGTGTCGCGGTCAACGTCCGTAACAAGGTGGCGGTACCACCACGCGAAATGATCAAGTCGTAATGCGTCAATAAATGCTCTTGAATCGTGTCGAGATCATCTTGGCGATCAAAGCGTAGGTAAGTAAAATCATAAGCTTGATCCGGTTGATGCGCTAAAAGTTGCTGGCTGACTTGTTGAAATAAAATATTTAATCCTGTATAAGGGGCAACACAAAGAATTTTTTGCGGCATGGGCGTCACCTTTCGTTCAATTATGAAACAAAAATTGCAGTTATCTATATAATTTGAAAGCGATTTCCGTAATTCATCTCAATATTAAACACTTTGATCGTTCCCGTCAATGATGGAAGTCGTTAAGATAGGTCTTGTAAAGTTGAAGCGCTTACGAATAAGCGATTGATTGGTGGTGGTAACGTTGAAAGACTATTTGATAATTGCCGATGATTTTACTGGTGCCAATGACACTGGGGTCCAGTTAGCAAACCTTGGCGTACCGGTGCATGTGGAATTTGCAGTCAGTCAACTGCATCAAGGGTCTACTGTGTTAGACACGGAAACACGCAATGACAGTGTGACGCAAGCCGCAAGTAAAATGGCGGCGGTTTTACCGCAAATTCCATGGGGACAGTTTGATACAGTCGTCAAAAAAGTTGATTCCACTTTACGCGGTAATATTTCGACTGAAGTACGCGCCTTAGCGGAAGCTTATCAACCAGACATTGTCGCCTTTGCACCGGCATTACCAGATCTGGACCGCACGGTGGTCAATGGGGTGTTGCGAGTGAATGGCAAACGTGCGATGAAAACCGACTTTGCTAAAGATCCGATGAAGCCGATTTTAACTGATCAAGTGACGACCTTGTTACAACAAGCATTTCCAGAATTAGGGGTGGCACATTACAGTTTAGCTCAGATTCGAGCGACCGGATTCACGTTAGGTAAAGCTGCGTATTGCAGCTTTGATGCTGAAAACAATCAAGATCTTGCACGGGTCGTCTCTGCGTTAAAAGCCACTGGTAAAAAAGTACTGTGGGTCGGCTCTGCTGGTTTAACGACCGCCATCATGATGCAAGCGTTCAATGTTTTGCCAGCGTTAGCATTGATCGGATCGGTGAGTGAAGTCACGCGGGCGCAACTACATGCCGCAGAAGACAACGGTGTCCACTTGGTCAACATTCCAATTTATGAAGCTTATGCTAATCAAACTTATGCGCCTTATGTCGACGAAGCACTTGCAGCATTTGCGCAAGGCCGCGATGTGATCTTGATGTCATCAGCTTCTTATCAACGTAGCGAGTTAGACAAAACCATCAAGATTTTATCCGCCCATCAACTTGAAGCAGACAAAATCAATGAATTGACGCAAGCGGTATTGTCAGGGATTTGTCGCAAAGTCTTGCAACGCGTTAAAGTCGCCGGGTTGTTTGTTTCCGGTGGTGAAACCGCTAAAGGCTTGTTGCGCATCGGCAAAGCCACGGGGGCTAAAGTGTTAACTGAAATCGCGCCAGGCATTCCGTTACTGGAAATCGCGCATGGTGATTTCACCGGGATGCGGGTGATCACTAAAGCCGGTGCTTTCGGCAATAAAGATCTCATTGTTTATGCGTTTAAAAAATTAAAAAGTCGCAGTCGCTTAGATGTTCAAGCAACTGCTTCACAGGAGGGTTAACATGCAATTACAAGACAGCTTAACTGACCATTTTGATCAAGCGTTGACGTTGCCAGAATCTGGCATTCAAAGTCACGCCTCAAATCTTGCGTTGCTAGCTAACGGAAATGTGTTATGTACTTGGTTCTCCGGTAGTGAAGAAGGTAAAAGCGACATCAGCATTTATTATTCGCGCTTGCCTGCGGGGACTGATGTTTGGACCTTGCCACAACAAGTTTCAGATAATCCGGGTCGCTCCGATCAAAATCCGATGTTTTTCCAATCACCAACTGGTCAATTGTGGTTGTTGTTCACCTCTCAAGATGGCGGCAATCAAGATACAGCGATCATTAAACGGCGGATTTCAGAAGATGATGGCCATACTTGGGGACCAGAAACCGTGTTGTTCCCAGGCCAAACTGGATTATTCATTCGCCAAGATGTGCAAGTGACACCTGAGGGGCAATGGGTATTGCCAGTGTTCCATTGTGTGATCAAAAATGATGGCAAACCTTGGGATGGTAGCTACGACTACAGTGCCGTGATCGCGACTGCTGATGAAGGTAAGACCTGGCAAGAATATCCAGTACCTGACAGCTTAGGTTGTGTCCATATGAATATTCAACCGTTACCTGATTGCACTTATGTCGCTTTTTACCGTTCGCGTTGGGCAGATAACATTTATCGCTCGACTAGCAAAGATGCCTTGCATTGGACCGCACCGGAAAAAACGGCATTACCGAATAACAATTCTTCCATTCAATTCACGGTGTTGGCCGATGGCAAGTTAGCGATTGCTTATAACGATGCGTCAAAACTTGATGCCAAAGTTCGGCGGACCAGCCTTTATTCCGATGGTTTGGAAGATAAAGACGATGAACCAGATGATGGCGTCTTGCATGCCTTTTGGGGAGCGCCGCGGGCACCAATGACAGTGGCATTATCTTCAGATGGTGGGCTGACTTGGCCAGAGCATCGCAATGTCGCGATCGGTGATGGCTTTGCCTTAACCAACAACTCAAAAGATAAGAAGAATCGTGAATTCTCTTATCCATCGATCAAACAAGCAAGCAATGGGGATCTGTTGTTGACCTTTACCTATTTCCGCCAGAAGATCGCATATTTGCGCTTCAGTGAAGATTGGGTGAAATCAGGAAAGAAGGAAGCTTAATTGACAACTAGTGCATTTTTAAAAATGCCGAGCAGCATTTACGCCGGCACTGACCTGACGGAACATCTCGGTGAATTGATCAAGTTACAAACCAATCAAAATGTGTTGTTGTTCACCGATAAAGGCATTGAAGCTAACCACTTAGTTGATCCGTTGACCGCATATTTCAAAGCAGAAGGCATCGCCTATGAAATTGAAGATGAGATCAAGCCAGAACCAAGTTACGTTCAAGTCGATGAATTACTGCATAAAGTCAGTCAATATGACTTTGGTGTGATCGTTGCCATCGGCGGCGGCAGTGTCATGGATGCTGCGAAGTTGATCAGCTTATTGCGCGGTGCTGATTACACGATTCAAGATCTGATCAAAGATGCTTCCATCGCCAAGAAGCAAGTGCCTTCCGTGATGATCCCAACCACTACTGGGACTGGTAGTGAAGCGACGATCAATGCGATCGTCACCATTCCTGAAAAGCAAGTGAAATTCGGGATCGTATCTGGTTCGATGCTACCGGATTTGGTTTTGCTCGACGTCAATAATGTTCGTAAGTTACCTAAATCGATTTTGGCAGCCAGCGCTGTTGATGCGTTGAGCCATTGTGTGGAGTGCTACACGTCTAAGAATGCCACGACGTTCTCTAATGATATTGCGGCAATCGGTGCGCGGTACATTTTCCAAAATATTGTCGCCGCTTATTCTGAACCTGATAACATTGATGCCCGCGAAGCCTTGTTAATGGGTGCTTTCTACGGCGGGGTTGCGATCACTGCGTCTGGGACGACGGCAGTGCATGCACTGTCTTATCCACTTGGTGGGAAGTTCCATATTGCCCATGGGGTTTCCAATGCGATCTTATTCAAACAAGTGATGGCTTTCAATAAAGATGCGATCACACCACAATTGGCCAGCCTGGCAGACTTTGTCTTTGCTGACAACAACTTGGCCACTGCAGATGAAAAAGCAGACTTCATGATCGACAAAATCGCTGAAATCGTCAAAGCCGTTGATATTCCAACGGATCTCAAGCAATTCGGAGTGAAAATGGAAGATCTTGATTTCTTGATCGATTCTGCTTTGCAACAAACTCGCTTACTGGACCACAACATGAAAGTTCTTACCCGAGCTGACGTCGAACAAATTTATCGCTCAGTCTTAAACTAAAAGGAGTGCGTTAACATGACAAAAGAAATCGCTACTGGGATCATCGCCGCAATGGTTACGCCGTTAGATGATAATGAACAAGTGAACTTAACGGAATTGCGTCATCAAGTCGATCGTCAAATCGCTGCTGGTGTGGATGGCGTCTTTACTTTAGGGACCAATGGTGAAGCTTATATTTTAAGCCACGAAGAAAAACTTGAAGTCATGAAGACAGTGATCGACCAGGCTGCTGGCCGTGTACCAGTGTATGTCGGCACAGGCTGTGTTTCCACTGCTGAAACCATTCAATTATCACAAGAAGCCGAAGCGGCTGGCGCTGATGCGTTGTCGATCATTACCCCAAGCTTTGCGGCAGCTAGCCAAGAAGAACTTTATCGCCACTATGCCGCGATCAATGCTGCGGTACATACCCCAATCTTGCTGTATAACATTCCTGCTCGCACTGGCAATGCTTTGAAGCCACAAACGGTGAGTCGCTTAGCTGATCTTGAAAATATCGTCGGCGTCAAAGATTCTAGCGGCAACTTCGATAACATTTTGCAATACATTGAATTGACTCGCGACCGCGGCTTCCATGTGATCTCAGGTAACGATGCGTTGATCTTGTGGACGTTGCAAGCAGGTGGTACTGGTGGCATCACGGCGGTTGCTAACGTTTTACCAACCATCATGGTATCGATTTACACCCGCTGGTTAGCAGGCGACTTCAAAGGGGCACAGGCAGCTCAAGATTCGATTCGCCCATTGCGTAACTTGTTTGCCTTAGGGAACCCGAACACCATTACCAAAGTGGCAACGAACTTGATTGGCTGCCCAGTTGGCCCGACTCGCGCACCATTCAACTACTTAGCGCCAGAAGCAAAGACGAAAATTGCTGAAGTGCTTAAAGCCACATACGGTGAATATTTCGTGAACTAAGGATCAACACAGAACGTTTCAAAATTGATTTAAATATTTGGAGGCAATTACTATGGCAAAACCAATTGTTGCGATCACGATGGGCGACCCAGCGAGCATTGGGCCGGAAATTTCATTAAAAGCATTTCAAAATGCTGAGCTGTTTGAAAAATGCCGGCCATTGGTGGTCGGGGATGCCAATGTGCTCGAGAAAGTCATGACGGTTTTGCCAGATCGGCGGATGCCGCTGAATATCATTCATGACGTTTCTGAAGCGCAATTCAAATTCGGTGCCATGGATGTCTTGGACATGGGCTTAGTGGATATCGATCAATTGAAGTTCGGCGAAGTCAGCGCCATGGCTGGCAATGCCGCTTATCAATATGTTCGCAAAGTCATTGACTTGGCGATGGATAAGAAAGTCGACGCGACGGTCACCAACGCGTTGAACAAAGAAGCGATGAACCTTGCCGGCCACCACTTTGCCGGTCATACTGAAATTTACGCTCACTTCACGAATACCGCTAGCTACACCATGATGCTAGCGCATAAGAATGTGCGTGTGGTCCATGTTTCCACTCACGTTGCCTTGCGTGATGCTTGTGATCTCGTTAAAGAACCGCGCGTCGAAGAAGTGATCCGCATCGCTGATTCCGCCTGCAAGCGTTTGGGCATTGCCCATCCTAAAGTCGGCGTTGCCGGTTTAAACCCACATGCCAGTGAAAATGGCTTATTCGGCAATGAAGAAGCCAATGAGATCATTCCAGCGATCAATGCTGCTAAAGCTGATGGCATCGATGTTGAAGGCCCAGTGCCACCTGACACTATTTTCCCTAAAGCCATCGGTGGTTGGTATGATATTGTTGTCGCAATGTACCATGACCAAGGTCATATCCCGTTGAAAGTGCTCGGTTTCCAATATGATGAAGCTAAACATAAGTGGGGTGCTGTTGCCGGTGTGAACGTCACCTTGGGCTTGCCGATCATTCGTGCAAGTGTGGATCACGGTACTGCCTTTGATCAATCATTGAAAGGCACCGCTAACGAAATTAGTTTGGAAGATGCCATTGACTACGCCGTGAAGTTAGCCAACAACAAGTAAATAAATGGGATCGGTTCCGTAGCCTGATGCCTAAAAAAGAGCAAGACACATTGTCTTGTTCTTTTTGTTTACGCTGTCCGGCATCGTGAGTGTTTTAGCAATCTATACCAATATGCCTCCGGCACGAAAATCTGTAGGCTCCGACGATTTGGCGTCACTGCGGTGAATTGGACAAGTTGCCAGTGCGGCCGTCTGCAGAAATCGGCAAAGCCCGCCGATGAAATCTGCGTGAACCGCCACAAACCGGCGTTTTACTTGATTTCACTCCCACAGGCAATTGTCCCATTCACCTCCGTTTTGCCAAATCACTGAAACAGAGTAAACCACTGTCGCCAGGTGGCGGCATGAAACACTCACGCTGCCAGACGTTGATTGCATCAAAAAAGGCTAAGACGAAAAGTTGTCTTAGCCAGGTTGCTCAATTATTGAGCGTCAGTGCTGTAAGTGTTGTTGGTAGTGGCATAAGCCACCTGATTGCGCGTGGTGCCAGTGGCGTTTTGTTCTGATACCGTCGCAGTGTGTTGGTTGATCGTGATGGTGTAACTCTTAACGCCAGTTGGTAAGTCTTGTTTGGCGACTTTCCATTGGTTGCCTGAATGCGTGTAGTGAACAGTCTGTGTTTGCTTATCGTTAAATAAATCGGTGATCGTGATGGTTTGTTGACTTTGGTTGAAGCGTAACCAGGTTTGGTCAGCTTTCACGTTGCTAGGGGCGAAGCTGTTTGCCATAAAAGCAAACAATGGCACGATCAAAGCAGAAAGAAATTTCATGAAGTCCTCCGAAAATAGTCTGTATTAATACTTTTATTGAACTGTATCCAAAAACAGCATACGGCACTTTTCTGAAAATGAAAAGCAAAGCGAGGACTTGGACTGTTTCAATTTTTAACAGCAGCTGTGACAACGATTTCACGTGAAATTTTACACTTGGGTAAAATCTGGACTGAAATACAGCAGATTTCCGAATTAATACAGTTAACACATACGGCCTGTAAGGCGTTATAATGACCGAACTTGTTCAAATTTCGTGGGTGTTTCATTTGTAAACGCATCCACAAATCGCAATTGTGAATTAATAAATAATGGTCCAACATTAAACAGTTTTTTGCTCTGAAAGCGCTTTGCCGTTTTGTATGATAGTTTCGTGAGATGAGATAACCGTCGATCAGCCATTATTTTTCTCAGATGAAATGGGAGGGTACTATGACAATTCAAATGATGATTGCGATCGCTATTACGGTCGTCATGATCGTGTTGATCATGATGGATAAATTACCATTCGGTGCACCACCACTGTTGGCCTGCTTGCTGTTGGTAATCTTCGGGATCTCAGATATCGCCGGCGCGTTTGCCGGATTTGCGAATTCGACGATTATTATGTTGGCCGAATTCATGGCGATCATTGCCGCACTGCAGAAAACGACTTTGATCGTGAAATTTAAAGAAGCAATGTTCAACCTCGCTAATAAAGGTGGGATGCGGTCATACATATTGATCATTTTGATCGTCATGTTGTTCACCAGTTTGTTTGGGACTGGGTCGACCGCATTCTACGTCTTGACTATTGGAATCTTGTCCACGTTGCCTTATAACAAGAAATTACCACCATCTAAGGTGTTAATGCCTGCAGGTTTTGCGGCGAACCATCCATTGATCCCATTCAACACTGCTTTACAATATGGGATCTTGATTGCGGTTTTGAAGTCTGCTGGGATCGGCGAAAATGTTTCAGTTTTGAAGTTTGCTATCATTAACGTCTTCTTGTCAGCAGGATTCTTGTTGAACTGTATTTTGCAATATAAGTTCATGCCAGATCATCCAATCAAAGGTCAGGAAGATGACCAAGGCAAAGATCCTGAGAAAGTGGCAGAAAATCTCGTTAAGCTCCCAAAGTGGAAAGAAAACGTCACTTACGTCGTCTTCATCGCTGCGGTTGTCGGGATGTTGTTACAAGGCAAGATCGGTGATGCTGGTTATGCGATCGCTGGGTTATCTGTTGCCGTGATCTTGATTACTGGGGTTTTGAGCTTTGATGAGATCCGCGATGCGATTTCTGCACCAATTATCTTAATGTCTGCTGGGGTCATCGGGGTTGCCAATGCCCTTGGGAGTACCGGCTTAACGAACTTAGTCGGTAAAACCGTTGCCGCAGTCTTAGGCACTAACGTCAATCCGTTTGTTTTGATCTTCGTATTATGCATTTTGACCAGTTTGTTGGCGACCTTGACTGGGACCAACATTGGGACGGTTTATGTGTTTGCACCATTAGCCATTGCCACTTGCACGAAGTTAGGCATTGATCCACGCGCTGCCGCTTCTGCGATCGTCATGGCTGGCTGGTGTGGTCACTTCCTGCCAATCGACGGGATGCCGGCTTTGATCTTAGGCACAGGGAAATATACCGCTGTCGAGTTTTGGAAGTTTACCATTCCACAGTACTTCATTCGACTATTGTTCTTAACTGTTGGCGCACTGCTGGTATTTCCAGCATAGGAGGCAATCATGGCTTGTCAATTTGAATTAGCGCATATCGGGATCAATCAAGATAGTCCCAAAGAAGCAGCAGACCTTGCGAGTTTGTTGAGTCAATTGTTTAATCTGACGCCTCGCGCAGGCCAAAAATCTGAATTTGCTGGTAATTTGTTTGAATGCATGCGGCAGCCATTCTTAGGAAAAAATGGTCATATCGCAATGAAAACACCAGATCTTGAAGCGGCAGTTGCTGAACTTAAAGGCAAAGGCTTTGAGTTTAACCAAGATACTGCCGCGTATAATGATGATGGAAAATTGAAAAACATTTATCTCGCTGGTGAATTTGGTGGTTTTGCGATTCACATTTTGCAAGCATAACCTAAAGAAGCAGGCATCCGCGGATGCCTGCTTCTTGTCTGGAGGGGATCTTATGACACGAGTGGTGATGGTAACTGGCAGTTCTCATGGCATTGGGCGACAGATTGCTTTAACCTTAGCTGAGCAAGGCGATAACTTGGTTTTGTGTGGTCGTGATACTGATGCCTTAGCAACTGTCCAAGATCAAGTGACAGCCTTGGAGCGTCGCGCAATTGCAGTGGCAGGTGATATCAGTGACCCACAGTTTGTGCACCAGCTAGTATGCGCGGCGACTATGGCGTTTGGTCATATTGACGGTTTGGTCAATAATGCTGGTGTGATGCGTCGCACAGCAACGCTACAAACTTCTTTAGCACAGTGGGAGCAAGTGCTTCGCGTCAACTTAACGAGTGCTTTTATGCTGAGTCAAGCGGTGTTACCGATCATGGTGGCAGAAGGTGGTGGGGCGATCGTAAATATTACGTCAGCAGCGGCTGTTACCCCACATCCTAATGCCGCACCAAGCTATGGTGCTAGCAAAGCGGACCTCACCTATTTAACCAAACATCTCGCTCAAGAATTTGCCGAAGATCATATTCGTGTGAATGCCGTGTGCTGCGGGCCGATCGCCAGTGCGATGACTGATCAGTGGCATGCTGATTACCGTGAAAAAGTCTTAGCCAAGATCCCGTTGAAACGTTTGGGAACCCCTGAAGAAGTGGCAGCAGCCGTCGCTTTTCTTTTATCTGAAAAAGCCGGATTTTGCACTGGCGCAAGTTTAAATGTCAGCGGGGGCAAGTTGATGATTTGATCAACGCCCATCAATAAAGGCCCGAAACATGTCGTTTCGGGCCTTTGTCAGTGAGCTTAAACTAATTGGATCGGACCATCGCCATTATTCTTATCATCGTTGCCTTTGTCATCATCAAATGAAACATCAGGCTTAATAGTTTCAGGCTTTGGATCGTCAGCTTTGTCAGCGGCTTTCTTAGTTGCAGGCTTCTTGCTGTCAGAAGCTTCAGCGTCTTCTGCGTCAGCTTCTGGCTCTGGATCAAACAACAGCTTACGCATCTTCGTGGTGATTTCATCCAACATATCAGGATGTTCACGCAAGAAGTTGACGGCATTTGGCGCCCCTTGGCCCAAGCGTTCGTCTTTGTAGCTGTACCATGAACCAGACTTCTTGATGACATCATGGTTGACGGCTAAGTTCAACATGTCATCGACAGGTTCGATCCCGTGACCATAAGTCATCGTGGTTTCGATTTTCTTAAATGGCGGCGCAACTTTGTTCTTGACGACTTTGATGGTGGTCGTCTTCCCAATTGGGTCATCTTCACCGGCGACTTTGATCTGCTTGGAGCCACGGACTTCCAAGCGAATGGTGGAGTAGAACTTCAAGGCGCGGCCACCTGGCGTGGTTTCTGGGTTCCCAAACATCACGCCGACTTTTTCACGGATTTGGTTGATGAAGATCACGATGGTTTGAGACTTGAAGATTTGGGCGGTGAGCTTACGTAAAGCCTGACTCATCATCCGCGCTTGTAAGCCGACGAATTGATCCCCGATTTCACCATCGATTTCAGCCTTTGGTGTTAAGGCAGCGACAGAATCGACGACCACGATTTGGACGGCACCAGAAGATACTAAGGCGTCAGTGATGGCTAAGCCTTGTTCACCAGTATCTGGTTGTGACAACAGTAATTCGTCGATGTTGACGCCAAGGGCTTTGGCGTAAGTTGGATCCATCGCGTTTTCCGCGTCGACATAAGCGGCGATACCACCTTGTTTTTGGACAGAAGCGACGGCTTGCAGTGCGATGGTGGTTTTACCACTGGATTCTGGGCCGTAGATTTCAATGACACGGCCGCGTGGGAAGCCCCCAACGCCGAGGGCAGCATCCAAGGACAAGATCCCAGTGGATACGACTTCGACATTGGTTAAGGACTTTTCGCCCATTTTCATGACGGCGCCATCACCGAATTCTTTGGTGATTTTCTTCAACGCCTTGTCTAAGGCGACTTGGCGTGCGTCGGCGTCAGTGATTTCTTTGACGTTTTCACGTGAGTTGGTTGATTTAGATGCCATGTTATCCCTCCTGGATCATTGCTTCCTCTATTATCGAACATTTGTTCCGATGACGCAAGCTTTTTAACAAATTTCTCCTTCCTTATCATATGCCAGCAGGCGGTCGCTGTCCAAGAATCGCCCCAAAATGTAAGCGTTGACGTGGGCGCGCAATGGGGTATATTTAAAATAACAATAATGATAAAGGAGCTCAACAATATGACAGTCACAATGACACGCTATGGTACCAAAAATGGTGAGCAAGAATATGAATACACCATGACCAATCACAATGGCTTACAAGCTTTAGTGCTCAACTATGGTGCCACACTGGAGAAAATTCTGACGCCGGCTGGCGACAATTTGATTCTATCGTTGGATAGTCCCAAAGCTTACGATCAAGAGCGGAACTTTTTAGGTGGCACGGTAGGGCGTGTGGTCGGGCGCTTGCCAGGACATGTATGGCGTTTTGGTGATCAAGAAATCGTCCTGCCTAAAGGTGAAGGTGAAAATGCGATCCACGGTGGGGCAGAAGGCTTAGATACCCAAGTATTTACTGGCAGCTACCGCGAGTTTGCCGACTACGATGAAGTTTATTTCACCTTTTTAGACCCAGCCGGTCATAATGATTTCCCGGGAAATGTTCGCGTGACTGTCACTTACCGTTTAGATGATGAAGATAAATTGACTTATCACGTTGACGCCACCACTGATGCACCAACCTTATTTAACCCGACCAACCATGTGTACTTTGCTTTAGATGGCGAAGGCTCGACAGTCGATGACACCACGTTGACGTTGGCTTGTGATTTCTATGCGCCACTGACGGATCACTTGCCAATCGATGGCTGGGCACCGGTTGCGGATACCCCATTTGATTTCACGCAAGGGCAACGCTTAGGCGATGTGATGCCACAAGTACTCGATGGGGCTGGCTTTGACCATCCATTTTTGAATAAATCTGCACAAGCAGCCACGTTAGTCGGGGAATCTGGGCGCAAAATGCACCTGACCACGACGGCACCTGGCATCGTGATTTATACCGCCAATCATTTTGATCATACTGGCGTCGCGCACAATATTGGCCAACATGCAGGCGTTGCCTTAGAAGCGCAGATCCCACCAGCTAGTGGTTTGGATTGGTCTGCCATCACCTTGTTGCCGGGCCAACCGTATCGATTGACCACCAGTTGGCAGTTTGAATTTTAACCTCACTGGCGGATTTTAGGAATAAAAGTGAGCTGTGCCTACAAATACGCTAGGCCCATGACTATTCAAGTGGTAGAATGTAAACGTTGTCTATTTTAAGGAGGCGAGTACCATCGCTAAGTATATTTTTACGGCCTTAGATGGTGCGTTGCTGAATGATTTAGGCAACTTGACCACCACCACGGCTTTGGCATTGAATAATTTAGGCGCCCCGCTGTCGATCATCACCGGCCGCGCCCCTTTTGAACTCAACGGCGTGTTGAAACGGCTTCAAACTGACGCGCCGCAAATCGCCTTTCATGGTGCACTGATTTATGCGCCACGGACGGGCAAAAAGGGCTTACTCGGTGCTTGGCCGCTGGAAGCATTGGCGATGATGGCCTTGGTGCGCTCATTATTAGCCAGCTTTCCAGATCTTGGTATCAGCGTTTTTGATGCCGTGCATGGGTATGCCGTCAAAGAAGCCACTGGTGAGCGCTACAAGTTGCTAGGCCGCAAACGTTTGGAAGTCTTGCCTTTGCAAGAGTTGTTTGATACCAAGCTTAAAGAAGTGTACATGATTTCGTTAATGTTGCCTGAAGCGCACTTGGCCAAAGCCGTCAACGAGTTCCTTCATCGCCTGCATTTACGCGACATTCGCATTGTCACAGTCGGGGATCGACAACTCGATATCGTCAGTCGCGATGCGCGGCCAACGCGTGGCATCGATTATATTATGACGCGTTATCGGTTATATGCTGGGGACATCGTGTATTTTGGTTGTCATTATGATGAAGTGCGGATGGCGGATTTTGCTGGGGTGCAAATCGCGATGGGTAACGCTGAACCAGCGCTACGAGCGGATGCTGATTATGTGACGTCGACGAATAACGACAATGGCGTCGCCCAAGCACTGCAACGATTCAAATTACTGTAAAGTCGGTGAGAACCGGCTTTTTATTTGGGCTCAAATTGGCCAATGACATGACATCTCGTGAGCCGTGCTATTTCGGGGAATAGAAGCGAATTAAGACGATTGGTCCAGCCACTAAGCTTTTCAAAGCCAGACAAAACCGTAAAATTATGATACGATATTAATGTTCTAATTAAATTTTAAGAGGTGACGCAGCATGCAATGGGATGCAACTGAATATGATGCCAAACATGACTTTGTCTTTAAATATGGTGAATCGCTGTTATCGCTAATGCCCGCGGCACCAGGCAAAGTATTAGACATTGGCTGTGGAACAGGTGAATTGAGCCAGGAACTTGCGGAAGCAGGATTTGATGTCGTTGGCGTGGATCAAAGCGAAGCCATGTTGGAAAAAGCCGTTGCCCATTTTCCTGCGGTTGATTTTGAGCTCGGCGATATTTTAAATTATGCCGGCAAGCCCGCCCAATATGATGCCTTATTTTCAAATGCTTGTTTTCATTGGATCCGCGCGCAAGACCGCTTAGCCAATGTGATGCACCGGTTATTGAAGCCAAACGGGATCTTGGTGGCGGAATTTGGCGGAGCAGGCAATATTCAAACCATTACGGATGGCTTCAAGGCTGAACTGGCGAAGTTTGACATCGACTATCAATCGCCGTTTTATTTCCCTAGTGTGGATGAGTATCGGGATTTATTGACGCGACATGGCTTTCAAAAAGTCGACTTAGACGCTTATGATCGTCCAACGCCATTAAAAGATGGGCGCGCCGGCTTGCGCAACTGGGTCGCACAATTTTTTGCCAGTGATCTTGAACAGCTTTCAGCGGATCAACAAAAGGCCTTGTTTGATCGCCTTGATGACGCGCTTGATGCGAAGTTGTGGCATGGTGATCATTGGGAAGCTGATTACCGCCGGTTGCGCGTGCGCGCTGAGGCATAAAACGTGACAGCGCTTTCTAAACCTGCTATACTCAAAGAGCAAGAGTTGGGAGCATCTCTTGCGCAACCGTTTGTGGGATGACGGGTAGTGGCAGTGACGATCTTCTCCTTCTTGATAAGATCGCGGGCGTGAAACGATAGATGGACCAGGGACCCTTATGGCGGTCGCTGGTCTTTTTGTGCGCATGATCGTGACTCGGTATTAGCTGTTCAGCCAACTTTGTCTGTTGGATTCATTTTTTTGCGTGCAGTTTTGTGATAAGCTAGAACCAAAATCTGGAGGCGCTTACGTACATGACAAAACAATTATTTGGTAGCATTGAAGCTGGCGGGACCAAGTTCGTGGTCGCAGTTGGGGATAGTGAACTCAACATTATCGAAAAGGCGCAATTTCCAACCACCGCGCCAGCTGAAACCTTAGCAAAATGTGTCGACTTCTTCACGGCTCATCCGGTATCTGCATTAGGCATTGGCTCTTTTGGCCCAATCGATATCGACAAAAAGTCTGCCACTTATGGCCAAGTGTTGGCCACGCCAAAGCCTGGCTGGGCTGGCGCTGATGTGGTCGGCACTTTGAAAGCCGCTTTGAATGTGCCAATTGCCTTCACAACTGATGTCAATGCTTCGGCATATGGCGAATATATTGGCGGATCTGGTAAGGATGTTGATTCATTAGTTTACTTCACTATCGGGACTGGCATCGGTGGTGGCGCGATCCAAGACGGCAAGTTCATCGGTGGCACCGGCCACGCTGAAATGGGCCATGCGTTATGCGTGCCGCGGCCTGATGATGATTATCAAGGCACTTGTCCTTTCCATGGTCGCCATTGTTTTGAAGGCATGGCAGCAGGGCCTTCGCTTGAAGGCCGCACCGGCATTCCTGGACAAGATCTGCCGCGGGATAACAAGGCGTTTGAATTCATCAGCGACTACATTGCGCAAATGCTGTTCAATACATACGTCAACTTGCGCCCAGCTAAAATTATTTTAGGCGGGTCCGTGTTGTCTGATGCCGAATTGCCAATGGTGCGTGACTATTTTGAAAAGTACAACAATGGTTACGTGGCAACGCCTGACTTGACGGAATTGATCGTCACGTCTAAAATGCCTAACAATTCATCAGCGACGGTTGGTGACTTTGCATTAGCTAAGCAAGTATTAGGTTAAAACGTATCCAAGGCTTGATCAAAACCCGAACGCGGGTCGCGATCAAGGCTTTTTTTAGTTAAGCTAGTCGTCATATCGCGGATAATTTGGTAAAATTAAACTCGACTATTCGATGCATGCGTTTTTTTAAGTAAAGTTACCTAACATACGCAGTTTTACAGTATAATAGGGGTAATTGGATGTAAGTGCTTTCTAGGGTGGTGATTGGGATGCGTCGATTTATTGGACAATCCAAGTTCTCTGGTGACGGCAGGCGCCAGCATATCGGATTTGAATTATTTGCACGTGAATATGAAAACGGTCGGTGGTCGCTACCGACTGATTTTAATGCGATCACAGCCACAGACATTCGTCGCATGCCATCAGAAGCCTTGCTCCACCTCGACTTTACAACGGAGCTGATTTCTTTTAATTTGGAACAGCGCCAATTCATCGATCCTGACTATGTCGAAGCCGTCGCCTTGGTCCAGTCGCGCACGCCGATCACTTTGATCACGGAATTGACTGAACGTGCAGACGATACGGTCACCTTAGAACAACTGCAACGCGGGGCCAAGCGGTTTCATGATGCAGGGTTGAAAGTATGCATCGATGATGTGGGGACTGGGAGTAATAACTTAGATCTCGTTACCGCACTAGCCCCTTACGTGGATGAATATAAATTTGCTTTGCAGAACTTACGGCCGTTTGATCATATTCCAGAAATCGCCCCGAAACTCGACTATTGGTATAATTTCGCCGAAAACCAACACAAGACGTTAGCTATTGAAGGCATCGAAACTGCGCCTGGCGTCGCAGAGCTGGAAAGCGATTATCCTTGTGATATTTTACAAGGCTATTATTTAGCCAAACCCGCGCCATTACCTAAAGGCAATCAGCTACATTGGAATTTTTAAAGCAAAAAGATAGCCGTGCACAAGTGCGCGGCTGTTATAATGGTCAAAAATTGGGGAGGCCCGCCTTTGAACCTTGAGAAAAAAGCTTTTCGTGAGACTCAGATCAAAAAAATGCAACATGCTGCGCAAGCAACCACCCAAGCTGCGCCAGCATTGTTAGCACAATTGATGGCTTTGCCGCAATGGCAACAAGCTAAAACCGTTGGCTTGACGGTTTCAAGTCCCATTGAAGTGCCAACTGAGCCGATTATGCGAGCAGCTTTGGCCGCTGGCAAAACGGTCTTGTTGCCTAAATGCATGCCACATCGCCAAATGGCCTTTTTACCAGATCCAGGTGCTGACCAGCGCATTAAAAGTAGCTTCGGGATCCCAGAGCCAGCCTACGACGCCGAACTCGTGAATAACCAACCGGATCTCTTGATCGTGCCAGGCATTGCTTATGCCAAAGACACCCATGCCCGCATCGGCTTTGGTGGTGGGTATTATGACCGCTTCTTGGCGCAATATCAAGGCTCAACGGTGACGCTGGCGGCACCAGTGATGGTTTATGAAACCGCGCAATGGCCAGTGGAACCTTTTGATATCTTATTAGATACAGTATTAACCACCGATTAACAGTGTTTGTGTGAAGGTAGGACAAAATTCGTCCTACCTTTTTTACATTTGCTATCCGCCACCAGGCGCCAGTGGTCTGTAAGCACCTAATAACAGACCGCCTATCCCTCTCAATTGCCAAGCGGTATCATGA
>NZ_AZEU01000056.1 GCF_001435035.1 Lacticaseibacillus manihotivorans DSM 13343 = JCM 12514
TGGCTGGTCTTCTCCAGCAGATCAATATTCTTGATCTCCAGGAGCTGAGCATCAATATAGTTGTACAGCGTCGTCGTACAAACCATCTCCTCAGGTCGATAGAGCTTCTTCTTCTTGGCGCGACCAACCACGGCGTCTGGGGACCAGCCGTCTTGTTTGAAGTGTTCTGTGAAGTGGGCGATGAAGTCAGCGGCTTGGACGAGCTTGAGGGGTCTGTGGCATCGCCGCCGGTTCTCTTCATAGCGAAGCTGGGCTGCCTCAGCGCTGTATTCAGTGCGATACACACGCTTGCCATTGACCTTCTGGACCTGATCGATTTGGCCTCGGTTTAGCTCGTTGGCGACGGTTTGCCGGCAGATACCAAGTATGCGTGC
>NZ_AZEU01000330.1 GCF_001435035.1 Lacticaseibacillus manihotivorans DSM 13343 = JCM 12514
TCGGGAAGGCCTTCAAGGGATAAAAACTATCCTTCAACACCAGTTGACAAATTTCCCTTACAATACGCCATTGCCACAGGGATCAAGTTGCACATTGTCGCCAAGCCGGCAACCGTCAAGTATTACGGCATCGCGGTCAACAAAGGCCGCTCAGATCATTTGATCGATAAGCTCAATGCCGGCATCACCAAAGTCAAAAAATCTGGTGAATACGACAAAATCGTCGCCAAATACTTAGGCAATGGTACCGTTGCTTCACAGAAGAAGAAAAATGCCAAAACCCAAGAAACAGATCGGAGCTTCATCGGCTTGTTGAAAGAAAACTGGTCAACCTTAATGGGTGGCTTAGGCGAAACGCTGATCTTAACGTTAGTGGGGATCATTTGCGCCACCGTGTTAGGGGTGTTGATCGGACTCCTTGGGGTGATGCCAAACCGCTTTGCCCAAGGGGTCGCCACCACGTTCATTTATATCTTCCGCGGCTTGCCATTATTAGTTTTAGCGTTGTTTGTTTACACTGGCGTCCCGAGTTTGACCGGCACGAAGATCCCGGCCTTTGTTGCCGGGATCATCACCTTAACGCTGAATGAAGGCGCCTATACCGCAGCGTTTGTCCAAGGGGGCATCAAAGCTGTCGCCCCAGGTCAAATGGAAGCCGCCCGCAGTTTAGGGTTACCTTGGTCCAAAGCCATGCGCCGCGTGATCTTACCGCAAGGCATCCGGATCATGGTGCCAAGTTTCATCAACCAATTCATCATCACGCTAAAAGATACCTCGATTTTAAGTGTGATCGGCTTATTGGAATTGACCCAAACCGGGAAAATCATTATCGCCCGCAACATGGAAGGCTTTAAGATCTGGACGATGGTCGCTTTGATTTATTTGATCATCATCACCGCTTTGACTTGGTTGAGCAAATGGCTGCAAAAACGCCTGCATGCCTAAATAAAAAAATCACCGCTGATGATCGCGTCAACGGTGATTTTTTATTGGGCCAAATCAAGCACGGTGCCACTGGCTTTGGCTAGTTTTTCAACCAATTGCTCGCCACTTTTAAGACTCGTATTATCGTCGGTCAACACTGCGATCGTACAACTTTTATCCCCAGTGCCTAAATGCCCGATCGAGTTAACGATCCAAGTGTTATCACTGTTCAATCGCCAACCGTTTTTCAGTTGGAAAGCCTTCGCGCCTGCGGAAATTCCCCATTGTTGATCAGATTCAACATTGGCCATTAAATTTTTGATATAGGCTTTGGATTTCGTCGACAAATAATCCCCTGAATAAAAAATTTGATTCAGCGTAATAGCTGATATTTGAGAATATAATTTATTGAATTGTGAGTCACCACGATTAGGTGCACGCCTTTATCTTTGGTCTGATCCTGACGCAACCGCCCGAACTCAAACTGACCTGATGGCCTAAGCCACGCCCTTTGGCAAGGAGCTTGTCACACTCAAAAAGGTGACTCGAAAATTTACCCGAGTCACCTGACATCTCTATCGTCCCAGCTGATAAGCTTCTAATACATTTAACACGGCATCACAATCCCCTAACAGACGATTGCGAGAATGTACCCTGGCCCACTGCCGCATGATCAGTAAACGCTCTTGCAGCGAGTGACCACATTGCAAGCTGACCAACAACTCGTTTAAAATGCCGCGCTGCTCATAATCCGCCAACGTCTTGAGCAGTTGCGCAATCGCGTCAAAATCTGCTGCCGCACATGTTTGCCGTATTGCACGCGGCATAACTGCACGCGCAAATTATGTAACGTCATATCATCCCTCCTTTAACGCTTTTTAGCATACAAGGATCAGGCTGACATCACGTCAAATCGGCCGGGAAATCAGCCAAGATTTACACGCTTTACAATTAATCCGCCACTTCAAACCCATAATGGCGAATGTGCTCTTTCAACAATTCTAAGTAACGGTTGGCGGTGGCGCTTAACTCAATTTTCTTATGGCGCAAATACCCCAAGGTGATCGGATCATCCACATCCAAAGGAATCGCCACGATTTTCTCGTCATTCAAGTCGCTGGAAATGATCCCACTCGAAATCGTGTATCCATCTAAGCCCACCATTAAGTTGAAAATGGTCGCCCGATCAGACACTTGAATATGTTTGAGATGTGGCAAGGTACTTTGGATCTCTTCGGCAAAGTAAAACGAGTTGGTATCCCCTTGTTCATAGGATAAATAAGGGAAATCTTCAAGATCTGCCAGCGACAAATGTGACTTGGCCGTCAGCGGATTATCTCGCCCGACAAAGACATGTGGTTGCGCCACGAATAACGGCGTAAACGTGAGATCTTTTTCCGCGATCAATCGCTTCATTACCGTTTGGTTGAAGCCGTTTAGGTAAGTCACACCAAGCTCGCTTTTGTTGGTTTGAATATCATCCAATACCCCTTGCGTTTGGGTTTCGCGCAAGGTGAAATTGTATTCTGAGCCGCCGATTTCTTTGACCAACGCGACAAATGCATTCACCACAAAGGCATAATGTTGCGCGGACACCGAGAACTGTTGTTTCCGTACCGTATCTTGGCGAAAATGCTCATCTAATAAGTTAACTTGGTCTAACACCCCGCGCCCATAGTTGAGAAATTCACGCCCACCGTCAGTCAGCGTGATGCCTGCTTTGGAGCGATAGAATAATTGCAGGTGATATTCTTTTTCCAATTCCTTCATCGCTTGAGACAGCGACGGTTGCGAAATAAATAAGCGTTTGGCGGCTTCGTTGATCGAGCCGGTTTCGGCTATGGCTTCTAAATATTGGAGTTGTTGAATGCGCATAGGATGACCTCCGTTATAGTTAATACCTATTATATCATTAAAGAATCAAGTATTATCTATTTTTCAATGAACCGGTTATGATGAATTCATCAATTAATTCATGCGGAGGACTCATCCATGACCCAATCTCGTTTTCAAATTGTCGGCTCCTTATTACGCCCAGCCTCATTGCTCACTTACAAAGACCAAATCGAACACCGCGACGACATTCAATATCCGTTCTATGCCGACTTTGACGGCTACCAAGCCGAAGAAACTCGCGCGATCCAACAAGTCGTCGCCGAAGAAAAAGCGCACGGCTTGGATGTGATCACTGACGGCGAATATTCTAAGTCCATGTGGCACCTGGATTTCTTATGGGGTTTTGGCGGGATCAAACGCACCATCGCCGACCATGGTTATCGCTTTGAAGATCATGACGGTGGCGATTTTGAAACGCGCAAAGATATCGGCATTGAAATCACTGCCCATTTATCTGGCAAAAACCATCACTTCATCGATATTTTCAAACAACTCAAAGTCCAAGCAGGTGACACTAAAGTTAAAACCACGGTTTGGGGCGCCGCTCACGCCTATACCGAACTCTCCTTTTTCGATCATTTATATGGGGATGGCCAAGTTTATCCCACCGCTGAAGCGTTAAAAGCAGGCTTGATCCAAGCTTACAAGGAATTCTTGGATGATTACAAAGCGGCTGGCGGTGAAATCGTGCAATTTGACGATTGCCTGTGGGAGCTGTTCGCTGACGATAACGATTCAAGTTTCTTCGCCAATGGCAATGACGGGATCGAAGCCTTGGCTGATGAATTCGTCGCTATCAATAATGCGGTTTGCGATTATGGTCACGAACTGGGCTTGAAGGTTTGGACACATAACTGCCGCGGTAACTATGCTTCTCGCCATGCGGCTGGCGGCTCCTATGCTGCGATTGCCACGAAGTTCCTAGGAGATCAGCATTATGATCGCTTCTTCTTGGAATGGGATGATGAACGCGCTGGCGATTTGGCGGCATTGAGCGCCTTGAAAGCTCGTCCAGAAGTCGAAGTGGTTTTAGGCTTGTTGAGTTCCAAAACGGCTGAGTTAGATGACGAAGATCGGGCTTTGCGCTTGTTAAATCAAGCCGCTGAGATCTTGCCAAAAGATCACTTATACTTATCTCATCAATGTGGCTTTGCTTCATGCGACGGTGGCAACGAATTGTCTGCCGCGCAACAATGGGCCAAAATCGATCAAGGTCGGGCTTTGGCCGAAAAGTTCTGGAACTAAATCCGTTTTAACTAAACTGTCAGTGACTGGAAAATATAGTCACTGGCAGTTTTTTAGTGCTTTGAGCACCCGCACACGCAAAAACTTGCATATTTGTAACATAACAAGAAATAATTAAAATTAATTTATCGATTATTGTTTACGAATGCAAGCGATTAACGTATATTAAAATTAGTTGGTTTCAAGTCGATTGCATACAGGCTTTCTAAACAACCGATTGGAACCCTCTTGGGAGGGAAAATCGATCATGACAACAACAGTTTCTTGGATGAATCTATTGATGCGCATGGCCTTGGTCGGATTTTTTAGCATTGGGTTTATTGCGTGTTTTCAACGGGTCTATATGGCCGCTTTCGATCAAAGCCAACGCCGAGAAAAGCGAATCCTGCGGCGTGCGGAATTATGGCTGCTGTCCAGTGGCTTAGCGTTGATCCTACACTTCGGGGCCATGTACGCTTTGACTGGGGATACCGCCCTATTTTTTCACAACTGGGCTTTATTTTTGGCGATGACGCCGATCGTTTATGCCGGCTTTAGCAAACTTGAAATCACCATGCAAGCTGCAGTGATCGCCATGCTTTGGGAAGCGCATCATCAAAGCAATTTATGGCAGCCGACCACCATTTTGGCAATGTTATTATTTGCCGGGGTTTTAGGCCTCATGGCGCATTACCGCATGAAGTTGGTGAACCACTGGTTGCTTGGTGTGGTCGGCTCCGGCGTGTTGGCAGCCTTGTTTTGGGGCAGTGCCCCAGCGCGGTCCATGTTGATCACCTTAACTGCTGACCAGCGCCAATGGGCCATCGGCATGTATGCCATCATGGCATTTGTCGTTTTCGGATATTGGTTGCGTGCTTATGCTGACGATTTAAACAAAGCCTCGCTTAAGCGGTTAGTGGAATACGATGCAGGCGCCAGTGCGCAAGCCTATGCGCAATATCAAAAGGCCTTGACCACCATGTTTAACCGGGCTCAAGCTCAGCATGAACCGTTGACGTTGTTGAGTATCGATTGTGATCATTTCAAGCAGATCAATGATCGCTACGGCCACTTAGCCGCCAATGCTGCTTTGATCGGCGTTTCTGATACGATCAATCAAACTTTACAACAATATGACCTCGCTTACCGCATTTATCAAACTGGTGGTGAAGAACTTAATATTGTCTTTCCAGGCGTGCATCCACAAGCTGTGGTTAAAATTGCCAATCACATCCGCCAAGCCGTCAAAGATAGCGAATACGCTTATGACGGCCGAAGCATGAATGGGACGGTTTCAATTGGCATCACTGAGCGTCATGATGACGATCAAAACATCGATGAATTGTACAAACGCGCCGATGACGCCGTTTATACCAGCAAGCGCAATGGCCGTGATTTAATTACAGTCGAACACACCGTGCTTACTGACACCGCCCCTGCCGTTGAAGACTATTCCCAATATCGCTATTTTGCCCAAGGCGTATATGATTTAAGCTTGGATGGTCAACCTCGGTATTACCACGAATTACTCTTGCGCCATTATGACGCAGAGTTAAAACGCTGGGTTTTGCCGAGTGATTTTGAGATCCCAGTCGCCGAAATTCCGCGGCTATTGCGTCAAGTGATCGCCGCTGATCCTTTACATAATTACAATATTAACCTAACCGCGGCTCAATTTCGCGATGTGGAAGTCGCCCGGGTGTTAACCGCTTTGGCAGAAAGCCCTGACGGCCCCACCAATCTCACTGTTGAAGTCACCGAAGTTGCCAACGCCGCAATCACCCGCCATATCAGTGCGATTTATCGCTCCGCTGGCATGAAGATCTTGATCGATGATGTCGGCTCCGACAATTCCTTTGAGCTAGTCCAAAATGAGCTCCCTTATTTTGATGGCGTGAAGTTTGCCATGCAAAATTTGCGCCGCACCAATGATGCCGATCAAATGCACGAACGCATCGCCTTTTGGCGGCAAGTGGCGCAAGCCAATCACCTTTCATTCATCTTAGAAGGCGTCGAAACCCAAGCGGACTTAGACCTCGCTAAAAAACTAGGCATTCAATTTGTCCAAGGATACTTCTTTGATAAACCAGAAAGTTTGATCCCAGCCTTAGTCTAAAAAAATAGCCTCACTCATCAAGTTGATGAGTGAGGCTATTTTTTTAGTTAAAGGTGACTTTCACCCAATCCAAAAACAGCTGTGGCCAGCTGGTGGCATGCGGCACCCCTTGGTCTTCATTGACCCAATCCGTGCCTAAACTCATTCCGTGGCGACCATGCGGGAATAAATGAAATTCAACTTCCACACCAGCTTGTTGCAAAGCTTCCACAAACAACAAGCTATTCATCGCCGGCACCGTTTGATCATCGGCGGTGGTCCAAATAAAGGTCGGTGGAGTTTGCGCAGTCACTTGATTTTCAAGGCTTTGGTCTTCGGCATCCCCAGATCCCAACAAATTGGTAAACGAATCGCGATGGGCAAATTTGCCCCCAGTGATCACTGGATAGGCCAACAGCATGCCATCCGGCCGAATAATTGCGGAATCATAATCTGCCAGCACTGGTTGATCATATTGCGTGCCAAGTGATGCCGCCAAGTGACCGCCTGCTGAAAAGCCACAGACAAAAATCTGTGTCAATTGCCACTCGTCTGCATGCGATCGCACCATCTTCATGGCTTCAGCCAGCTGACGCAAAGCGATCGGATAGTGCACTGGGGCGATCGCATAATCTAAAACAAACGTAGCCATACCTTGCGCAGCAAACGTCAAGGCAATCGGTTCACCTTCGCGCGGGGAAACAAATGCATACCCACCGCCTGGACAAATCACGATGGCCTGTCGCGGTTTGGGCTCAACCAGATCCGGCAAATAAGCCGTCAACGTTGTCGCTGGTGCATTTTTAGGTTGCAAGGACAGATTCAAAATTTGCATACGTGCCTCCAGATACCGTTTTCTTTAATGTACGCTCGGTCAACACAAATGTAAATCAGAAGTCCAAATCAGGCAATTTGCGACATTTTAAGTGATTTGTCCGTTTATTCTGTCAGTTTGTGCGCTATAATGGTTTTGTAATCGTAAACAACAAGGAGGACCACCAATATGGCTTATCAAACGATCAACCCTTATACCAACGAAGTATTACACACTTATCCTAACGCCACCGATGCTGAACTTGAATCCGCGTTAGCAACTGGTGATGCTCTTTACCACACTTGGCGAAATGAAACGCCTGCCAGTCGGCAACCTGTCTTGCACCAACTGGCAACTTTGATGCGTGAACAAAAGCGTGAACTGGCCACCACTATTACCAAAGAAATGGGTAAGTTATTACCAGAAGCAGAAGCCGAAGTCGACTTGTGCGCAGATATTGCCGAATATTATGCCCAACACGGCGCAGAATTTTTGAAACCCACCCCACTGCCCACTGAATTAGGCGATGCTTATTATGTGAAGCAAGCTATGGGTGTCTTGGTCATGGTTGAACCTTGGAACTTCCCTTACTATCAAATCATGCGGGTCTTTGCCCCAAATTACATCGTCGGCAACCCGATGATTTTAAAACATGCTTCAAGCACCCCAGCTTGTGCGCAAGCTTTCGCCGATTTAGTCCTCAAAGCTGGTGCCCCTCAAGGCGCGTTGACGAATTTGTACATCAATTATCAACAAGTCGGCCAAGCCATTGCGGATCCGCGCGTGGCCGGAGTCGCTTTGACTGGATCTGAACGTGGCGGCGCAGCGGTGGCACAAGAAGCTGGTGCTGCGTTGAAACAATCCACCATGGAACTCGGCGGCAATGATGCCTTTTTGGTCTTGGATGATGCGGATATGGACCAAGTTAAAGCGATCGCCCCGCAAGCGCGGCTGTTCAACGCTGGGCAAGTTTGCTCGGCTTCCAAACGCTTTATTGTCACGGCAAAGCACTACGATGAATTTGTCGCCTACTTGAAAGCTGAATTTGCCAAAATGCGCCCGGGCGATCCAATGGCTCCAGAAACGACTTTGGCCCCATTATCTTCAGCCAGTGCCAAAACCAAGTTAGTCGCACAAATCGATGCGGCCATCAAAGCTGGGGCCAAGCGCATCATCGGCGATACGCCAGTTGATTTGCCCGGTCAATTTGTGCCAGCCACGATTTTAACCGATATCGACAAAAACAACCCTGCCTTTGATCAAGAAATGTTTGGCCCTGTGGCTGCGGTTTATCGCGTCGCCAATGATGAAGAAGCCATCGCCTTGGCCAATGATTCCAGCTTTGGCTTAGGTTCTGCCGTATTTTCAAGCGATCCTGAACATGCCAAAGCCGTCGCTGAACAAATCGAAGCTGGCATGACCACCATCAATCGCGCTTGGATCACCGCCCCAGAACTGCCATTTGGCGGGGTCAAGCATTCCGGTTATGGGCGTGAGTTGTATAAGCTTGGGCTCAATGCCTTCGTGAACAATCATATGGTGCTCGCAACAAAAGCCTAGATTTTTCATTACATTGTGAAAAGTTTTCTGAAAATGGCGGGTATCACTATCTATTCATGGTAAGCTTATCCTGTGGTATTCATCAGCCACACTGTGAATTCGTCATCTCATGCGGCGAGGTCGATCAATCATCGATCTCGTTTTATTTTGACAAATAATGTTTACACTAATTTTCGAAATCCCTACTGAATCGATACCTTCAGTAGGGATTTTTTTTACGTTCGCCGACTATGCTTGTCGCATCTTAACAAAAGAGGCGCATCATGATCGAAGCAGTCTTGTTTAATTGGAGCGGCACCTTAAGCGATTACGGCGGTCGCGGTCGCGAGGCGTGGTATCAAGCCGCTGGCGGCGAGGCGACCAGCCCTGCTCGTCTCGCCGCACATTGGCCCAAACACGCAGGCACCATCAGCACGTTGAAGCCTGGGGTGTTGTTGTTGCTCAACTTCTTGCAATGCAATCAGATTCCTTATGGGACCTTGACGCTGGAATCAGCACCGGTGTTAGCCGATTTGGTCCAAGCGCTACATGAGTTCAACTTGAAGCCGCAAATCAACCTTGTCGACACCTCCCCGATCCATGCCATTCATCAAGCCGTGTCACAATTAGCCATTCACAATCAGGCTCATGTCCTCGGCGTCTTTGATCAAGGTGACTGGCTGATTGCGGCCAAACACTGCCAGCTCAATACCGTTGGCATCATCGAAGGCAGTCGGATGATCGGTTTGTCACAACCTGCTTGGACGAACCTCCCAGCTGGTCAAAAAAAGCGCCTGGCACAACTTGCTCGCCGACGCTTGATTCAACTTGAAGTCGAAAATCCCTTGATGAATGCCCAAGCCTTATTTTTATTGATCAGACAACTCAAACAATTGGAGGTCCGCGCATGAATGATGTGGTATTGATGACCCCAGACATCGCCAGTACTCAAGCCGGGGTCAAAATGGCGATGCAAATAGATCTAGCGCCACAAAGTTCAGATTTTCGCGCACTGACGCGCCACTTATGCCAAGCTTTGCTCAAAATCGCCAGTGTTGATCCTCACGATTTTGCCTGTGTGTTACTCCCAGGTGATGACGCGACGATTTTAGAAGCCACTTTGCAAACCGTCATCCCCAATCACGACGCCTGTGTGCTTGTGGCGGTCAATGGTATGGCAGGCACTCAAATCGTGGCGCAACTAGAATACTTAAATATCCCGCATGTGGTTGTCGTCACGCCGCAAAACCAAGTGTTGGATCAAGCAGCAATCATCAAACAGTGGCATCAACACCCTGCCATCTCCCACTTCATCATGTGTCATCAAGACCCGACGGCAGGCGTGTTAAATCCGTTGACGCCATTGATCGGGCAATTACATCGTGCTGGCGTGACCACCATTGTTGATGCCCGGGCCACTTTTGGCGGGATCCCGATCAATTGTGAGGCTTTAGGCATTGATTATTTGATCACGGTGTTTCATCACGCCTTACATAGCGTGCCGGGTTTTGGCGCAGTGCTCGCCAACCGGCGCAAAATTGCCACCACCCAAGGCTATGCGCGAAGCCTTGCCCTTGATTTATATGAACAACTCGCCATGATGACGCTTTTTGATGGGGCTTGGCGCCCAGGTGCGCCAGTACAAAGTGTGATCGCAGCGGATCGCGCGGTTTCAACGTTACTCGCAACTGGCGGCGTTGCCAAACGTTACCAGCATTTGCGTCAACTTCAACAGCATTTGGCCTTAGGCATGGCCGCATTCGGCTTTTCACCAATTTGTTCGCCAATGGTGCAATCCCCTTTGATGACCGCTTTTGCATACCCCAAACAAAGTTTTAATGATCAAGCATTCGCAGAGGCTTTGCACAAGCGAGGTTTCGAAATTGCTTCAGGAATTGCAAATCGGCCCAGTTTTCGCGTGGCCACTTGGGGTTTAGTGGATGAAAGTGAGCTCGACGCGTTTTTAACGGCGGTCAAGCAGATCACCCAGCCGGCACGTGCTTAGCCTCTAAGTTGCTCATCCAAGCGCCTAACCAAATGCCAAACGCTAACCCAGCCAGCGACCAAATGATCACACTCAGCGAATACGTTGCCGTTAGCGGTGCGATCATGATGGTACTAGCGATCACCACGCCTAAAATCATATGAAACAACATTGCATACCATTTTGAAAAAGCCCAATTGATCAATTTCGCCAAGCTAGCCAAACAAAGCAAACCGCCTAATGCCACTGGCACCATCACGCCAAAATCAACTTCGCGAATACCGACTGCCATCGGTTCATACAAGCCTAAATACACTAAAAAGTTCGACGGGCTCAACCCCGGCACCAAAATACCCAGCGCGATCAAGGCCCCAGCGATCATCCAGGTGCCAAAGTTTTGCGGCACGCTGCCAGAAAAATGCTGCGCGCCTTGCTTCAATAGAAATAACGCGATCAACGCGACCACACCCATGACCCAAATATGTTTTTTCATACGCCCAGACAGTCCCGCTTGTTGCCAAAGCGGTTTGGCCGTCCCGACGATACAGCCGACAAACAACCATAAAATCGGCGTTTCATAAGCGCCAAGCACAAAAGCGACGACAAATGACAAACCAAACACGCCAGCCATTGCGCCAAAACCGACGGGCAGGAAAAATAACACATCTTGTTTAAGATTTTTAAAAGGATGTGCTAAAAAGGCGATCATCCGCGTGTATAATCCGAATACCGCGGCTAATGCGCCTCCTGAAACGCCAGGCAAAATAAAGCCTGACCCGATGAAAATGCCTTTGAGGAAGCGGAATAACCATGCTTGCATAGTGGTTGTTTCTCCTGATCTTAGGTTTTCTTTTTAGTATATCATGTTTAAGCCCGGGAGATGAACGTCGACGCCACTTGGTGTTGGCCGGACAGTTCCCCCACGGCTAAACGCAAAGCCAATTCCCCCACCACGCGAAAATGATGATCGATGGTGGGCATATTCAACAGTTGACTGGACAATTGATTTTCTTGGCCGACCATTAACGGTAGCGCCAAGTGTTGTTCGCGATAATACTGCACGGCGCCGGCAGCAATATCATCCCCATTGGTAAAAATGCCATCCACGTGTTGCTTGGCCAACTGTTGCGCGGCTTGATAGCCATCTTCATTATTCATCACATCAAGCACTTGCAAGGCTTCTGGCAACGCTTCTCCGAATACTTGCTGGAAAGCCCCAAGCATCGCCTGGCTAGTGGCAGAAAGTTTAGCGGTTCGCGGCAAGAACATGCCAATTTTTTTAGCATGATGCGCTTTGAGCCACTGACAACCTTCCACATAAGTTTCCCCGCGGTCAGTAAACGCCGCATTGACGGCCACGTGACCTGGATCATGGCAAACCACCACTTGTCCCGTTTTGGCATATGGAAGAATATCGGTTAAGGGCAAAGCATGCGACGTGAAAATCAACGCATCATAAGCTTTCATGCGCAACTGTTCCAAGTAGTCGGCTTCAATCGCCTGATCATATTGGGAAGGCAACAACATCACCCGGTACCCTCTGGCAAAAGCCGCTCGCGTGATACTGTTAGTCAAGCTCGTAAAATATGGGTGATCGCGCATCGGCGTCACCACCCCGATGGTCATCGTGTGTCCCGCTGATAAATCCCGGGCCATTGCATTCGGCACATAATCTAATTGCCGCACCACTTTCATGACCGCGGCTTTGGCTTCTGGTGACACGTATGGGCGATCATTGATCACCCGCGACACCGTGGCCACTGAAAACCCACTTAACCTTGCAATATCATGAATATTTGCCATACCCCTGCCTCCACAAAAAAACAGCCACAAAACGTCGCTGTTTAATTTTACTACTATTATATTTTACAGTTGCCGGCGAAGTTTTTCCAATGCCCCAGCAGTGATCGGCTGCGTAAAGTCTGCACTTAGGCTTTCCAGCTTTCCAGCTTTCCAAGAACTGCTTGCATCGCAGCATCCGTATCCGCTGATTCCGGCACGATCACCCCGACGACAGTATCGACTTGAGCATTTTCACCCCAGGCAATGGCGGCATCAAAGTTGACAATGACCACTTCAACTTTTTTCACGTCTGGACTTGACGCATGCGTTAAGGCGATATGGCCTGAAACAATCCTCGCACCACTGGCTTCACTAGCCAAGAATCCTGAGCGCAAGGTTTGGCTGGCCAAATCTAACTTTTCCCCAGCAAAGCTGGCCACTTTAGCGATCGCGGTTAATTCAGACGGGTCTTTCAACTCAACATTGACCAGAACTTGTTTTTTTAATAATGCGAACATAAGCTTTTCCTCCTTCAATGAAGCGCTTGCCTTTCAACAGTTAAAGCATAATTTGAGAAACGCGTTACAGGTCAACCCTGATTCGCAAAAAAATTGAAAAACAGGTAAACTGAACCCATAACCATGAGGGAGTGTTGCAGATGATCACCTTAGAACCGATGTCGATCGCCGCTTTTGGAACTTGGCGCACCAAAGCGATCAAAGATTTTGCTCAAGATAAAATCGACGCGTTAACTTGGACACCTGAAGAAGCACTGGAAAAATCTCGGGCTTCTTATCAAGAATTGTTACCTCAAGGACTGCACACACCTGGGGAGTTTCTGTGGACCATCACCCATGACGGTGTTGGTATCGGCTCTTTGTGGGTCCATGTTGACAAAGCCACGAATCATTTCTTTATTTACGATATCAATATCCAAGCTGACCAACAAAACCAAGGCTTCGGACAACAAACCTTGCAAGTGTTAGAAGCTGAAGCCAGACGCCGGCAAATCGCGGCCATCGATTTACACGTCTTTGGCGGCAATCTGCGCGCTCAGCATGTTTACACTAAAATGGGGTTCATCACCACTGACATCAATATGTCCAAACCCCTTGAATAAACCAACACCCCAGACAACGTCGCCATCTGGGGTGTTTGCTTTTTAAGCTTGTTTTTGCACGGTGCTGGCCGCAAAATAGTTGCGCACCACTTCAGCATCGTCAAAATGATGTTTGGTTGAGCCAATAATTTGATAGGTTTCATGCCCTTTGCCAGCAATCAGTACCACATCCCCAGCCCCCGCCAAACTCAACGCATAACTGATGGCTTGTTGCCGATCAGATAAACGGGTATAAGTGGCAGGATCGAGGCCTTGGACCATTTGATCAATGATGGCTTCAGGGTCTTCTGATCTGGGATTATCCGCGGTAAAAATCGGATCAGTGGAAGACTGCAAGGCAATGGTCGCCATTTGCGGGCGTTTGGCAACATCACGATCCCCACCGCAACCCACGACACAAAAGATCCGGCGTTTGGCAAACTTTTTGATCGTACTTAACACATTCGCTAAGCCATCAGGGGTATGCGCATAATCCACGATCACCGTGGCTGGAATCACTTCAAACCGCCCCCGCACGCCGGTGACTGACTCCAATGCGCCGATGATCACTTCCGGCGCGATCCCGTGAACATAAGTGGCGCCAAAAGCCGCCAGCGCGTTGTACACATTGAAATTCCCCATTAATTGCAAGTGCACTGGATAACTGTGCCCTGCAATGCGCAATTGAAAACTCGTGCCGCGACTGGTCACGCGAATATTGCGCGCTTGCAACATGCCGCGCCCTTTGGTGCCGTATGTCAACACATTGGCTGCGGTCCGCGCCACTATACGCTGACCGTAAGGATCATCGATATTGATCACTGCGGTTTTATTCTTACGGCCATGATGATAGCTGTTGCCTAACTGTTCAAATAGTAACGCTTTGGCCTCAAAATAAGCTTCAAAGGTTTTGTGATAATCCAAATGATCTTCGGTTAAGTTTGTAAATACCGCGGTATCAAAATCGATGCCACGCACGCGTCCTTGATCTAAGCCGATCGAAGACACTTCCATGGCGCAAGCTTTTTTGCCAGCATGAACCATTTCATTTAAGTATTGTTGGTTGGTAAACGGATCTGGGGTCGTATTGCACGCTACATGTTGGGTTTTGCCACCTTTGGCATATAAGGTGCCGATCAAGCCGCAATCGATTTGCGCCACAGTTAAAATTTTCGCGATTAAATGCGTAACGGTGGTTTTGCCATTGGTGCCAGTGACGCCGAAGACTTTCAGCGAGGCACTTGGATCCCCGAAAAATGCCACGGATAACTGCGCCAATGCCTTATATGTGTCTGGCACTTGGACGATCAACGCCCCACTCGCAGACACTGGGTGTTCAACGACTACCATGATTGCACCAGCATTGATGGCCGCTTGGACATGTTGATGCCCATCAAAATGTTCCCCGTGGATGGCGACAAAACAACTATCTGTGGTCACTTGCCGCGTGTCTGGCGTTAAGTTGGCGAGTTTGCGGTGATCTTTTGCCAAGTTATGTTGGGTTTGATGGTCAAGATTTAATAACGGTACACATTCAGCGATTTGCATAATCAACATCCTTCCTGGTGTGGTTTTAGTATTGCGGCGTAACCATAAAGTTGCCTTAAAAGCCTGAAGGTGTGTTATACTAAACCCATAAGGAGGCGGTTTCATATGTTGATGATTTCCGTATTATTGATTTTAAGTGTGGCCTTGATCCTTATGGCAATGCGCACTGTCACCACCTGCCAAACTGCCCGGGTCCCGGTGGCATCCACCCGTGCACAAATCGCATGGTACCGGCAAGAATTGGCATTAGGCCACATCACCCCAGCACAATTTACCGCGATCAAACGCGAACTACTTCGTTAATCTGACCCAATAAAAAAACACCCATTGCGGTGTCTTTTTTAATTTTCAGTTAAATGCTTATGCAATGACCTCACGATTAGGATCGCAAGCATTGACGACCCAAACGATGGCCAACAACATCACGACCAACACAAACACCGCTTGCAACGCACTCAGTAAAACGCCGGCAGCTTGTAAACTCCCTGCTCCCCCTGCGACCACGGCATCTAACTCGCGCATCGGCACCGAACCGCGACGTAATTGCAACACGACATTCAGCACCCCACCATAAATCGCTGTCATCACGGTTTGACCCAGGGAACGTCCCAATGTCAGCATCGCAGTGGCTGTGCCGACAAGCTGTTTTGGGGCTAAGTGCTGGGCCAAAATCGTATTTTGGCTGATCACCAATCCCATCCCAAACCCATTGATCGCCGCCACTACATAAAATCCCCAAACGGGAAAATGCGCCCCGAGCAAGACTAAGCCCCCATAAGAAATCGCTTGGATCACCACCACGGCCATGGTCAAACGCCGCGGGACCAGATGTTTTAACGTCCAGCTGACTAAAAAACCTGCCACTAACCACATGATCGAACTAAACGACACACTAAATCCTGCCGCGGTGGCATTGACGTGATCCAAGCCTTGCAACCAAATTGGAAAATACACTTGATAGCCGATCAGTACGCCAGACAACAAACACGCGGTCACGATTTGCACCACGAATGTTTTGGATCGAAACAATACGGGTGAAATCAGCGCTGAAGTGGCTTGTTGTTCGACTTTCACCAAACGCCACAACGCGATGCCGCAAATGATCACCAAGCCAAAAGCAAACCCGGGGCTACGACTCAATGATTGGGCTGCCAGTAACAAACTGACCAAACTGATGGTCAACCATGCGATGCCTTGACGATCCAAAGGCTGTTTTGTCGCCATTGTGGTTGATTCATGATACCCGAATGCGGTGAGCCCAAATACGATCACCCCTAATGGTACATTGACGAAAAATACCCAATGCCAGGATAAATGATCGACTAAAAATCCCCCTAATAAAGGGCCCAACAACGCGGACAAGCCCCAAGCGCTATTATTTAACGCCATGGCTTGGGCGCGTTTTTCATAAGGAAAGAAATCTGCGATCAAGGTAAACGTCAGTGGCATCACCGCGCCTGCGCCGATGCCTTGAATACCGCGAGCGACAATCAGCCAGCCGATACTTGGCGATAACCCTGAAAGTAACGATCCGCCAGTAAACACTGCCACACCCCATTGAAACAAGCGTTTGCGGCCATAGGTATCCGCTAGTTTGCCATAAATTGGGGTCGTGATCGCAGTGGTCAATAAATACGCCGCCATGATCCAACTTTGCCAAGCCAACCCGTGTAAGTTCGCGATGATCGTAGGGATCGCAGTGGTGACAATGGTTACTTCCACTGACGTCATGAAAGTCGCGATCAACACTGCTGCCATCACGATCAATTTTTTAGACGTGTTCAAACGTGACCCACCTTTCTTAACACAACTAGCTTACAATAAATTATTACTTCAAAACACCTCCAAAACTTTGAAATTTCTTGTGCGCGGCATAAAAAAAACGCCTGTAACCTCACAAGCGTCCTGCCTCAACATATTCCAGTGAATCAAAATCGACCACGTTAAACTGCCCGTTTTCGCAATGGATCTGCGTCACTGAGGCATTATGCATGGTGGTTTGCCCCTTTAATGGGTAGCCGATTTTTTCAAGCCACAATAAAATTACTGTGCCATGTGCCACCGCCATGACCTTTTGATCATCACCTGCTGTAATTCGTCGAATTGCCCTATCAAAACGGTCTTGAACAGTTTGCGCATCTTCAGCGTCGGCGTCGAGTTGATGCACACCATTGGCCACTGCGACTAACTGTTCCAGTTGACCCTCAGGTAAAATCGCTTTTAGCGCCTCGTGTCGCGTACTTTGGGGTTGCCCTTCAAAATGGGCATAGTCTTCTTCGCGCAATCCTTGATCGAGTTGTACCGGTAAGTATTGATCAGCGGCATTCAAGGCAATTTCTGCCGTATCTTTGGCGCGAACCAAATCACTGGCAAACGCGTGATCAAACACGACGCCAGCTTTTTGTAAGCCGCGGCCGAGTGCTTTGGCATCAGCGATCCCAGTTTGCGTTAATTCAGAATCTGCCATGCCTTGGATCCGTTGCTGGACGTTATACACGGTTTGCCCGTGGCGGATCAAATACAATTCTGTCATGATTGCCTCCTATTTAAGAACAGCAATCATTTTACCATAGAAAAACCGCCTGGTTACCCAGACGGCATCGATTAAAAGATCCCAAATAAAATTAAATTCCCCATCAACACCAACACCGCTGCCATAAACAATGCATACCCAATGCATTCACGCGGAACCGTCATTGCCTCTGCGTTGGGTTTAGGACTGCGCAAACCCAGATACACGGCGCGCAGTTGCCAAACCGCAAACCCTAAGAGCAAAATGCCAAACAGTTTGAACATCACGCTCACCTCTTTACGCCTTCTATTGTACGCGCTTACATTTAAATATTCAAGTTGCCGAATTATCGCAATGAGTTTTCACTCATTTTCTGCAAAAGGTTGACACTATCCCTCGTTCGGTTATACTTACGGGTGTAAAAATGATTGAGTACTTAGTGGCTGTTCAAAAACGCATAGTTCTTTATATCGGTGACTTGAAGACGTTACTGCCTTATAATATATGCATACGAATTCCCAGATTTTTGGCATTTCCCATGCATTTACGAAATTGACTTGGAGGTTTTATCCATGGTTTATCGTCAAAGTCCCCACCAACTCTCTTTTGAATCCTTTGGTTGCGGCCTGAGCACACCGCTCAGTCCAGATAACGAGTGGGTGCGCTTGGCCGATATTTTTCCGTGGAAAGAACTGGATGAGGCATACCAATTGGAGTTTTCCAAAAAAAGTACTGGGCGCGCGGCCAAGCCATTTCGGATGCTTTATGGTGCTGGACTGATTCAGAATCGAATGAAACTAACCGATCGCGGTGTCGTTGACGCCATTCGAGACACGCCGGCGTATCAGTATTTCATTGGACTTTCAGAATATCGAGCGGAGAAACCCTTCGCGTATACAAGCCTGTGTACCTTCCGCAAGCGGATTGCGGACATCTCTGAACTGGTCAGAAACATCATCAATGATTGGCTTCGCGCCAAGATTGAAGAGGTGGTGCCATTCAAAGTTGACGTGATGATCACGGATGCCACAGCAATCCCGGTAAAGATCCGTTATCCTCAAGACACTTCGCTGCTCAATCAAGCTCGCCAGAATCTTGAAGACATGGCCATTGACATGGCGCATCAACTGAATGTTCCAAA
>NZ_AZEU01000004.1 GCF_001435035.1 Lacticaseibacillus manihotivorans DSM 13343 = JCM 12514
CTTATTTGAGTGCGCCTATGGTTAGGTATCTCTATCTCTAGTATTTTTCAAACTTTCCTCCTCATTAACCTAAACGATCCCATGCTGGCAAGTCGATTGGCGTGGTGTTTAATGCTTGTTGCACTTGATCCGGTAAAAACTCACGCTGGATCACCATTTCATAAGCATAAGCTTGCATCCACGCCGCATCAGCATTGAAATACCCTTGGTGCCCGACTTGAGACCCCCAAGAATTTTCGACTTTCCAACGGCGCGGTTGGTCATCGACGAGATCCACGCCAACTAAGGTCATCGCATGCGACAAGTTGGCGATTTTCGTTTCAAAACGCTCGCCTTGACTCAAGGTGCAATCGCAATCCAGCAAGTCGCTGAGTTGATACAATTCCCCTTTCAGCGTGCCTGTTGGCCGATCGAGATCTTGTAAGACATCATTGCCGAATAATACCGGCTGCCCAGCTTTGAGTTGCGTGATGGCCAATCGACTCATCACGTCAAAAGGCACATTCACCAATAAGATCTGATGGCCGCCTTCGATGTTGTCTTCTGCAGACAAGCGGTAAGTTTGCCAAGTTTTGAGATCTTCGCGTGCCAGCAAGGTGACTTGTTGATTTAAATCCACGCCGACAATTTGTTGATAGAAACTTTGCGGCGTGAGCTGAGTCAAGCGGTGAAAGTCACCGTCATCATTGCGATAAGTAAAATCAAAGGTGGTCGGCACGGCGCCATAAGCATACACCAACATCCGATACACGTCAGCCATCCCGGCTTGCTTGACAGCTTCACGTTGCATCGCGTCTGCTTGGCGAATCTTCACAGCTAATTGACGAAGTTTACGATTCAATAAGCGGTTGAAGTCTGCGGTATTGCTCGAGGTGTAAGTTTCTGGCATCGCCGCTTTTGGCACTAAGCCATATTTTTGAATCAACGCCACGGCGTTATCGAATTGGCCACCATCGTTATCTGGCCGACTGAGAATAAAGGCCAACTCGCGATCATCCAGCAGTCGATCTGCCATGGCGATCATTTGCGTCAAAAAGTGATTGGCTTTTCCCAAGCGATCATAAAAGGCCAAATAACTTTCAGAGAACTCTAAGTTTTTGAACTTGAGGCGTTGGCCAGCCACATGGCGCAACACATTCAACTGGGCAAACAACCAGCAGCGGCCAGAATGTTTTTGTGCCGTCACACCGTCAGTCGCTAATTCCACGGAATATGTCGGCTTCACTGATTCTAAAGGTAAATGGCTCGCCGCATATAAGCCCACATTTTGAATGGCGCGAGCTTTGGCTGAATTGAGGACAGGATAATTAAAGTGTTTGAGATCGATTGCTTTCATGAAACTCACCTGATTTTTAAAAAAGTGTGGTTTGTTGCGGGGCTAATCCGCGATAATCCAAGTGTTGTTGGGCAATGAAACGCAAGGCATTATCTGCCGCGTCGCCTTGGCCATTGTTGTTGAAAATCACGGCAGTATGTTGACTTTGAAACTGTTTAGCTACGTCTGCCAATTCTAGTAATTCTGAATCTAAGTAGCGATAGCTGGTGCGGCCTGGCATTTGGTTAGCCTGCCAGCCGGCATAGTTGCGGCCATGCAAGCGCAGAATCGACCAGTCGGGATTCGTCGCCACTGGCACTAATGGGACACTGCCAGCTGGGGTTTGGGGTTCATCGACGGCGATATGAATAAAATGCAACTGCTTCAATAAACTTAGCGTCGATTGCCGATATTCTGGTAAGTACCAACTGTCATGGCGAAACTCCACGGCGACCGGTAAATCCGGATACAAGCGTCTAACTCGTTGAAAGTAGCGCACATTGGTCGCTGTCACCGCAAACCAAGGTGGCATTTGAAACATCAATGCGACTAGTTGTTGGCTTTGAATCAATGGCGACACCGCCTCGCGCAATTGATTAAACTGTGCAGCGACATCAATTTCAGGATCTTCTTTGTGCAAAGTCATCCATTGACTGGCTTTGATGATGAACCGCATCCCACTAGGCACTTGCGCTTGCCAATTTAAAACGGTTTGGCGGCTGGGAATACGGTAAAAACCGGTATCCATTTCCATGATCGGAAAATATTGCGCCAAATCTTTTAAACTACTGGTTTTACCATTGGCTGCCAACGTCGGATGATCCGCTACTGCCGTTAGCCCGACTTCAAGCATAAGCTGGCTCCAAACTTAAGAAAGTATCGCCATGAAACTTGGACACATACTCCCCGCCATCCGCCTGCTTAAAAATCGGCAACATCGCTACTAAGTCTGGCACTAAACCTAAATTTTCCGGATCATGCAGCCAAGTTTCAGGCCAAGCCGTGATCACGCCTTCGCGCGTCATTTGGGCTTGCGGGTTTAAGTCATCAGCGAAGGCTTTGACCAAATGCAAATCGCCACGCAACTGGTCGTCGACATACCAGTGTACGATTCCGCAGACCTTAGCGTCGAAAAGCTTCAAGCCACTTTCTTCAAAGACTTCACGCCGGGCACAATCAAGCGCGGTTTCACCAGCTTCGAATTTACCGCCTAAGCCATTCCATAAGCCGATATAAGGCACCTTTTTGCGATTGATCAACACCACGCCAGCTGGTGTGTGTACCAACACGACGGTATATTGTTTGGGCATGTCATCGCCTCCGTTTCGTATAATCACCAGTTTACCCGCTTTTTGGGCAAACTGTGCAAAAAGTCCGGGATTTTTTTGTGCAAGTTGGCCCATGATTTGTAAGGCGCTTCCAGTTATACTTAATCTTGTAAATCAGGGAATTGCCACAATCCCCGTCTAAGGAGTGAACATTATGGTTCAAATCGATCTTGATCACATTTATAAAAAGTATCCTCACGCCGATCACGACTCAGTGATGGACTTCAACTTACACGTTAAAGACAAGGAATTTATCGTTTTCGTCGGCCCTTCTGGTTGCGGGAAGTCCACGACGTTGCGGATGATTGCCGGCTTGGAAGATATTTCCAAAGGCGAATTGAAAATCGGCGACAAAGTGATGAACGATGTCGCACCTAAAGATCGTGATATCGCCATGGTTTTCCAGAACTATGCCTTGTATCCACATATGACTGTGTTTGACAACATGGCCTTTGGGTTGAAATTACGTAAATATGGCAAAGACGACATTAAAAAGCGTGTCGATGAAGCCGCTGAGATCTTGGGCTTAACTGAATTCTTAAGCCGCAAGCCTGCCGACTTATCTGGTGGTCAACGCCAGCGTGTCGCTTTAGGCCGGGCCATCGTGCGTGATGCCCCGATCTTCTTGATGGATGAACCTTTATCTAACTTGGATGCCAAGCTGCGGGTTTCCATGCGTGCTGAAATCGCCAAGTTGCACCGCCGTTTAAACACCACGACCATCTATGTTACTCATGACCAAACTGAAGCGATGACGATGGCTGACCGTGTGGTTGTTATGTCTGTCGGCAAAGTGCAACAAATCGGCACCCCTGCTGAAGTTTATGATAACCCTCGTAACCAATTCGTTGCTGGGTTCATGGGCTCACCTGCGATGAACTTCTTGGCAGTGCATTACAAAGATGGCCGCATCAACGATGGCAAAGGTTTGGATATTGCCATTCCAGAAGGTCGCGCAAACATTTTGAACGACCGCGGTTACAACGACAAAGATGTCACCTTGGGCATTCGTCCAGAAGACATTCACACTGAACAAGCCTTCTTGGATACTTGGCCAGATCAATGCGTTGATTCCGTCGTCACCGTTTCTGAATTGATGGGCGCTACTTCTCAATTGTATGCCACTGTTGATGGCACGGACTTCGTGGCGACTGTTGATGCCCGTGACTTCCACAACCCTGGTGAAAAAGTCAAAATGGGCTTTGACGTTAACAAGGCACACTTCTTTGACAAGGAAACCACGAATGCCATTGTCACCAAAGAAGCAGAAGATGCCATGAACGCTGAACAAGCTAAGGCTTAATATCCAGAGTGTAGTGGTGCGGTCTTACGTCTAAGTCACCTTGAGACTGTGATGGTCTTGATCACAGTCTCAAGGTGCTTAGACGTAAGCCTGTTGCACCACGGAACTCGACGACTTCAATAGACTTGCCAGGTGATGCCGCATCTGGCAGGGTCAATACCATACCCCTTAATGAACGTCACCTTTGCCTTGAGGTGGCGTTTTTTCTGCGTTTAATTCAAAAAAACGTTTATAATTCTTAGTCTTGTCACGGATAAATGCAGGTGGTAGACTGAACGCGTTAACAAGGTGGAGATAGCAGCTTAGCGCAGGTTGCTTGAAACTCTTCGCAACGGGGGGGCAGCCGTGAGACTGATCCGCAGTGGCCCAGCTTAACTGTTGGTAGTCATTGGATCTCTAGCATCAGAAGTGCCGGCACTGAGGGGTTCCTTAAGGAGCTCATTTGATCACACCGGATCGATTTCCCCATGGTGACATGGGAAGCAAGTGACGCCTGTATCCGAAAGGCAATGCAGAGCTGATTAGGCGTTAAAGTGGGTTAGGGCCAATCCCCCAGGCTTACGCAGACACGGGCTTGGATACGTATGAACGGCATGAACGCCAAAGGTCCACGAAATGGTTCGCCGTTTCGTGGATTTGTTGTGGTTTAAACGAAAAAGCACGCTGAACCGATTTGGGTTTCAGCGTGCTTTTGATTTAGTCAAATGAATTCATCGTCGCTAAATTATGTTTAATGGTATCCGCAGAGGCTTGATACTTGGCTTGCTCGTCTTCTGGCAACACTAACGTCGGGTTGTCGATGATCCCAGTCGCACCAACAGTGGCCAAGTGGCCGATGCTGATTTGTTGGGCGTCATCCCAGCAAGCACATGGGAACACGCGGCGCGCATCACTTAACACGGCACTGGCCATGTCACAAGCAATCGTTGCGATCCCGTAGTTGGTATAATGTTTGCTTTTGAAAATCGCAAACCCACCTTCGCGAGAGGTTTCGGCTAATTGGTCGTAGTCGATGCCAGCAAACGCTGAAATCGGCGTGCTGTTGACGTAAACCGTCGACCACGCGGTAAATTGTGAAGCACCGTGTTCGCCTAAGTTATACCCGCGCACATCAGCGACGTTCACGTTTAAGGTTTCGGCCACCGCCCGACGCATCCGATACGTATCCAAACCAGTCCCGGTGCCTAAAATGCGATGCTTGGCCCAGCCGAGTTTTTGTTGCCAATAGTTAACGGCGACATCACAAGGATTGGAAATATCGATCAACACGCCAGCAAAACCGCTCGCCTGCAATTTAGGCGCGACGTCATCGATGGCTTTTTTCGTCGAGACGGTTTCGCCATTGCGATTGCCACCAGCGCCGACTTGCGAAATATCCCCTGCCGCAAAAATCACCACATCAGCGGTTTTCAATGCATCATAGTCATTAACCAACAACTTGGTGTAAGTGGCAAGCCCCCCTTGCGCATCCGCCAAGTCCAAGTGTTCAGCTTGGGCGCGCTCGCCGTCTTGATCGATCAAAATCAAGGTGTCTGCCAAACCTTTAGTCACCATGGTGTATGCCGTGGTCACCCCAACATGTCCTAATCCAATAATGCCAACTGTCCGCATCGCGATTCTCCTTTACTGATTTTGCAAATGCTGCTCGATCCGCTTTTCTGGGATCACCCACAGCAGTAACAACAACGTATCTAAAATAATGGTCAACGGCGCCCACACCAAACCAATGATCAACGCGATCACGTTACCACTTACCGCAATCAAAGGCTTGTAATAACCTTGGCCAAGAACCTTTTGAATGGCATTGCCTTTGGTATTCACTCGTAACAAGCTCTGCACCAGCGCATAATATGCCAGATCCGCCAACAACACGACCCCGCCGTAAAACATCTCCGGCGCAAAACTAGTCAAATGATGCGCCCCAACCCAAGCCGTGGCAAAAGGAAACAGTGAACTGGCAAATAAAAACGCCGTATTGCTCCATAATACTAGGCCGTCCACATGGCTGACCACTTGAAACAAATGATGGTGATTATTCCAATACACCGCCATGGTCAAAAAGCTGACGAAATAAATCAAGAACCGATACCGCAAGGCCCACAAGTCAGCGAAGTCGCCGCCAGCTGGCGCTTGCAGTTCCAATACCATGATGGTGATGATGATCGCGATCACCCCATCTGTGAATGCTTCAACGCGATGTTTTGACATATTCTCCTCCGTCTCTCACCGCAAAAATTCCCCCAAAAGTGATTATTGCTCAGGCATCGGCAAGTGATGTGCCTTCCCGCTGAATTCAGTAAGCGTGATTTTGATCACGCCGACGCCTTGGATCTTATGATCTGGCAAGGCGTCGAAAGCATCCAGCTGGCGCCCAGTTTCGTGTTGCATCAACAGATCCAAGGCGTGCCGTTTGACAGCCACATCATCCACTAACTCAGCGATCCCAAAGCCGATCACACTTTGATATGCCGCTGAATAATGCGGGGCATTTTGACCAGCAGCCATTAATGTTGCGCCACCATCGATTTCCACACAAACATGCGGATCATTGGCGATCAAGGTACGCTTTTTGCCTTGACGGGCGCCGTGACTATATAAAATCAAAGTGTCATCTTGCCACTCGTAGCCATAATTGGTCGGTACCACATAAGGAAACGGCTGGTCGTTCATGGCAATGTGCATCACTTTGCACTGTTCAATGATGGCTTTGATTTCTGGTAATTCAATTTGACGCTCTCTGCGACGCATTGGCTGCATCTACAACATCTCCTACAAATGTAATGGTTCAAATACCGAAACCGCATCGCCTTGCACCATATGGGCACGCGGCGGCAGTTCCAAGGCTTCTTTGTTGACGGCTACTAAAGTCGCTCCCATCGGGGCATAACGCAACAAGCCCGCAAACGGATAAACTACCAAACTGGTGCCAACGACGATCAATAAATCTGCTGAGCTGACCGCATCAACTGCGGCTTCAGCCACTTGTTGATTGATCGGTTCCCCATACAACACGATGTCTGGGCGAATGACGCCACCATCTGCTGCATGAATATCAGATTGTTGATATTGATCGTAACTGAAAGTCTGGTGACATTTTTGGCAATACAAACGATACAAGTTGCCGTGAAATTCGATCACATGCTCAGCACCTGCCGCACGATCGAGGCCATCGACATTTTGCGTGACAATGGTGCCTTTGACGTTGCTGATGGCGGCCATTTTATCATGAATGACATTGGGTTTGGCTTCTGGATGAAACATATTAGCCAACACCCATTGATGGAAATTTTCATGATGACGGGCTAAATTATCATCAGACAAGGCGTATTCTGGCTTTTCGGAATCAGCATACAAGCCGCCTTTACTGCGATAATCCGGAATGCCTGACGCTGTCGACACCCCAGCGCCAGTCAAAAAGCAAATATTGTCAGCTTCACTGATTGCACGTTGTAAATCAAACATCACGATGACCTCCTAGCGTACGCTATAGTCCAACTGATACTGATCTAAGATCTCCCCTAAAGGTTGTTGATATAAACTTTGCATCGCAGCAGGCGTGGTATCTTTCAATGGTAAGACAAACGCATTTTGGCGATCGCCTTTGCCTAACGCCACGTAAGCTAACTGTTTAGTTTGACGATCACGGTAAGCTGAGTGCTTCAAGGTAAACACTTGATTCAAACTCAAGCGCAATTGCCGCTGGGATAATACTGGTGGCAAAGTCGCGAACTCATCATTATCCAACGGTTGAAATCCTGCTGCTTGCACCAAGGCGTTGAAACGGGCAAATAAGTTCACGACAGCGCGCCGATAAGCAAAAGGCGTATCTAATGCTTTCTCCGTTAAGGTTTGATACAAATCTTTGGCCAACGGATAAGCTTGTGGGAAATCCTTTTGCCATTGGGCTTGTTGGTCATCAGTGCCGCCATCGACAAACAGCATCATATGATCAAACAGTGACAAACCGCGATAGATCAATAAGTTGTCGCCACCTGCTGGCTCTTTAGGCAAGGCTTCCGCAAAGCCTTTTTCCAATAAGTCGAGTTGCGTGTCCCCTAAAAAGCCGTGCTCGCGTTGCCAATCAGCAACCACTGCATGTAGCGCCGCCGTTGATAATGCGGTGGCAGTGGCATAATGTTGCTTATCGATTTCAGGCGTGCCGGTCAACAAGTGGTATTGCACTTGCGGAAAACCAGTGGTGGCCAAATACATGTGCATCAATTCATGACTCAAGGTGTAATCGACATCTGGTGAGTCTTTGATCTGCACGACTAAATCACCATTTGGTTGCAGGACTTCTTGAGACTGGCTGTGCACGAGTTTGTCAGCAGGCGTGCCACTGATCTCGAATTTGACGGGCATCGTGTAGCCTGGCTGAATTTGTTTGAATAAATCATTGAGGATCGGATTTTCAATTTCTACCATATATAACTCCTTAAAACGTGACTAAAGTTGGTTGATGATCTTGATATACCGCCAATTGTTCAATATGGTGGCGATGCAGTAAGGCCTTAGCTTGCGCGAATTCCATTTCAAAAGCATCGGGCACATGGGCGTCTGATCCTAAGGTGAACAACTTGCCACCAAGAGCCTGATACCACGGAATCACCAAATCATATAACGTAACGTCATGCCACAGATACATCGACTTGGTGTTCAGTTCAAGCGCCATTTGTTTGGCAATGATCTCACTGAAAATGCCTTGAATCATCGGCCGCGCCCAAGCCGCCAATTCAGATGGTGTCACATCAACCACTCGCAGCCCATATTCAAAATGCGCCAACACGTCGGCCCCATCAAAGCGGCGAACCCCAGCTAACATGCGGGCATAATAATCTTGCACAAGGGCCTTTTTGTCGACGGTTTTGAAATGGTCATCTTGAAAATCATACTCACCATTATGATGGAAGCTGAGCAACACCAAATCGTAACGATTGGCATCTAAATAGGCATAAATATCATTGAGTTTGGGTTCATAATAGCCGACTTCGATCCCGCGCAAGAATTGGTTGGGGTACTTTTGATGTAAGGCGTCGAGTTTTTGGACGTAAGCGCGGTAATCCGGTTTGTTATCGTGGTGCGCGTCATCCGGGTTGAACATTTCCAAGTGTTCTGTGGTGACAAAAGGATGATCCGTTTGCGCCAAATAAGCTTCAAATTGCGCGTCAGAGTCAAACGAGAAATAAGTGTGAACATGTTGATCGTAATAAGGCATCTGTGGCACCTCCGATTGTGTTACCCTTAGTTTAACGTACAAGGAGGCGTTATCACATGCAAATTTCAGTTCCTTTAGAAAAAGGTTTCTTACCTGACCGCTTTGGCAAACACGCCGAACCTGCAGACACGCACGCTGGCTACCCCAAGCGCAGTTTTCCAATTACGATCACAGAGGCACCAGCTGGCACGAAAAGTTTTGCCGTGTGGCTGATCGATTATGATGCCGTGCCGGTTTCTGGTTTTCCTTGGATCCACTGGAATATCGCCAATATTCCTGGCGACACCACTGAGATCCCAGAAGATGTTGAACGCACTCAAGCCATTCCAATGACCCGCGGCCGCAATGCAAATGCTGGACACTTTGTGAACACGTCTGACCCATTGATCGCCACGGGTTATGTCGGCCCTCAACCACCGAACGCCGATCATGCTTATACCCTCACCGTGTTTGCGCTGGATACTGAACTCGACTTACAACCAGGCTTTTGGTTAAATGAAGCGCGCCATGTGATGGCTGGGCACATTTTGACGGAAACCAGTTTAGATTTATGGTCGCGTGTATAAGTTGTGATAACGGTTACATTTTGTGATATAATGAACACATCAAAGATAACGAGGTGGGCATTATGGCACGAAAAGTGATTCTTTATTTGGCACAAAGCCTAGATGGCTTTATCGCAGAACCTGATGGCAGTACGGCTTGGCTGGGTGCTTTGGGTTCTAGTGCCGCAGATGACGCATACCAACGCTTCTATGCAGGCATCGATTGCGTCTTAATGGGCCGCAAAACCTACCAACGGGCGCTGCGTTTAGCCGGGAGCTACCCTTACAGCGATAAAGAAAGTTATGTCTTCTCCACAAATTTACATGATACTGACGATCCAACTACAGTCGTTGCCGGCAACGTCCCAGCCTTTGTTCGCAAACTCAAGGAACACAAAGGCAAAGATATTTGGTTAGTCGGCGGCGCTGATATCTTCACTGAACTCTTGGAAGCCAATTTAGTCGACGAACTGATCATCACCGTCGCACCAGTCCTGTTAGGCGATGGGATCTCCTTAGTCGCCAGCGGCATTCAAAACGTCAACTTGCATTTGTCCAAAGTTGAAAAGCTCGATCAATTAACGGCATTGCACTATGACGTCTGCGGGTCTAACAAATGACGCAACTGATTCCATACATCGCGTATCCTAGCGCAAAAAAGGCGTTGGCTTATTACCAACGCGTTTTTGATGCCACGGATATCAAACGATTAAGTCCGACGCCACAACAAGCTGGCATGTTTGGATTACCTGCAGATGCTGACTTGAACGAATTGACCATGCATGCTGAATTCTCTGTGTTGGGTACCAAGTTGATGTGCAGCGATGCCTTCGGTCACGATGCCAAGTCTTCCGAGCAGATCAGCTTAATGTTGATGATCGACCCAAAAGACGCCGAGCTCGGCGATCGCTTCTATCAGCATTTAGTTGATTCTGGTGAAGTCACCATCGACATGCCTTACGCCACCCAATTTTGGGGTGATAAAATGGGGCAAGTCACAGATTCGTTCGGCGTCGTTTGGCGTTTGCAACAAGCCCCAGCATAAACCAAAAAAGTAGGCCCTCAACGTGAGGACCTACTTTTTTGATTGGTCAGTTTTACCCGACATTCAAAATGTACATAAACCCGATAAACACGAAGAACAACCCATACATGATCGGGCTGACTTCTTTGCCACGCTTAGCGGCAATCATGGTTAATGGATACATGATGAAGCCTAACGCGATCCCATCAGAGATACTGTAAGTCAATGGCATCCCTAACACGATCAAGAAACTTGGAATGGCAATGGCTAAGTCGTCCCACTTGATGTTGCGCAAGTTGGCTGCCATCAAAACCCCAACAATGATCAAAGCAGGCGCTGTGACTTGCGTCGTCACTACCGCCAGTAATGGGGAGAAGAACAAACCGAGCAAGAAGAAGACGCCAGTGGTCACAGCAGTTAAACCAGAACGACCACCGACTGCGATGCCGGCACTAGATTCAACAAACGCGCCAACAGGAGAAGTCCCAAGCAATGACCCAGCCAACATCGCGGTCGAATCAGAAGCTAAGGCTTTGCCGACACGAGGCATTTTGTTGTCTTTCATGAAACCTGCTTGCGTGGCTAAACCGACCAAGGTGCCGGCTGTATCAAAGAACGTGACTAGCAAGAAGGTCAGCACCACGACCCACATTTGTACGGAATTGATGTCACCGATATGTTTTAAAGCAACTAAGAAGGTTGGCTTCAGTGATGGTGCAGCAGAGACGATCGCACTAGGCGCATGGATCAAGCCGGTGATCAAGCCTAAAATCGTGGTCAATACCATCCCGATGAAAATGCCACCAGGTACGCGGCGTACCATTAAGATCGCCGTCACCACTAACCCGAAAACCGTCAACCAAGTGGTACCAACTGAAAATGAGCCTAAGCCAACTAAAGTCGACTTGTTGGCCACGATCAAACCGCCATCTTGCAAACCAAGAAAGGCGATGAACAACCCGATCCCACCAGAAATCGCATATTTCAAATCAGACGGGATCGCATCGATGATCATTTCCCGCAGTTTGAAAATCGTGATCACAATAAAAATCAAACTGGCAACAAACACGCCGGCTAAAGCAGTTTGCCAAGGAATTTTCATCCCGATACAAACGGAATACGCGAAGAAGGCGTTGATCCCAAGAGCTGGTGCGGTGGCGATCGGATATTTTGCTAAGATCCCCATCAACATGCAACCCAGAGCTGATGCTAAGGCCGTCGCCGTGAACACGGCGCCTTTATCCATCCCAGAAGCCCCCAGTACGGATGGATTAACGAATAAAATATAGGCCATGGAAATAAACGTGGTGAACCCTGCCAATAATTCGCGGCGAACGGTCGTGTTTAATTCCTCAATTTGGAAATAGGCCAGTAACTTCTTTTTCATGAACTATGCCTCCAGATTCTCAGCGCTGATAATCCCGAACGCTGGCAGAAAAAAGCGAACTTTGTTTCTAAAACAACGGCTATAATCATACATTAATTAACAAAATTGGTAAAGGGTAAATATAACGCCATTAAATTCCGAACATTGTTGGAGAACTTCGCAGATAGTTTGTTTTCAGAAAGTTGAACCAACAAAAAAAGCGCCAGTCTCATCAGACTAACGCTTTTACGCCTGCACGCCGCGGGCAGATTTTGCGACTAGCGCAATGCCCCCTGCGCCTAAAATCAACATCAACGCCGACATCCCACTGTTACCCAGCAATGGCGAAATGCTGACAGTGACCCCAGACAAGGTCGAGGCTAGCGGATTGACTGCCGCCCAGCCGCCAGAATACGCGCCAATTTTTTGCTCATCCATCAATGCCGCGCGTAACGTTTGCGATGATGGGACAGAAATCATTTCCCCAAAAGTTAAAATCACTGCAGCTAATGCCAACGGCCAAAAGGTATTCACTTCAAAACTCATCGCAAAACCCAACGTTTGCAGCCCGACCCCAACGGCAAAGGCGACCCCTAATGTCCACTTTGAAGTTAAGCGCGTAAACAGCGCCATTAAAATAATGATCATAACCGTATTGATGATGGTCACCACTGACAGCATCCTTTGCCCGTAAAGCGCAATGCCGAACAAATGCGTCGCCTTGAAATCCCGGCCTAAGTGCACTGCCAAATAAAAATTCGGCTGATTAGTGACGATGTTTGCGAGTAACGACCCAGCCAAAAACAGCACATAGCGCTTGTCGGCAAAGACTTGACCATACACTTTCACCGCTTGCCAAACGGATCCAGAAACTTTTTGTTGGCTTTGGAAGGTTTCGCGCATCCCAAAGCGAATGATATTAATGTTGATCACCGCAATCACTGCCATCGCCAACAACAATTCAAACAAGTAATCGCGGAAGAACCAACCACCGATTGCCGCCCCTAGCATCACTGAGATATTGATCACCCAATAAAGCATCGCATACACAAAGCGCCGATTTTGTGGTGTGGACGCGTCGATCATCATCGCCTGCTCTGCCGGGTCAGATAACGACCCACCGACTCGCGCCAACAAAAAGCCGACAAAGGCAAACACCGGATTGGTGCCTAATGGTGAATTCACTAAGGCCGCGATCAAATAGCCGACGATCAACAAGGTACTTCCAGCTAACATGATCGGTTTGCGCCCATGGGCGTCAGACAAATGCCCACCATACAAGCCGGCAATGAAACTGGCGATCGACACGACAATTAATAAGATCCCTGCCGCCGCGGCGCCAAAATAATGCGAATAGTAAATCGTCATGTTCGGCAACACCGCCGCATTTAACAGTGCCGTCAAAAAGACGGTCAGCGTCCGCAGTTTTAAGTTGCGATCCAACGCCATAAATTCTTGCACGTGCCCCAGCCTCCAAAAAAATACTTATGGCCCAGTATAGCGCAAACTTTCACTGACCGCTCAGTTTCATTTTTTCACACGCTGTCCGGTGTTTAATCTTTCAGCTAGCGATCTAACTTGCCTCCGGCATGAAAATTCGTGGACTCCAGCACCTTGGCGGCACTGCGAAAAGCCGGACAAGTTGCCGGTGCGGCCGGCTACAGAGATCAGCAAAAACCGCTGATGCTCTTTCGCCTAGAATTTGAACCGAAGAAAACCGCTTCGTTTCAAATTCTGCCGGTGAAATCTGCGCGAGCCGCTAAAAATCGGCGTCTCACTTGATTTCACTGCCACGGGCAATTGTCCAGTTTTCCTCCGTTCTGCCAAGGCGCTTCCGCCCACAAATTTTCTCAGTTGATATACTCACTTACCGAATAAACACGATCACGTTGCCACAAGATTCACCAAAATAATCGCAATATCTGCGTTGACATCTCACGGCTTCGTAATCATCTGGTGTCAGTGGTTTAACGGAGTGGAAGCGATTTGAAATTGGGACGGAAGCTGGCCGTCGGTACATAGTGAGATTTCCGTTGGCGGTTTTACCGCCTACGGAAAGCCGCAGGCCGAGATCCACTTTTGATATGAGCATCGCGAATATTAAAAGTTAGCTCGGCTTCGGACCCTCACTATGTAGCGACGAGCCAGCTGGAGTCCCAATTTTAAATCACCGAATGGGTCTGGAGTGTACCACCGGCGCCTGATGGCAATATACAAAAAGAGCAAGACGTCTGATCGTCTTGCTCTCGTTTTGCTTAGTAACCGGGGCCGCCAACGCCTGGTGTCGTGCCAGTGGTGTTACCGCCAGTGGTGGTGACTGTGGTGCCGTCATCATTGTAAGTGCTGGTGGCTGCTGCGGTACCATCGGATGAATACAAGGTATAAACCGGATTGTACCCATCATTCCAATTAAAACCATTGGCCGTGTTGTAAGCATTTTGTTTCGTATTGTAATTATCTAACGTGGTCTTCTCTAAGCCCAGTTGCGTGCGGATGTTATCGGATACTTTTTGCAATTCTTTAGTCGTTGGCACTTGATAAGAGGCGTCATTAATGTAAACCCCTAAGCCTTGCAAAGTAGCTTGCGACACATTTTTAATGCATGCCGCATATTTTTCGCCGATCGCGACCATGTCATCGAACTTCAAATTGGTACGCATGGAACTCGACAAGCTATCCATCAACGTGGAATAATTACCTAAGGACTTTGTCGACAAAAGCTTCTTGACGATTTGTGTGATTACTTCACGTTGCCGCTTTTGACGACCATAGTCCCCTTGCGGATCTGAATGCCGCATCCGCGCATAGGCCAAGGCTTGCGCGCCGTTTAAATGCATCGGGCCTTTGGTGAAGGTATACTTGCCGGCGTAAGAATCACTCCAAGTGAAGGCCACATTGACATCAATGCCACCGACTGCGTTGACGATTTTTTCCAAGCCGGCCATATTGACGGTGACGTAGTAGTTGATCGGAATGTTCAACAACTTCTCAACGGTTTTCATTGCGGCTTCGTTCCCGTTGGCGTTATAAGCAGCGTTGATTTTTTGCGCGGCGGCGCCATTGCCATCAACGATTTGAGCTAAGGTGTCACGAGGGATCGACGTCATCGTCGTCTTTTTAGTTTTCGGATTGATAGTCACGACGATCATGGTATCGGTGTTGCCTTTATACTCGCGACCGAATTCGCCGGTATCCGTCCCCATCAGTAAAATGCTGATTGGCTTCTTCCCGGTGATATCCGAAGTCGTGGCTGCTTTGGCAGAAACCGGATCATAGGTTTTATCAACGGCAGTTTTCGTTTGGCTGTAAATGCGAACGGCATAGCCCGCCACTAAAACGACCAAAGTCAACAAGATCATGGCCACATAATGGCCAATGCTACGGCGCGAACTCTTATGCTTACGCGTACGCCGGGGGGTTTCTTCTTTCATATGCTAACTCCTATTTTTACACTCATCTCACAATAGTTTACTCGCAAAGCGTAACGAACGCACGCGATTTACTCAAAATCATACGTGTTATAATAATGTTAATAAAAAGTTGAGAAACGGAAGTGATTTTGATGTCTATGTTACCGAAACGTAATAATGTTGCCACCGAATTGACTTGGAATCTAACCACTATTTTTGAAAATGATGAGGCTTGGCAAAGGGCTTTTGATAATGCGGCTCAAGCTGGTGACCGTGCTGCTAAATGGCAAGGTCAGTTAGGCACCTCGGCGAAAGACTTAGCTGACGGGCTGGCGGCGATTTTGCAAGCTTATCGCCAAATCGAAAAAGTCTACGTTTATGCGAGTCTGAAAAGTGATCAAGATACCGCCAATGCCAAATATCAAGGCTTCAGTGCGCAAGCGCAAAGTTTGTGGACCAAAGTTTCGGCTCAAACTGCCTTCATGCAACCAGAGATCCTGGCCATCGACCCTGATACTTTAACCACGTGGCTGCAAACGCCTGAGCTCAAGTTGTATCAACACTTTATCGAAAACCTCGTCGCCGAGCGTGAACACGTGCTTTCAACTGATCAAGAAGCTTTGATCGCCGCAGCTGGTGATGCGTTGAATGCTTCCAGTGCCACATTTAATGTGTTGAACAACGCCGATCTGCAGTTCGGTGAGATTTTAGATGAAGCCGGCAATGCGGTGCAATTATCTCACGGCACTTATGGCGAGTTGATCAAAAGCACCAAGCGTTCCGTGCGCCAAGCTGCCTTTGAATCGCTATATAGCACCTACAAGAAATTCCAACACACCTTTGCGCAAACGCTAGCTGGCGAAATCAAAAAGCACACCTTTGACGCGAAAGTCCACCATTACAGCAGTGCCCGGGCCGCGGCCATGGCAGAAAATCAAATTCCTGAAGCCGTTTATGACACCTTAGTCGACACCGTCAACGCCCACTTGCCAAGCTTGCAACGCTATTTGGCCTTCCGCAAGCAACGTTTGGGCTTAGACGAATTGCACATGTATGACTTGTACACCCCACTTAATGGCAAGCCGCCAGTCAGTTACACCATCGATGAAGCCAAAGCCGTCGCCTTGAAAGCCTTAGCGCCATTAGGTGAAGACTACCTCAGCCATGTCCGCGATATTTTTGATCATCGGATGATCGACGTGGTGGAAAATCAAAACAAACGCTCAGGCGCTTATTCTGGTGGAAGTTATGATACGGATCCGTTTATCTTGTTGAATTGGCAAGATTCCATCGACGCCTTGTTCACCTTAGTCCATGAAACTGGCCACTCCGTTCATTCGTGGTACACGCGGCATAATCAGCCTTACGTGTATGGCGACTATTCAATTTTTGTCGCGGAAATTGCCTCGACCACCAACGAAAATCTGTTAACTGACTACTTGTTGCGTACCCAAAAAGATCCTGCCGTACAAGCTTATGTGTTGAATTATTATCTCGATGGCTTCAAAGGGACTGTTTATCGCCAAACCCAATTTGCTGAATTCGAACATTGGCTCCATCAACAAGACCAACATGGCCTTGCGCTAACCGCTGAAGCTTTAAACCAACAATATGCCAAACTCAATGCGCATTATTACCAAGGCGTGGTGCAAGATCCGCAAATCGCCTTGGAATGGTCACGCATTCCGCATTTCTACTATGATTATTATGTTTACCAATATGCGACTGGCTTTGCAGCAGCTTCAACTTTGGCGGCAGGGATCTCAGCGCATAAGCCGAACGCTGTCGACCATTATCTGAATTATTTGAAATCCGGTAGCAGCCAAACCCCACTGGATACCATGAAAGCCGCTGGCGTTGAAATGACGAAACCCCACTACTTGGAAGAAGCCTTTGCAGTATTCGATCAGCGGTTGACGCAATTGATCGCCTTACTTGATCAGAAAGGATGACACTCATGCAAAAAATTGGTTTTATCGGCACTGGTGTAATGGGCACTGGCATCATCAATAATTTATTGAAGGCAAACTTCTCAGTCACCGTATTCAACCGTACCAAAGCCCATGCGCAAACCGTTTTGGACCATGGCGCGACTTGGGCAGATACGCCAAAAGCCGTTGCAAAACAAACTGACATCATTTTTTCGATGGTCGGCTTTCCTCAAGACGTTGAAACGATTTATTTTGGCGATGATGGCATCTTAGCTGGGGTTCATGCTGGCCAAACCGTCGTCGACATGACCACGAGCACTCCGAGCTTGGCCGTAAAAATCAGTACTGCCGCCGAAAAGCTTGGCGTCCAAGCCCTAGACGCCCCAGTATCAGGTGGCGACATCGGTGCCAAGAACGGGACGTTGACCGTGATGATCGGTGGCAAGCGCGAGACGTTTGAAAGCTTGCGCCCAATTTTTGACACTTTCAGTCAATCGCTGAATTATTTCGGTGCTGCTGGTATGGGCCAACATGCCAAAATGGCCAATCAAATCATGATTGCCGGCACCATGACCGGCTTAACTGAAATGTTGGTTTACGCCAAAGCCGCCGGATTGGACTTGCAACAAGTGATCGCTACCGTCAGCGGAGGTGCCGGGGCCAACTGGAGCATGAGCAATTACGGACCGCGGATCTTAGCAGGGAACTACACGCCAGGCTTTTTCATCAAGCATTTTGTCAAAGACTTGCGCATTGCTTTGCAAGAAGCCGACCGCATGGGGATCGACTTGCCTGCCACGAAACAAGCTAAGCAGTTATATCAAGCCCTTGTTGATGCCGGATCAGGTGATCTCGGGACGCAAGGATTGATCACCAGCTATCCTAGCTGGCAATAAGCATTCAAAAAGAGCCACCCGCGGGTAGCTCTTTTTGAATGCTTTGAAATTAATCTAAGCGCCAGCGATGAATACCTAGCGCGATAAAGTAGAAGGTAAATTCGATGGCGGCAATGAAGAAGGTCACTGGCCAGTTGGTGTAATAGCCTAATGCTAACCCAGCCCATACCCCGATCAAGGCTGCACCCACTGAGATCAACAGCATTTGCGGGAGCGTTTTGCCTAAGTATTTGGCAACACTTGGTGGCAAAGTCAACAGGATGAACACTAACAAACTCCCAACGATTTGCGCGCCGATGGAAACCGACACCGCTAAAATCAACAAGAAGTAAATCGAAATCAAGTTGCGTCGCACCCCTTGAGCCGTGGCGCCAGTGGCATCAAAAGAGTCATAGGCTAAACGCCGATACCCGACGCTCATGGTGATCAACACCGCTAAGGCTAACGCCAACAGTTGCCACACATCCCCACGTGAGATCCCGATGATACTGCCGAATAAAATCGTGGTGGCATAACTGGCAGAAGCGCTGGAAAGGGATAAGAACAAGATCCCTAAACCGACGAACAAACTGGAAACTGCAGAAATCGAGGCTTCTCGCCGGGACTGTTGCACCGACAACTTGCCGACAGTGATCGATGAAATAATGGTAAACAACAACATCCCATCTAACGGCCGAATCCCCATAAACACCGCAAACGCAGCGCCGGCAAACCCGACTTCTGATAAGGTATGCGCTAAGAAACTCATCCCCCGCGCCGTCACGAAGACCCCGACGAGCCCACAAGTGATGGCGATAAAAGTACTAGCCAGCCAAGCATTTTGCATGAAGGCGTAAGTAAACATTATTCCACCTCCTGAGCTGGTTGCAATTCTTTGGGCATCGCCGCTTCATTCATATCATGAGTGGCGCGCATTTCATAATGCCCTGGCGTCAACAACAAGTATTGATCCGTGTAGTCTTTGGCCAATGCGAGGTCATGCGTCACAAACAGCACCGTTAAATTCAGGGATTGATTGAGTTCTTGCACCAAGGTCATCAATTCGACTTTGGTGTTCACATCCAAACTCGCCGTGGCTTCATCCAAAATCAAAAAATTGGGTTCCGTCAGCAGTGCTTGGGCCAGATACGCTTTTTGCTTTTCTCCACCAGAAGCACGGCCGAGTAGTTGATCTTGGCGTGCCGTTAAGTGGGTTTTGGCTAAAGCGGCGTCTACTTGTTGACGCTCTTTTTTAGTGTGCCAAGGAAATGGATGGCTTAATTGATTGAGTTGGACAAAGCTTTTGATCGATAACGGGTATTCTGGATCAATATTGCGAAATTGCGGAACATAGCCTAATTTCATGTCGGGCATAAAGTTGATCGACCCACTTTGCGGATGGAGTTGCCCCATCAAAAGGCGAATCAAAGTGGTTTTGCCGACCCCATTGGCCCCGATCAAGCTGGTCATTGAGCCTTGTTTTAAATTGAAGGTCAAATCTTGATAAAGTTGGCGGTCATGAAAGCCGAAGCTTAGGTGATCTACCGACAGCAAGTCAGTCATCTGGATCTCCTTAAAAAGAAAATAGTAACGATTACGAATAACAATTTTACACGAAAACTGGTAAGCTGACCACCCCTGACACCAAAAAAGTCGCCAAGCATGGCGACTTTTACCTTTAATACGTCAGATCTGCGCCGCGGGTCATCCCAGATTGCGTCAGCTTAAATGCATCATCTGCTTTAAATGCGGTGACCAGTTGCGCAATCGGTTCCGTCGAATCGCGAATCTCAGCGGCCGCGGGTGCGGCATGGCCATTGACGGTGTTGATCCCAAACTGACTGGCAAAGCTAGTGATCACTAGGCCGCTGTTGTACATATTGAAAAACTGCACTTGATCCCCATTACGAATCGCATAAAATAGATGGATTTGGCCTTTGGTGGCAGAAGACTCATTAAACACCATGATCGTATCGCCACTGGTCAACACATTTTGATCATCTTTGACCACTTGATAGGAATATCCACCAGCTTGCGCATACCCTGCCGCTTCACTATCTTGAATGCCGTTAAGTGCCCAATATTCCAAAAAGTATAAGCTGGCTAAGTCTGAATCTGTCAACGCTTTGACGGCACTTGCAGACGCATACTTGGCTTCTTTCATCGCGTCGATCGGGTACTCAGTGTTAGGATCAGTGCGTTGCCATGAGGACGAACCGGCGCTGGCGCTACTACTTGTCGTTGAACTAGCAGTGGTTGCACTTGAAGAAGAACTTGTTGTCGATGACGGTTGAACGGCACTGTTTTGAATTTTGACCGTCCCTGGCGTCGGGTCTGGTAACCACCCCACCCAAGCACTCAACGTCAACAACACCGAAATGGCACTGATGGCCAACCCTAACTCCCGCCGCCACAACAATTGCTTGGTCAACACGGGTTGCGGGGTGAAGTACAGGTCAGTCGCATCATGATCTTGGTTAGCCTGACTGAGCGTTTGCATTTGCCAATTGGCCAGTGATAAACCCAGCAACACCGCAGAAATCATTGCCACCGCCGTTGCACTGATGGCGACATTGCGCATCAACGGGATTAAGCCATTGCCGAGTTCATCAACAGCAATGGCGTTAAATTGCACGTTTATCGCGAACCCGGCAGCAATCACGGCGACAACAATAAAGCCGATGGCCCAGTTACGTTTGAGTTTTTGCTGATAAGCTTCGCGCAACAAACCACGGAAATAAGCACGGCGGGCAGCTTTGATTTGGCTTGGAAACATCATTTTGTGCGTGTTCAGTTGTAACTCGACCACTTGTGCTTGCAGCATGTACAACCGCACGCCGCAAAAACCGGCAGCGATCAGCAAGACCCCGGTCATGATTAAAATCGTCATCGTGTCCTCCTGCGTTTTTGTTTCAGTGTACCCACCAGCACACAAAAAAACGATCCTTTCAGACCGTTTTGAGAATTATTTAAGATCGGATAAGTCGTTGGCTTTGGAGAAGTCGATGTAAATCGCCTTGGGATTATCTTTCACGATCAAAATGTAGCCGTGCCCTAAGAACGCGGACTTGTCGCCAGAATAGCTCAATGGGAATTCTTGCGCTGGGGCCAAGTTACCTTGAATCAACAAGGCATACATTTCATCATCATCGTAGTCATCAGAAAATGCGATCGCGACAGGCGCGGTGACCAGTTGATCGGCTTTATTCATCAAGTTGATGACGCTAAACAATTGATCAGTCACTTCAGTCGGAAAAGTTGCGGCGACTTGTTCAGACACATGATGGCGCTTGGTTGCTTCGTACATGATTTACCTCTACTTACGTTTTGTTATAAACTACTTTACGCTATGACAGCATTCGGTGCAATGCCTACTGCCGTTGAAAATCAGCCAACGCCTGATAAGTGCCGGCAAGTTGCGCATTCATTCCTTGCCAAATTGGCCATAAACGCTGATATTCTGCGGCATTCGGTCCAGGCGTCAAGGTCGTGGTACTGCCGACCATTTGCTGAACATCATCTAATGAGGAGATCATCCCCAACGCTTGCATCGCGATCACTGCCGCACCTAACGCTGAACTTTCAAAACTATCCGGCAATTTGATCGGCACATTTAAAATGTCACACAACATTTGCTTCCATAATTGACTGCGCGCAAAGCCACCAGTCGCATGGATCACCGTTGGCTGACCGGCGACAGCACTGACCATTTCCAGCACGGCTTTTAAATTAAAACACAAACCTTCAAGCACGGCGCGCGCCATTGTCGCATCCGTAGTTTGTTTGGTCAAGCCGATAAAACTCCCGCGTGCATCCGCATCCCACAATGGCGCACGTTCACCGCCGAGATAAGGTAAGAATAATAAGCCATCAGCGCCAGCCTTGACCGGCGTGATCAACTGTTCCAGTGCCGGTAAATCGCCTTTTGGTAAAAAGGTATCTTGCGCCCATTGCCACACCACGCCGCCATTATTCACCGGCCCGCCGACCACATAACGATCAGGCGCTAAGTAATAAGTAAACAACTTGCCATCAGGTTCGACGACAGGCTTTTCTACCACGGTGCGAATCGCCGCACTGGTGCCGATGGTCAACGCCACAGTGCCCGGCTTTTGCGCAGCGACGCCAAGATTGCTCAACACGCCATCTGACGCGCCGATAAACACTGGCGTCGCTTTAGGTAAGCCCAGGTCCACTTGCATGCCAGTTTGATGATAAGTTGGGGCGACCAAGCGTGGCAGTTGATCAGTTGAAACCCCAGCCAAGGCCAATGCCTGCGGAAACCAATCCTGCGTTTTTAAATCAAACAAGCCAGTGGCATTGGCCAGCGAATAGTCTTGGACATACTCGCCAAACAAGCGAAACCACACATAATCTTTGATGCCGATCACATGCGCGGCTTGCGCCATCACCGCAGGCATCGCATGATTCAGCCACATCAACTTGATCAACGGACTCATCGGATGGATCGGCACCCCAGTGTGAGCAAAAAGCACACGCCCTTGTGGGGTATCACGCAATTGCTCAGCGAACTTGGCCCCGCGATTATCGGCCCAAGTCAACACGCGCGTGAGCGGTTGATTTTGCGCATCCATCACGATCACACTGTGCATCGCCGCTGAAAAACTGATGCCATTCACCTCACTGGCATCGATTTGGCTGACGACTTCGCGCAAGCCTAAACACACCGCATCAAAAATGGTTTCAGGCTCTTCTTCAGCCATATCTGGTTGAGTTTGAATCAACGGATAACCATGATTGGCGCTAGCTTGTGCTTGCCCATTTTGATCAAAAGCGACGACTTTGGTGCTGGTGGTGCCGATATCCACCCCGATGACGATTGCCATAATCGACCTCCAAAACTTTCTTCGCTTCCTATCATACACCACGTCGAGTGCTTCAAAGTAACGCACCTACGGCTAGCTACGCTTTGAAGCACTTTTGACAATAAAAAAACCGAGCCAGTAATCGGCCCGGTTCCAAAAATTTATTTAGTCGCTTTGTCGACCACATGACCGCCGAATTGATTCCGCAAAGCCGCAACCACTTTACCAGTCATGGTGTCATCTTCTTCAGAACGATAACGCATCATCAAGGCACTGGAAATCACTGGCGTTGGCACGTGCAAGCGAATGCCTTCTTCAACCGTCCAGGCGCCTTCACCGCTGGAGTGCATGACCCCTTTGATTTCTTCCAACTTTGGATCGTCGCTGAAAGCAGATTGTGCCAAGCTCATCAGCCAGCCGCGAATCACGGAACCATGATCCCATAACTTGGCGACCGCTTCGTTGTCATAATCGAATTCAGATTTGGACAACACATCAAAACCTTCACCGATGGCTTGCATCATCCCGTATTCGATGCCGTTGTGAACCATTTTCAAATAGTGACCAGAACCAGCAGCGCCGGTGTACAAGTAGCCGTCTTCTTGGGCGATGGCTTTAAATAAAGGTTCGATCACTGGCCAAGTCTTGGCATCGCCGCCGACCATGAAGTTACCATCGTGACGGGCACCTTCCATGCCACCAGACGTGCCAGCATCAAAGAACTTAATCCCGAGTTCGGCCAGTTGGTCGTTGTGGCGCAGTGAATCTTGATAATAGGAGTTCCCACCGTCGATCACAATGTCACCAGCGTCTAACACGTTGGCCAGTTGATCGATGCAAGCTTGGGTCGGGTCGCCAGCTGGCACCATCACCCAAACGATTTTAGGGGTTGGTAAGGCTTGAACCAATTCCGCCACGTTGGCTGCTGCTTGGGCGCCAGTGGTTTGGACTTCTGCGCGGGCTTGGGCACTTAGGTCCGTTGCCACCACATCAATATCATGGTCGCGCATGTTGCGCACCAAGTTCATTCCCATTTTGCCTAAACCGATCATGCCGATTTTCAAGATAGTTCTCCTTTGTGGACACTTATTTGTCTCTAGTATATGAAAATTATTTACAGAATTCAAATGATAATTGCGTAAATATTTTTCTCATCAAAGCATGATATACTGAAACCAGAGGATATGGACATGCAAAATTTCGCCTTACAACTCCAAACCAACCGTGCGACTCTTAGTGCTAAAGAACAAGCACTTGGGGATTATTTGTTGGCACATCAACTCGATGCCAGTGCTTGGTCGATTTCCACTTTGAGCCAAATGGCCGGAGTATCAACCGCCACCGTATCGCGTTTTGCAAAAAATCTCGGTTATGCCAATTTTCAAGCCTTGCGCTTAGCATTAGCGCAACCACAGGCCAAACATCAACTCTTTGAAGAAATTCAACCTGAAGATTCGCTGATCACCATGGCTGATAAAGTGTTCGCCGCCAATATCGATGCTTTAAGTGCCACCAGTGCTAATCTCGATGCGCATGCCTTAACGCAAGCCGTTGATTTGTTGACGCATGCCGGCACTGTCGGATTATTTGGCTTAGGTGCCAGTAATCTGGTCGCGCTAGATGGCTATCATAAATTCTTGCGCACCCCGATCAATGCCACCTATGCCAGTGATTTTCACATGCAATTGATGGCGGCAACCCGTTTGAACTCAACTGATTGTGCGATCGTGATCTCACATACTGGGACTGATCGTGATGCCTTGGCCTTAGCGCAAGTCGTCCATGACCATGGCGTGCCTTTGATCGTGATCACCGGTGCCGCCAAATCTCCGGTAGCCAAGCTTGCCGATGTGGTGTTTGTGGCAATCGCCGAAGAAACCCAGTACCGTGTTGAAGCCTTGCATGCCTTGATCGCGCAAATGTCGTTGATGGATACCTTGTTTATGTTATGTGCCGTCAGCTTGGATGAAGGCTCGACGGCAGTGTTGGCCAATATTCGCCAAGCGATCGAAAAAACGCGCTTATAAATAGAAGCACGCACGATTCGTCAACCAAAAATGATCAACCAAAACGTAGCGTTTTGATTGATCATTTTTTGATTAGACAAGCTTGATTAAAGCACCTTTAAATCTCCGATATCAAAGTCATCATCAGACTCTTTTTCAACTGGCGCAGTTTTTTTAATGGTCGGCTTTAATAAAATGACCATCGATGCCGTGACTACAACCCCAATCAGAGAGGCTAACAAATAAATCAGGGGCTTTTGCGAAACAAACGCTACGATCCATCCACCCCATGGGGCAGGATTGCCAGTTCCCAAAGTCATTGCGATTGCAGAGCCAACTGCTGCCCCAATCATATTACTTGGAATGACGCGTAAGGGTACTGTACCCTGTCAAGTTGACACATTAAATAATAAAAACTAGTTGGCCTTGCC
>NZ_AZEU01000057.1 GCF_001435035.1 Lacticaseibacillus manihotivorans DSM 13343 = JCM 12514
TGCTTAATCTCAGGGTACTTATCGCTTTTGATTAAGCCATTGGCGACTTGGACCAATAAAGGTTTTAGATAAGCACCGGCTTTAGAAATACGCACCGAATGCTTCTTGCCAGCACTTTCGTTGTTCGTTGGCGTTAATCCCGCCCATGAACACAAGTGCTTGGCATCTGGAAATTGGCTCATATCAACACCGGTTTCCGCCAAGACACTGATTGCGGTGAACGGCTTATCAAGTCCGGGAACTGTACGAACAAGGGCGATTTCTTGAGCCAGCGGTTGAGCTCTCATCTCAACTTCTGTTTCAATTGTCGTTCTGGCAAGCACAAGGCTCTTATAGTGATCCATAATGACGCGTAGTTTGGCTTCTTGATCAGAAGTGATCGCACCATCTACTGCCAATTCCAGTTCTGGTAGCTTCTTCTTGAGGCTACCGTGAATCAGATCTTCCAGTTGCTCGGTATCGCCTAACTTCTTGTCTAGGATGCTCTTGATAATCTTTTGAGCACTGACTCCGAAAGTATCGGAGACGACACTAGCCAATTGAATGTTAGAAACGGTCAGCGAGTTCTGGAAACGATTCTTCTCGGATACCATATTGTTACCTAACTTCCAACGGTAACGAATCAAATCGCGTAGTTGGCGAATTAGGGCAGGTGGCATAAAGCTACCAACGACTAAGTCATGGCGGAAGAGATCGGCGATCCATTTAGCATCCTTCTTGTCTGTCTTCTTTCCACGAATAGCCCGCACGTACTTGGGGTGCGCAAGGGTTTGGTGGATGCCGGCAGTTTCAAGAACATTCCAAACAGGAATCCAATATTTGCCAGTAGACTCCATGCACACGTCGAAGCAGGAGTAATACTCTAACCATTCGGCGAGATCACGAAGTCCATGTGTGAAGGTTGAGAAACGTTTGCGGTAATACGACGGAATACCTTTATTGTCTGTAATCGCAATACAGGCAAAGACAAAGGTTTTATGCACGTCGATCCCACAACAATTTGGATAAATGACTTGTAGTACCATAGTAGATCTTGTCCTCTCGCAAATTGTATAACCACTACAACAGGGACTGGTCCGCTACACTAAAACGGGTTGTTTAACAAAGATAAGTTTACATGCTCAATGGCATATTCATTTGTGCTTGGAAAGCAGACCTACACACATAACTATGCAGCGTCGCGCCTGAAGGCGTGGCTACTCCTCCCCTCGTGATTTGTAGTGTGGAGTAGTAGTTATACACTTTGAAAATACAGAAAGGAGATCGTGAGCGCAAGCCTTTTCATTGCCTTTTGGGCAAGGGCGCAGCGCTTGCGTGATTATAACTATG
>NZ_AZEU01000331.1 GCF_001435035.1 Lacticaseibacillus manihotivorans DSM 13343 = JCM 12514
GCTATGAGTCCTTTTTCTTGCACTTATCATCTTGCACTTAAATTGTAAATCAAAGAGCAAAAAAAGGAGTCTCATACTCGAGGGCTATACTCCTTCTTGGGTAGACAAGCAAATAACTAAAGCTTGTCTTCCTCGGAAGGAGTTTTTGTATGGGCCGGAAAGTTTCTAGATAGTGGCTGGTGAATAATTCGAATAGGCCTACAATGACGCTTCACAAGCGCGTTATCCTTCTCGAGAAAAATGAACCAGAAACTGGGTAAATTGACCATTCTCCATGCAGTTATGAGCCATGTGTTCAGCAATTACTCTAACCTGGATTATTCATAGAATTTCAAAAAAGCAGCGCAATCCCATGATTCACACG
>NZ_AZEU01000058.1 GCF_001435035.1 Lacticaseibacillus manihotivorans DSM 13343 = JCM 12514
GCACGCATACTTGGTATCTGCCGGCAAACCGTCGCCAACGAGCTAAACCGAGGTCAGATCGATCAGGTTCAGAAGGTCAATGGCAAGCGTGTGTATCGCACTGAATACAGCGCTGAGACAGCCCAGCTTCGCTACGAAGAGAACCGGCGGCGATGCCACAGACCTCTCAAGCTCGTCCAAGCCGCTGACTTCATCGCTCACTTCACAGAACACTTCAAACAAGACGGCTGGTCCCCAGACGCCGTGGTTGGCCGAGCCAAGGAAAAGAAGCTCTATCGACCCGAGGAGATGGTTTGCACGGCGACGCTGTACAGCTACATTGATGCTCAGCTCCTGGAGATCAAGAATATTGATCTGCTGGAGAAGACC
>NZ_AZEU01000332.1 GCF_001435035.1 Lacticaseibacillus manihotivorans DSM 13343 = JCM 12514
TCAAGAGGCTGCATAACCAAGTTATTTAATTGTCCAACCCAATGGGTTCACATCACATCGAAGTTTTAAAAGGGAAACCTATTTAATTTCTTTGGCCGTCGTTTCAGGACCAAAGAAGCCGACAACCGCCGCGGCAATCAACGCCATCACAGCGATGCCATAGAAGATGGCACTTGGCGCAACTTGCGTGATCGCATATGCGACCGCCGTTGGCATTAAGACGTTTAACAGCTTCGCCACAGCGTTTGCGATCCCAGCACCACGGAAACGGTACTTGGTTTCAAACAGCTCGTTGGTGTAAACCGAAATGACTGAAGCCATCAGCACGTAGAATGTGGTGGTTAACAGCAGGCCATTGATGATGGTGCCGACCGTCGTGGTTTCATAAGCATAAGCGATGCCTAAGATGGCAGTGCAAATGAAAGTGGTGACGATCAGCTTTTTGCGGCCGGTGCGTTCAACTAACACCGTCCCGATAGTGGCACCAATTGGGGCGCCTAACATCATCACCGCAGAAAAGCCGATGGAAGAGAAAATGCTGATGCCTTTTTGAACCAAAAGCGTTGGCACCCATGAAGTAAACGTGTATTGGCAAAGCAGTGCGGCACCGACAGCAACAGAGGCCACAAACACGCCACGGCCAAAGGAGACCTTCACGCGACGTTCGTCTTCATTTTTCTCAGTGACAGGATATGAACCGCGAACATTTAATTCATCGATAATGACTTGCGCTTCTTTGGTGCGACCTTTGGCGATCAACCAGCGTGGAGATTCTGGGAAGTTGTGACGGGCAAACCAAAGGATGATGGCTGCCACACCCATGATGATAAACATGGAACGGAAGCCCAAGTTCGGTACAGCAAAGGTTGCGACCAATAACGTGATCGGCGCGCCGGCATTGGCGACGATGGCGATCATCCCCGACCAAAAACCGCGGCGATTGACTGGCGCAAATTCGTTCACGACGGCATAACCGGTGACGATTTCTGCCCCTAAGCCGATGGCGGCCATGAAGCGACAGGCGATCATCCATTGAATCGAAGGCATAAACGCAGAGATAAACGTGAAGGCCCCAAACAGTAACAAATTAAATTGATAAGAGCGGCGACGACCATAAAAGTCCCCGATATATCCGGCTAACAATGAGCCGATAAACAAACCTAAGAATCCGGCTGATAAGAAATAAGAACCTTGTTGAACGGTGGCAAATTTGTCATTCATCATCGCGGTGTTGATGGCACTGGCCATGTAAACATCCGCTGCATCTAAGAAAATGCCAATGCCAGCTAAGGTGAACACTTTGTAAAACAATGGGGATTCTTTGGCGTAGTTGAGTTGTTGCTCAAGATTGGTAGTGGCTTGCATAGGCAGTTCTCCTTTTTTTAATTAAATACGGGGCGCTTGGCCTCGTAGGCTTTGATTTGATCTTCGTATTGCTCGGTCAAGCTGATGTCATCTTGGCCTTTGAGGAACTTTTCTTTCCACGTGGCGTTAATGTCAAAGTGGAAGGCATGATCGCGGAACTTCACGACTTGTTGTTCCAAATCGATGGTGACTTCCTCATCTGCTTGGCATTCGCGCAAAATCGCGCGATCAGCTTCTGGCAAAATAATCGGCAACAAGCCATTTTTGGTGGCGTTCATGAAGAAAATATCCGAGAAGCCGCCAGCAATCACGGCGCGAAAACCGTAATCCGTCAAGGCCCACACCGCGTGTTCGCGACTGGAGCCGCAGCCGAAGTTGTTGCCAGTGATCAAAATCGTGGCGCCTTGATGCTCCTTTTGGTTCAAGGGGAAATCTTCGACTTGTGAGCCGTCTTCATGGTAGCGCCATGGATAAAAGGCGTTGATGCCAAAGCCGGTGCGCAAAATATTTTTCAAAAATTGTTTCGGGATCAAAATATCCGTGTCGATGTCGTCATTGGGGATCACAATGGCTTTGCTGGTTTCTGTGGTAAATGCTTCCATGTTTGCCTCCTATGCCGTCACGGCTTGTGAAATATCAACGAAGTGGCCGGCCACTGCAGCGGCTGCGACCATTGCCGGGCTGGCTAAGTGCGTCCGGGCACCTGCGCCTTGCCGGCCTTCAAAGTTACGGTTTGATGTTGACGCACAATGTTTGCCGGCTGGCACTTTATCTGGGTTCATCGCCAAACATGCCGAACAGCCTGGTTCACGCCATTCACACCCGGCGTCGATAAACGTTTGGGCGATGCCTTCATCCATACAACGATTGCGCACTGCTCGTGAACCTGGCACTACCCAAGCGGTGATGTTTGGCGCAATGTGTTTGCCTTTCATGAATTCAGCGGCAGTTTTGAGATCTTCATAACGCCCGTTGGTACATGACCCGATGAAGATATAATCCAATGGAATTTCACTAGCGGTCATCCCTGGATGTAAGCCGATGTAGTCGTAAGCTTTTTGATCATCGGCGTCTTGAATTTCAGGTAATGGTTCGCGTACAGAAGTGGCCATCCCAGGGTTTGTCCCCCAGGTGATCATCGGCGCGAGTTCGGAAACATCGAATTCGATCACTTTGTCATAGTCGGCGACGTCATCGGTTTTGTACTTTTTCCAATAAGCGATCGCCTTGGCCATATCTTTTGGCGCGTATTCCCGGCCAGCCACATAATCGTAAGTTTTGGCATCTGGGGCGACCATCCCAGTTTTAGAGCCGCCTTCGATACACATGTTGCAAATGGTCATGCGCCCTTCCATCGACATGTCGTCAATGGTGTCGCCGAAGAATTCCATCGCATACCCTTGACCAAACGCCACGCCGTATTTGCCGATCAAGCCCATGATGATATCTTTGGGGAAAACGTTGTGTGGCAGCTTGCCCGTGACGTGCACGCCCATGGCTTTGGGCTTAGTTTGCCAAATGGTTTGCGTGGCCATCACGTGTTCCACTTCACTGGTGCCGATGCCAAAAGCCAATGCGCCAAACGCCCCATGCGTTGACGTGTGCGAATCGCCACAGACAATGGTTTTGCCTGGTTGTGTCAACCCGCGTTCAGGGCCGACCACATGGACAATACCTTGGCGGGAATCCCCGATTTTAGCTAAGGTGATGCCAAATTCTTTGCAGTTTTTTTCAAGGGTGTCGATTTGGGCTTTGGCGATGGTATCTTGAATGTTAAAAATGTTTTCCGTTGGGACATCGTGATCCATCGTCCCAAAAGTCAGATCTGGGCGGCGCACTTTGCGATGATTCATGCGTAAGCCTTCAAACGCCTGAGGAGACGTCACTTCATGGATCAATTGCAAATCGATGTACAGCAATTGTGGTTCACCGGGTTTGCCTGCTACTACATGATCTTGCCAAAGTTTGTCAAACATTGTCGTCATTTCAGTCGTCTTCTTTCTATTAAATACGTGCGATGATCGCGTCAGTTACTTCATCGGTAGTTGCCGAACCGCCAAGATCTGGGGTAGTGATACCGGCTGCGATCACTTGGTCGCAAGCTTGTTCGATGGCTTCAGCGATGTCAGGTTGGTTGAAGGAGTATTGCATCATCATCGCCACACTTTTGACCATTGCGATCGGATCTGCGATGCCCTTGCCAGCGATATCTGGTGCCGAGCCGTGAATCGGTTCATACAAGTTCGGCCCAGCTGCGCCTGCAGACATGGAAGGGATCGTCCCGATCGAGCCGGTGATTTGTGCGGCTTCATCCGATAAAATGTCGCCGAACAAGTTGGCGGTGATAATCACATCAAACGCAGTCGGCTGGGTCATGATCGCCATGGTGGTGGCATCGATATACCGGTAGTCAACAGTCACTTTTGGGTAGCGCTTAGAGACACGCTCAGCTGTTTTCCGCCAGAATTTCGAGGTGGCCAACACATTGGATTTATCGACGATGGTCACATGTTGCTTGCGCTGCATCGCCATATCAAAACCGGTGACCATGATGCGTTCCACTTCATCTTTGGAATAATACATGGTATCGATGGCGTGATCTTCTGCGAGTTCACGTGGTTTGCCAAAATACGCACCTGAGGTCAATTCCCTGGCGATGACAAAATCGGTGCCGCGCACGATCTCTGGCTTAATCGGTGAATCATCGACTTGGCTTTCGCTGATCTTAGTGGGGCGAATATTGGCATATAACCCAAGCGCTTGGCGAATCGCGAGCAAGCCGGCTTCTGGACGCTTTGGGGCGGCATCCCATTTCGGCCCGCCGATTGCAGAAAGCAAAATCGCGTCAGCTTGCTTTGCCCCGTCGATCGTGCTTTGTGGCAACGGATCGCCGCATTTGTCGATGGCCTCCCCGCCGAATGGATAAGCTGTGGTTTCATACGCAAAGTCGAATTTCTTGGCGGTGTGTGCCAACACTTTTTCTGCTGAGGCCATGATTTCTGGGCCAATATAGTCGCCTGCTAGGATCGCAATTTGATGTGCCAATGTCATTCCTCCTGATTTTTGAATAAAAAAATTCGACTAGCGCTGGTCTGAAAAGACCTCAGCTAGTCGAATTCATCAACTAGCCACCGGATTCGTCGGTGGCCAGCATGCAAACTGGGCACCGACTAAATCAACACGTCGATGCTCAACAACAAGGTTGCCAGAATTTGATTTTGTTTGTGATTTTGCATTGCGTTTGTCATCCTGACAACCTCCTATGAATTAAGTATGAGATTATACTAATCTTCTCTCATAATTCTGTCAACAATTTTTCAGAAATTAATGCAATTCACATTAATTAGTTGTTCACAACTATCCTGGCACAAAAAAGGCCGAACGAGTCGGCCTACGCTTTAATGTTTATGATAATACCGCGCCACGCGATCCACATAATCATGCGCCGCGTTGACTTGCGCCAATAAATCCCGATCATGCGTGATAGTCGAACCAGACTCACGTAAAAATGCATATTGTGAGGAATACGGCACGTGGCGTTGTTGCGCCAGTGCGATTTCTTTTTGGCGATCGTACTCGACTTTGCGGAAGCTCACATCCACGCGCCCAAAGTCATCGATTTCAAGCAAGGCATAATGGGCCCGCTGATCGGCAAAAAACTTCGGCCATAAACTGTAAGGCTGCCCCACCGCCCCGGGATTGATGATCAACTGTCCGCGGCTAGTGGTGCGCATCACTTGTTGATGAGTGTGCCCATATACTGCGATATCCAAATCAGCGGTCATCATGTCATCGAAATTTTGTTGCGGTTGCGCCGGATACAACGAACGGCCCATATCTCGATCAGGCAAGTTGTGGCTGGCTTGAATTTTGACGCCGTTGACAGTTTGCACCGTGCTGATCGGGTGCGCGGCCATTTGCGACATCACCGCACTGGACACATGCTCATTGAGATAAGCACTTAATGTCGCCAAATAAATCGCCCCAGGATCATCCAATTCAAAATGCCCGGACAACATCGCTAAAATAGCATCTTCCCAATTGCCGCGCAACCACACTTGGGGATGCAAGGCGGCGAGTTTTTGCCATAAGTCATCCGTACCAGGTCCTGGCAAAAATAAATCGCCTAAAAACCAAAAGCTGGTGGCGTGATTTTTTTGCGCATCTTGAATCACCGCGTCAAACGCTGACACGTTGCCGTGAATATCTGCTAATAAGGCAATGGTTTGTTTCATCGTATTCACCTCACGCCTATATTGTACCTGCGATGCTTCAAATTTGCCAAATTTAGTCGCGGTGCTATATTGACGTTAGCAGTGACTAAATTTAATCGGAGGCCCGTTATGGCACAACAATTAAACCTTTACTACGATGACATCCATCAGCTCGCTTTAGACCTTTACGCTCCGCGCGGCGCTGCCAAAGCTGGTATCATCATGATCCATGGTGGCGGCTGGTTTCGCGGCGACAAGCGCAAAGAAGCCGACTGGGCCAAGCGCCTCAATGATCGCGACTTCTTCGTGATCGCGCCAAACTATCGCGAAAATACTGCCGGACATTGGCCTGCACCGCTTGTTGATATGGATCGCTTGTGGACTTGGATTCAAAAACGGGACTTGCCGTTTAACAAGCGTGCGATCGCAGCAGTCGGCGGCAGTGCTGGTGGTAATATGGCAGTGGAAATGGCGATCAAATACGGGATCCCCGCCGTCAGCCTCAGTGGCATTTTAGACATTGCTGATTGGTTAAGCCAGCACAATGACGTCGTGGCAGTGCAAGGTGACACGGAAAACTTTGCCACAGCCGCATCGCGCACGATCAACCAAGACGGTGTGAATAACAGCTTCTACAAATGGTTTATCACCCAATATCTCCCGCATCCCAGCGATTATGTCGCCGCCACGCCAGCATATCATGTGACCGACACCACTGGCCCGATGTATTTGGCCAACTCGTTGAATGAATTCGTTCCGACCAGCGGCGTGGCGCGCTTATCCCAAGCTTTAGGCGATGCCGGGATTCCTCACGCGACACGCATGCTTGCTGGCACGGCGCATGGTGAAGGCTATTTAGATCAAGTCTTTGAATCCACGACGTTGTTTTTGAATCGCAGTTTGCATTTGCTGTGAGACCTCTATCGGGCGTCGGTGATTGGAAATTGGGACTCCAGCTGGCTCGCCGCTACATAGTGAGGGTCCTCGGGGAAGCTAACTTGATTCACTCGCTACGCTCCTGAACCAAGTGGATCTTCCCCTGCGGCTTTCCGTAAGTGGTGAACCACTAACGGAAATCTCACTATGCATCGACGGCCAGCTTCCGTCTCAAGCTCAAATCATCTGCGCGAAGTCAGACCCACTGGTACCTGATGACCACAAATCACATGATGCAATATTAAGTCAACATTCACATAACAAGTGGCGTCGCAGCGTGGCCGTGCATGATCTGTGAGCCATTGATATCTGAAGAGAAAATTTGTGGGTGGAAGCGCCGAGGCAGAACGGAGGAAAGCTGGACAATTGCCTGTGGCAGTGAAATCAAGTGAGACGCCGGTTTTTGTCGGCTCGCGCAGATTTCACCGGCAGATTTTGAAACAAAGTGGTTTTCTTTGGTTCTAAATCTAGGCAAAAGAACATCGGCCTGGGTTTGGCCGATTTCTGGCGCCGGCCGCACTGGCAACTTGTCCAGTTTTCCGCAGTGGCGCCAAGGCGCTACACCCACAAATTTTCGTGCCGCTAGGCAATTTGGTATAACGAACAAAAAAGTCAGGACGATTTTTGTCCTGACTTACTTGTTATGCGCGTACTAGAGAGCGGGTGGCTTGCACGATTCGGGCGGCAACGGTGGGATTATCCATCGTGTAAATGTGAATGCCGTCAACGCCGTGAACTAAAAGATCGATGATTTGGTCGATCGCATAAGCGATACCCGCATCGCGCATCGCGATCGGATTGCCTTCATACCGCGCCATCATGGCGGTGAACTTTTCTGGCAAGCTGACGCCGCTCATTTCAGCCATGCGTTGAATCTGATGTTGGTTGAGCACTGGCATGATCCCGGCTTCGATCGGCACCGTGATACCAGCGGCGCGACATTTTGCCACAAAATCATAGAAGACTTGATTGTCGAAAAACAGTTGCGAGATCAATTGATTGGCGCCAGCGTCAACTTTCAACTTCAAATGCGCGATGTCGGCATTGAGGTCGGAGGCTTCTGGGTGGCATTCCGGATAACACGCACCGATCACGTTGAAGTCATGCCCTGACGCGCAAATGTGGGCGACTAAGTCATTGGCATGGACAAAATCATTGGCGACGCGGCCGCTTTTGGGAATATCGCCGCGCAACGCCAAAATGTTTTGAATGCCATGCGTCGCAAATTGGTCCAATAATTCATCGACTTCAGCACCAGTCAGCTGACTGGCTGGGAGATGAGCGACGGGTTCAATGCCGTATTCACTTTTGATCAGGCTGGCGATTTCAAGGGTTCCCGCTTGGCGCTTAGACCCACCTGCCCCAAACGTCACGGACACAAAGTCTGGATCGAGTTGGCTCAAGGCATCCATGGTGCCATAGATCCGCGAAAAATCGATCGACGGGGATTTTTGGCGCGGCGGGAAAACTTCAAATGAAATCACTTGGTGTTTATTGAATAGTTGATTGACTTTCATGGCGTTCCTTTCGTACCAGGCGCGTCGCTTCAGCCATGTTCTTCAAGCTGGCGATGGTTTCTGGTTCTTCGCGCGTCTTCAAGCCGCAATCTGGGTTGATCCAAACATGATCTTCTGGGATCCGAGCCAAAATTTTGTGAATGGTTGAAACGATTTCGTCAACGGATGGTACCCGCGGTGAGTGAATATCGTAAACACCAGGGCCGACATGGGTTTCAAAATGCGTATCATGCAGCACATCCAACAAGGTCAAATCTGCCCGGGAAGCTTCAAACGAAATCACGTCTGCATCCAGCGCATCGATGGCCCCGATGATGTCTTGGAATTCGGAATAGCACATATGCGTGTGGATCTGAGTCGTTGGCTGCACTTTGGCTGCGGTCAAGCGGAAAGCTGGCACAGCCCAGTCCAAATACTTGGAATACCAGTCTTTTTTGCGCAGTGGTAAGTTTTCGCGCAAGGCTGGTTCGTCGATTTGAATGACCTTGATGCCGTGTTTTTCCAGATCCAAGACTTCATCTGCTAAAGCCAAGGCGATTTGTTCCGTCGATAACTTCGCTGGCACATCAGCGCGTGGGAATGACCAGTTCAAAATGGTCACCGGCCCAGTCAGCATGCCTTTAACCACGTGATCCGTTTGCGATTGCGCATAAACGGTTTCCGCCACAGTGATCGGATGCGTCCGAGAAACGTCACCCCAAATGATCGGCGGCTTCACGCCGCGAGTGCCGTAAGATTGCACCCAGCCATTTTCCGTGAAGCGGAAGCCTGCGAAGTTTTCCCCGAAGTATTCGACCATGTCATTGCGTTCAAATTCCCCGTGGACTAACACGTCTAAGCCGAGGTCTTCTTGGATCTTCAACCAGCGGCGCACTTCGGCGTGATTGAACTCGGTGTATTGTTGTTCGGTGATTTCGCCTTTGCGCAATTGGGCGCGGTTTTTGCGGACGGCAGCGGTTTGTGGGAATGAGCCGATAGTGGTCAATGGCAAGGGTGGCAAGTTCAACACTTTCGCTTGTTGGGCTAAACGTTCTGCACGCTTTGGCAAACGGGTATAGTCTTCAGGCTTTAAGGCCGCGATTTTGGCATTTAATGCGGCGTTTTCTTCGTAGCGTGGGGTCGCGAACAAGGCTTGGTTCTTTTGATAAGCTGGGGCATCGACACCAGCTTCGCGGATCGCATCAAGATCAGCGAGTTCTTGGAGCTTTTCTTGGGCAAACGCTAAATATTGCAGTTCTTTAGGCGCAATTTTAGTTTCGTTTTGCGTGGTGTATGGCACGTGCAGCAAGGAAGTTGAGGTGCTTAACACCGCTTCTTTAGGCAGTTGTTGCAACAAGGCCAAAGCTTGTTTGTAGTTGGTGCGCCAAATGTTTTTCCCATTGATCACACCAGCAAACAAGGTTTTATCTGCAGGAAAGCCATATTCGCTCAAACTTTGTAAGTTGGCATCGCGGCCTTCGTTGAAATCTAAGCCTAAACCGTCAAAGTCTAAGGCCAATAACGTGGTGTAAGAATCGCGGACGTCACCGAAATAAGTTTGCGCAAGGACCTTCAAGTCACCTTTAGCCGCCAAAATCGGTTGATACAATTGCTTAAACAACGCCAAATCTTCTGCGCTTTGATCGTAAACCAAAGCGGGCTCGTCGATTTGGATCCATTCAGCACCAAGATCTGCTAACTGATTTAAAATTTCGGTGTAGGCTTTGATCAAGTCATCGACAAAATCGGAAGTTTTTTTGCCATCTAATAACCGGCTCAAACGCAACAAGGTGTATGGGCCAACCAAGGTCGGGCGCGCGTTGATGCCTTGGGCTTTGGCTTCTTTGAATTGATCAAACAATTGCCAGTCGCCGACTTTGATTTGCGTGTCAGCGTCAAATTCTGGGGTCAAATAATGGTAGTTGGTGTTGAACCATTTTTTCATCGGCAAGGCTTTGACATCACCGGTTTCACCTTGATAACCGCGCGCTAAGGCGAAGTATTCATCTAAGTCGTTCAAGCCCAGATCTTGGTAACGTTTAGGCACGATGTTGAGCAATTTGGCGGTGTCTAGCGTGGTATCAAAAAACGAAAAGTCGCCAGTTGGAATTTGATCGATCCCTGCTTGTTGGATGGTGTTCCAGTTCTTGGCACGAAGCTGCTGTGCCGTGGTTTGCAGTTCGGCTTGGGTGATTTGATGCTTGAAATACTTTTGTGTGGCAAATTTTAATTCACGATGTTCCCCGATACGTGGATACCCGATAATGGTTTTGGTCATGTTGAAACTCCTCCTCATAATCACTGGAAATAAAAAAGCGCCGCACTCGACGCCTGCAAGACGTCAAGGACAGCGATGCTGTGGTACCACCTTGATTCGTGTCGCGCTCACACCCGACACCTCATGAAGTCCGATCAGACTCCGGCGCGATAATGGGCGCACCCATGACACTTTCACCAAGGCTCAAATGTCGCGAACCACAAAGACCATCTTCACCGCTGTGCGTTTGCCGCCTTACACCCAATGGCGGCTCTCTGTTGAAACACACGAATCGGTTACTCATCTTCTCATCGCTTCTTTATGTTGAACTCATCATAACCACATCGGCATAACGTGTCAACGAATTAGGCATCGTCTTTTCCTATCACGGAGTATAGTTAAAACCTATAATGTCATTTTCTGATTTCACTTTGAAAAGTTTAAGCTTGCGCTGCGCACGATTTTCATGCCGACGCTTGCTGTAAAATAAAGGCAGAACGGTTTATTTTGGAGGTGGGCACATGCGGCGACGACTTTTTTTCATTCTCAGTTTTGCGTTGGTGGTGATCGGTTTTTCGCCACTACATACCACACAAGCCAGCACAATCACCCAACCGGTGACGCTTTACGTGCATGGCCATCACGGCAATATTCGCTCAATGCGCCCTTTAATGTTAGCCGCGCAACGCGACGCCAATGCCACACCAGCTTTGATCGCCATCGTCAAGTCTGATGGTGAAGTCTCCTTTATGGGCCGGTTGACTTCGCAAATGCATCATCCGATGGTGCAAGTCGTGTTTGAAGATACGCGCACCGTAGATTTTCATCGGCTGCGCATGTATTTGCATCAAGTGATGATCGGCTTAAAGGATCGCTATCACGTGCAGTCGGTGAACTTTGTCGCCCACTCACTGGGCAACACCGCTGTCGAATGGTATTTACTGCGCTTCGGTAAAGATCCAAACCTCCCACGGGTGTTAAAATGGGCCGCGATTGCTGGGCCTTTTGACAGTATTCCGCGCATGCACATGCAACCGCGCCACAATCACTTGGATCCCGATGGGCAACCGCATTTAATGGCGCCGGATTATCGCATGGCGTATTTCCGGCGTGACCGGTTTCCCCGCTTGGCCGTGTTAAATATTTACGGCGACTTAATGGATGGTTCGCATTCTGATGGAAAAATTTTGAACGCCTCGAGCCGGGCGCTGGGCTATTTACTTGAAGGGCGGACGACGAGTTATCAAGAATTGCGCTTCACCGGACCAGATGCCCAACATACCAAGCTGCGAGATAATCCGCGAGTCGCTGCTGCCGTCGATAATTTCTTATGGCCATAATGAAAAAGCCGCCACGCAATGAGCAAAATTGCGTGGCGGTTATTTTGATTTCGGCGCAAAAGCACAACAAATCCACGAAACAGTTACCTATTTCGTGGACTTGCGGCTTTAACGCCGATTTGATTACGTGCTTGCAGTTCTCAATGTATCAAGGACGTTTCTGCGGGCCTTGGCTTCTTGGACCTCAACCACTTTGATCGCTAAACAGCTCTGCATTGCCTTTCGCAAACAGGCTTGCCCTTGCTTCCCATGTCACCATGAGGATCGTGCACCCAGCAGTTACTTGGTATGAGTCCAATCCGGACCCTTCTATGCCGGCACTCTGAAACCAGAGATCCAGTGGAGCTGAACCGTTAAGCCCAGTCGCTGTGGGATCGTCTCTGCAGTTTAGCGGGCTCTGCCGCCCGTCGCGAAGTGGTACGATCGACCTGCGCTAAGTCGAACACTCCTCCTGATTTTTAGTATACGCTTACACGTTTACTAAAGTCAAGTACTATTAATTACTTTTGAGCGCTAGAAATTTTTTCTTTTTGGTTTTTGGTGCTTCAAATTTGTCAGATCATCCCTCAGCCTTCAAAATTTGGCTTGGAGGTGAACGCCGTGTTAATGAAAAGTCTCAGAGGGTTTCAAATCCGAGCACTCACTGCTGGCGCGCAACGATTGGTATTTATGTTACCTAATGACCGCTTTCGAACTTACGACGTCGTTATTTTAGGGGTCACCAATTTCGCACGTGCTGGTAAATATGAAAACTTGGGTTGGCCACCGCAAACACTGTTCGCTGCATATAATTCCGTCTTCACGAAAAGCTCAGGCGCTCTAGGGTATGCCAAACCGGTCGCGATGCGAGGACATCTCATGCGCGTACATTTGGTGAAAAGTCCACAAGACCGTGAGTTTGCGATGCGCAATCGCCAACAATTAGTCGCAAGCATGCTCAAACTTTTTAAACGCTGGCTGGCCAGTACTGACCATCCCCAAACTGACGATTGGCCTAAAGTGATCCGCACCTTGACTCACGCACTACAAGCTTATGGCAATCACAAATTAACCCTAGATGCGCTGTTGCAACAGTTCCAAAAGCAATTCACCCAAACTGGTCAACATCGTAATCACTGCGCCAAAACGTTTACCCAACAAGCCAAAGAGATCGCGTTGCGCTTTGATCAAAAATTAGATGCCCGCTTACCCATCACCTACTTGCTGGTCGATGTGCAAAACGTCACCCATTTTCTGTACCGCGATGAACGCGACATCTTATTTAACACCGACGCAGAAGACACCGCCCATCGCAAAGCCGGCGACTTCAACCGCTTCATGTTTGATCGCGTCGAACTGCAAAAAGCCGAATTTGCAAGGCGCGGCATGCCATTTTACGACCCGACTTGGTTGGCTGATCAACGTGCGCGCCATCAGCCGGTGTGGGAGCTGTCACAACTCGACGCTTATCATTTAGGAGGATGATCGCATGCAAGGCGAAATTAACGGCCCGATCCTGGGCATCGACACCATCACCACGATCAAAGGCACGAAATCGGCAGTGGTCCGCGTCATGAAGATCCACATCGACGCAGAAAATATCGACTGGGCGCAAACCCCCGAGCCAAATCCTGACATTGCCATGGTTGCCTTCAGCCAACTGTTCTACTTACCACTAGAACTCGGCACCCGCGTCACGATTTCCGGTCCGGTGCAACTGCGCCAAGCCTTACCACCAAGTGCCGAAAAACAGCTGCAAGCACAAGTGCAAAAAGCCAATAATCGCCTGAAACAAACCTTGCGACAATGGCTCAAGCGCAATCACTATGACGCCTTGAGTACGGAAATCAACACTTTACTGGCGCGATTTTTAAGCGAACAGCTGAACTTGAAAGATTTTTATCAGGAATTACAAACGGTGCTGCTTGATTCAGACGAAAATCCGACGCCGCATATCGATAAACTCCGTCACGCGATGCATCCTCTGCTTGAGTCACGTTGGCAGTTGACGCGCGATGCGCCAACCGCGTTGTGGTTTGAGCAAGCGGAGAATATTGAGATGCAAGACTCACTGGAAGAAACCGACGACGGACCTCTTGGAGTGATCAGGCTGGATCAAGGCTCGCTGGAAGAAAAATGGGCGCAATGGCTGGCGAAGATGAAAGCAACGAAATAAAGTCGTCTAAAAATCCCCTGATAAAATCAGGTAGACCATTTTGATTTCAACGCCATTTAAAAACGAGGCCATCGCAATGACCTCGTTGTCTTACAATTTTAAATTTTTAGCAGCAACCGTCGTCATTACCCGGTGGCAGACAGTCACAAGTCACCATACTAGGTGCGTTGTCGAGTTTGGTTTGGACCACTTGTTGCAAGCTTTCCAGATCCGCTTGGGTCATGGTAGTCGCTTGCACTAAGTTGACCAGCGTTTGGCCTTTTTTCATCGCGCATAAGTGTGCGAATAATTCTTGGACAGTTTCATCCATCGCTGAGCGCTCATCTACAGTGGCAGAATAAGTGAACCGGCGCCCGTCTTTGCTCACATTCAGCAGGCCTTTTTTGACTAAACGGCCGAGCAACGTTTTGATCGTGGATTCAGACCAATCACGTTTTTGCTGAAGCAAAGTGATCAAATCACGGCTGTGGACGTCCCCTTTAGTCCACACGATACGCATCAGATCCCATTCTGCTGGGGTAATGTCGTTGATCCTTGGTGTCATGTTTCTCCTCCTATACCAATTGGTACCTGATTATTTTACCATGATGCTCCAATGCGTGCTGAAATTTCTTTTTTTCAAAAGTTTTTGCATAAGTAAGCGTTAACACTCAAGTCTAGCAGTGTCAACCATTAACTGCAAAATCTCCTGACACAATTGAATAAACTATGTTAGAATAAAAGGGTAAAAAAATAAGTTTTCATTCTTTAGGAGGAACTATACATGCCATTAGTACACGGCACTGAATTGTTTCAAGCTGCTCGCAAGGGTCACTACGCTATCGGTGCGTTCAACACCAACAACCTTGAATGGACCCGTGCCATTCTTAAAGGCGCACAAGAACTGAACGTTCCAGTTCTTATCCAAACTTCCATGGGCGCTGCTAAGTACATGGGCGGCTACGAACTTTGCAAGCAACTGATCGAAGCAACGGTTAAGTCCATGGCGATCACTGTCCCAGTTGTTATTCACCTTGACCATGGTAACTACGAAGCTGCCAAGGAAGCTATTGCTGCTGGTTACAACTCCGTTATGTTCGATGGCCACGACTTGCCTTTCGAAGAAAACGTTGCTAAGACTAAGGAAATCGTTGCTTTAGCACATGCTAAAGGCATTTCCGTCGAAGCTGAAGTTGGTTCTATCGGTGGTGAAGAAGACGGTGTTGTCGGCGAAGGCGAATTAGCATCTGTTGAAGAAGCTAAGACTTTAGCTGCAACTGGCATCGACTTCTTAGCTGCTGGTATCGGTAACATCCACGGCCAATATCCTGCTAACTGGAAGGGCCTGCACTTCGACCGTCTCCAAGAAATTGCTGACGCTGTTGAATTACCTCTTGTCTTGCACGGTGGCTCCGGCATCCCTCAAGACCAAGTTGAAAAGGCTATCCACATGGGTATCTCCAAACTCAACATCAACACTGAATGCCAATTGGCCTTTGCTAAAGCTACTCGTGAATACATCGAAGCCGGCAAAGACAAGCAAGGTAAAGGCTACGATCCTCGTAAGCTCCTTGCACCTGGTACTCAAGCTATCACAGATACTTTCGAAGAAATCTGTGGCTGGATGGGCACTAAGCCTGTTAAGTTGGTTCCTGAAGAAATCTAATTTAACAAGTGCAAATGAAAACACCGATCAGCTTAGGCTGGCCGGTGTTTTTTGTGGCCTAAAGTGAGTGTAGTGTATGTCAAAACCGCGTCAAATAGACATCTTGACCCAAGCAATTAGCTACGGATTTGCATGTTTTTCAACTTTTTGGAGTGCGGATGGAGCGCGAGTGATCGTATGACATCCCCATGAAACAGGTGGTAGCCGTCCCATTATGAGGCGGCTATTTTTTTGCGATTTAATTTGCTTCATAAGCAGTTATCTGGGCATTTAAGAATGAGGTTGGATGTATATGCTGGACTTGGCAATTTTTATTTTTACCCGCGTTTTACAATCAAGTTAGCCACTATCGTTAGCACTCAGACAAAA
>NZ_AZEU01000333.1 GCF_001435035.1 Lacticaseibacillus manihotivorans DSM 13343 = JCM 12514
TCAGACCGGCCAGATGCGATTTCATGTCCCAAATACCGAGGTGAATAATCCAGGAGGTTCTCTATATAGATTAAGTCCATTTTTTGAACTTCCGCTCGTAGCAAGGGTTTGAGAGCTTTTTTGACCAAATTCGCCGCGTAAATAGACATCGGTTGCTTTCACATCGAGCTTGGACAGATAGGTAGATTGTAAAATTAATCCGAACAGCGTTCGGATTAATTTTACAATCTACCAATTTGCCAGTGCATAAATTTTCCTTTCTTGACATATATCAATTTTAATAAGTTTAGAATAGCATATAATGGACTTATAATGAAGAATTGGAGGAATCATTCATGACTAAAAAATACGTTGCTAACATCGTACCACTAAACGCAGAAGGCATTGGAACGGCACCCCATGGAACTGCCACCTTTGTTGAAGACGGTGACCAATTACACGTGGCGATTGAAATGTTTGATACACCTGCAAATACGCAACACTGGGAACATTTCCACGGTTTTCCAGATGGTAAGGCGGCCCAAATTGCCACGATGGCGCAGGATGCCAATCATGACGGATTTGTCGACTTGCCAGAAACTGAACCAGTCTCAGGGACAACGATGGTGCCATTTGACAACGCCCCACATCACATGGACGTGCCAAATGATAACTACCCAGTCGCTGACGCCCAAGGCCACTTTGCCTACGAAATCGATGTGCCATTAGCTGATTTGAAAGCGAAGTTCAAAGAAGTTTTTGGTACCGATGACTTGGAACTCGACAAACGGGTCATCTACATTCACGGCGTACCACAAGACTTGGCTTTACCAGCCACCGTTGCTGGTGAAGTTGGCGCCTACGATGCACACGTCACCTTACCAATTGCGGTTGGGAAGATTGAAGTCGCAGACTAACCTAAAATTTGAAGTAAGCTAAAACATAACGACCGGATGAGCCTATCACATGACAGGTTCATCCGGTCGTTATGTTTATTTCTTTAGACTATCGACGGAAGCCTTGAAAACGCGAAATCGATTGACGATTATGGTTCCGACTGGCGAAGCACGTCCGTTAATTGTTGCCGAAAAATTGGCGTCCAGATATTCCGATAACCTAATCGGGTTGGATGAGCGTCGTCGACCATTGCTAGTGGTTGGGCGCGATTTTCAGCTTTGACCACTGGATCTTGCCAGAGGTCAATAATCGTGAAGTGCCACTTTTTTTGTAAGACTTTCAATTGCTCCCCAGTTTACAATTCAAGTGCAACACCTTAGCGACTAGACCAAAAAGGCCATGA
>NZ_AZEU01000059.1 GCF_001435035.1 Lacticaseibacillus manihotivorans DSM 13343 = JCM 12514
TCTTGAGTTTCGGCGACAGCTTGTGGGCTGACAGCGTCTAGGGATTCACCTTTGGGAAAGTCTCGCCGAACCATCTTATTGTGGACCTCGTTGGTGCCGCGCTCGCTGGAACGGTATGGATGCGCATAGTACACGGTGGCCACGCCATCGAGCACCGAGTCTAGGTCGGCAAACTCAGAGCCATTGTCGGCAGTAATTGTTTTAATGACGTCGCCGTACTCCGCAACGATACCGCGCATGGCGTAGTTTACGGAGTCGGCGTCGCGGCCATCAATCAGACGCATGAACTGGAAACGGGACTTGCGTTCGATGAACGTCATAATGACGCTCTCTTGACCATCACGCTTACCCACCACTGTATCTAACTCGAAGTGGCCGAACTCACGGCGACTATCCACACGTTTGGGGCGCTCATCGATACTGCGTCCAGTAAGCAGGCGTTTATGCTTGGTGTTGGCCTTGTGCTTGATGTGGTGGC
>NZ_AZEU01000334.1 GCF_001435035.1 Lacticaseibacillus manihotivorans DSM 13343 = JCM 12514
TTCTTGGAAAACTCCAATTGGTATGCCTCATCGAGTTCTTTCCACGGAAAAATATCAGCTAAGCGCACCCACTCATTATTTGGACTGAGCGGTGTGCTCAGGCCGCAACCAAAGGATTCAAAAGAGAGTTGGTGGGGACTTTGACGATAAACCATGGATAAAACCTCCGAGTGAATTTCATAAATGCACGGGAAATGTCTGAAAACCAGGATTCCGTATGCATTTATTATATGACAGTAATGTCCCAAAATCACTAGTATCAAACGCTACACGTTTTTGAACAGCCACTTATTAGCGGACTGATTCGAAACGGAACATCCCACTAAAACAACAGAGGCTAAAATAAACATAATTACTAAAACAAATTTATTTCTCATATAATTTTTCCGCTCTTTCTTTGAATTCAGCCTTACTAAATAGTGGCTGGTGAATTAGCCCTAACTTTCAGGCAAATCCACGATAACTTTGTAATCAATCTTCACCGCAGTCTTATTCTTTTTGGCAGTAATCGAAATTGGTCTACTTAAAACTGCGAGAAGATTTTCCAAATTCGCCATGACCATACCAGTGTCTACGGCAACCGCAATTGTCTCTGCGGTCTTCTCTTTGACAAGATCCA
>NZ_AZEU01000335.1 GCF_001435035.1 Lacticaseibacillus manihotivorans DSM 13343 = JCM 12514
GAAAACCGACATTTCGTATGCATTTATTATAAGACAGTAACGTCTTAAAATCACTATTATCAGTCACTACGCGTTTTTGAACAGCCACTAGCTACTGTCCGAGTGCTCTGATAACTTGCGGAACGAGCTTGTTGCCGCTTAATAAAACGGTGATCTTGCTCAATCAGATTATTGCGATATTTGGAGCACTGATGCACACCTTTGTGCAGATAGCCTTCCCTAGTAAGCTTTTTAATTGCCTTTAGGGTCGCTCCGTACTGATCAGTCACTAATCGATGTGGAAGACCATAGGTCTTTAAAAGGCGTTTGAGAAAATGATAGGCCGAGTTAAAGTCACGCTTCTTGCGCAGTTGAAAATCAAGCGTAAGACCTTGATCATCAATGGCACGGTAGAGGTAATTCCATTGACCTTTGATCTTGATGTAGGTCTCATCCATACGCCAACTTTTGGAAGTGCGCCGATGGCGCTTACGCCATAGAGCCCGCATAATCGGTGAGTAATGTTGTACCCAACGCATGAGGGTTGTGTGATGCACGAAAATACTACGGTCGCGCATCATTTCAACTAGATCTCGATAACTGATGTTGTAACGCAAGTAGTAGCCTACGGCAAAAGTAATCACCGATTGATTGAATTGCCGTCCTTTAAAATGATCAGTCATCTGAAAACCTCCAGTTTAAATTCATGATACAGGATGCACTCTCCCTGAGTAAACTTTGCACCAGAACCCTCAAAGCCACTAGGAGGGCCACCCCAATGAAAGATGGACGCAAGACGACTCACGCCGAACGCATCGAGATCGCACAATGGACTATCGCCAATGAGTTGAATTACGTTGAAGCGACAAAGCACTTCGATGTTTCATATGGACAAGTCTATGCATGGGTCAAGAAGTTCAATCAAGGAGGTGAATCGTCGCTCGCCGATCGTCGTGGCAAAGCCAAGGAAGATCATGGCCAACTTACTGAACTTGAAAAGAAAGATTTTGAGATCAAACGCCTTAAGGCGCGACTTGAATACGTCTCAACGGAGGCCGCCGTGCTAAAAAACTTCAGGAAATAGAAAGAAGGAATGCCGCTCAGACGAGCAATATCAAACCATTCAACAACTCGCACAAGAGATAAATACAGACTCGGATGAAGACGGCATATAGCTTTACCAGGTAGGGCGTGCGGACAAATTCCTGGACTTC
>NZ_AZEU01000060.1 GCF_001435035.1 Lacticaseibacillus manihotivorans DSM 13343 = JCM 12514
AATCTTCGCTTGAAGTCTTCTGGTCAGAGATGTTCCACTTAGCTTGACAATTCAAGAAAAAAAAAGAAGCCCACTAACGGCTTCCTTATGCTTACGATTTTTGAGTGGATGTTGTGAACCCGCTGCCCCCCAGCAGTTTAATGGGCCCAAACGATCCGGTTGACCGTATTGGAAATGCAAGTTTGTAAAACAACTGCTTCACCTTGGCCGGCAGAAGTAATGGCATTCCATTGGTCTTTGCCAGTTTTCGTGGAATAAGAATCATCATTGACATCATCAGTGGCATAAACGGTGTAAGTCCGAGAATTCCCATTGGCATCAGTGACAGAAACTTGACTGCCGACGCCTAAGCCCATGATCCAAGCAAAGGTGTTGCTCTTGGCGTGGCCGGCGATTTCAGTAGTTAAACCATCAGTGGTGGACAAACGCGTTGCCCCGCCCCAAGTCATGGCCAAACCAGCTTGTGCAGGCGCAGAAGTGCGGCTCATGGAACCTTGAACGACATCGGTGGAACGGCCTAAACCAGAAATGGTGCCGACATAAGTTTCGCCGGTCGTGTTACGGATGCTAGCAGCTTTAGCAGCAGCGCGTTGAGCAGGTGTTTGCACAGCGGCGGTACGAACCGGTGCGCTGTATGAACGGGTGCTAGATTGGGTTGCGGTTGTTGTGCTGGTGGAGCTTGCAGAATTGGTGCTTTGGCTGGCAGCTGTTTGGTTACTTGTAGCAGCTTTGACACTGGACGTGCTAGCAGCAACGCTTGAAGCCTTCGCGCTGGAAGCTTTGGCACTAGAGGCCTTTGCACTTGAAGCAGCAGCTTTAGAAGATGCGGAAGCTTTGGAAGAAGCAGAAGCTTTGGAAGAAGCAGAAGCTTTCACAGCCACTTTTTTAGCTTCAGCTAAAGGTTGAAAGTTGATAATCCACCCAAAAGCCCCGGTTCGCTGGGGCTTTTGCGCACAAAAATAGACACGAATCGCTCCGTATCTGTATACTTAAGGCGTCAAAACCAAGGATACAAAGGAGCGTTCATGTCCATGTCAACTATACAACATTCTGCTAATGATTTTCACCGTTCAATGAAACATTTTTCAAAATTGGTCCAGCTTTCTCACCTACTACGACGTGCCAATATCCACAAGACTCGAGGCGTTCACGTTACGGATCTGTTTGAGTGGGCTCTGGGAACCATTTTTGCCCGCTACTCTTTCGAACGTGCCAATCCTGATCCGCGTTTTTCGACCAAGACCGTACGTAACTGTCTGAACGATGCGCGCACTAACTGGCAACGTTTGGTCTTGATGGTCGCCATTCACTTGATTAATTATGTCGCCCACTTTGCCGATTCTCGGCGTACTCAAGCCTTGATCATTGACGATTCATTGTTCAAACGCGAATTTTCAAAGCGAACTGAGTTATTGTCGCGCGTATTTGACCATGACCATGGCTGCTACTACAAAGGATTTCGCGCATTGACACTGGGGTGGAGTGACGGCAATACCTTCATGCCCCTGAACTTTGCGCTAATGTCCTCATCTCATGCTAAGAATCGGATCAGTACCAGTCGGGTGTGCGACGGACGGACGCTTGCCGCCAGGCGTCGTGCTCAAGCGCAACGGAAGATGAATGAAGTCGCACTCGATCTTGTTGATGATGCCATTCAAGCAGGCACTAAGGCTAAATTTGTGTTGTTTGATAGCTGGTTTACCTCACCTAAGATGTTTGCTGCACTGCTTAAGCGCGGCCTTTTTGGCGTCGGAATGCTCAAACGCTCGGAGAAAGTCTACTTCCGTTACCGTAAGCGCCAAATGAACGTGAAAAGTCTCTATCAAATTTTGCGACGCAGTAAATGGCCAGCACACGACAACTATCTTTACAGCCCCATCGTCTACTTTGAAGTAAATGGGACTTCCATGCCCGTTAAGTTGGTTTTCGTGACTAATCGCGCTAACGCTAATCAGTACCTGGTTTTGGGCACTACTAAGACCAACTTACGACCTGAAGAAATCGTTCAGTTATATGGCCGTCGCTGGCAAATCGAAGGCTTCTTCAAAGTGGGCAAGCAGTACCTGCAATTCGATCAGACTCAAGTTCAGAATTATGACGGCTTGTGTGGGCATATGGCCATGGTCATGTTTGGCTATGACATCCTCGCCTTAAGTCAACGCGAGGCGATCGACGACCGTACGCTAGGCGACTTGTTCTATGATTTTGGACGACCGTTACCGGATATCGCAGTTGCCCAAGCTTTACAGTGGCTGATGCAACAACTAAGTGGTCTAGGTGCACAATTCGCTGGCGCAGAACAAATTATCGACGGGATATTTGACCAGTTTATGCAAACATTGCCCAGCAATCTCGCTGGATTGCTGGGCAATGCTTCTTGAACATGATATTGCTAGTTATGAGGTAGGGAAACCTTGAACACCATGGCTCAGGGCTTATTTTGGTACTTTCAACCTTTAGGCTTCAGCCTTTTTCTCAGCGACCTTCTTAGCAGAAGCTTTGCTGCTAGACGTTGACTTAGACTTAGTCGTGGCAACAACACTGCTTGTCGACACCGGGGCGTTCCCCGCATGCGCAGTCACAGTAACCACACCAAGGCCAGTAGCCACGACAATAATCGCGGCCAAACCAAATATTCTGTTTTTTAACATGTTGTTCCCCTTACTTGTGCGCAGAGAACTAGGCCCTGCTTACACATGACAAACACCGTGCTGATCGTCTTGCTTCTCCCCCCCAGGATCCACATGACACACAGTGTATTAACGACTACACTCCGTTGAAAACGAAAGTGGAAACAGTCGCCTGTCTCACTTTCCTCAAACCGATATGACTAAAACAGTGATGTGTGCTTCATCTTCGTAACTATACTTCCATAAGCTACCATTTACAACCAAAAAAGTCATAAATTGATAGAATTTCGTTTTAGTTCTGAACAAATCCCTTGATGCCGGGAATCTCGAAAAATAAAATAACGCCTGCAATTTTAGTCGCAGACGTTTTGGTGTTGTTTTTTATAAAACTATTTTTGTTTATTTCTGAAAAGATAGCTCAAACCCGCGCCAGCTAAGCCAATCACGATGACGACGCCGGCAACATGTTGCCAAATTGGCGCATATGCTTGAATCAATTGCGCGACGATCCCAATTGGGGCCCCACCGATCGACCATTGTGCAGAAAGGCTAGGAATCGCAATGGCAATACTCAACAAACCGCCGCCAATCCCGATAATGTAAGTGATCCGACCACTGACGCGCAAGAAGCGTTGCCAAGAATGTGCGGACAAACGCATTAACAACAAAATGATCACACCAAGCACTGCCGTGACAATGGTGGTGGTTTGCATCATCAACACCAACATGCCATAAGCCGCACCCCAGCCACTTTGCATCAACAGCGTCATATCTTTCGATAAGCCTTGGGTCACTTGGGCGACCCGACTGGCGCCTGGATGCTGTTTGACTTGGGCGGCTTGTTGATTGATTTGGGTGGTCAAGCTGGTGACTAAAGCTGTGGTGTCCAGCGTCTTTTGAAAATCAGCACTCGCCATCACCGCTTGATCCGTCAATTGCTTGGTTTGCTTTAAGCTGACCAATTGCGCGTTCGCCGGTAATTCGATGCCGGCGACTTTAGCCTTTTTCACCAGATCTGCGTTCAACGTTTGTTGGATCTTCACGGAAGCAGGCGCAGTTTGCAATTGTTTTGAAACTGATTTCGGCGTGCCAATCGTCAACGTCATCCCCAAGCCGATGGCAAACATCACTAGCAACACACACTCGATCAACCCAAAAAAAGCTAACCAACCGCGACTGGTATGAGATATTTCAGACATTACTTCTCCTTATTGCATGTGCGCATTGATAAAGCCAACCACTTTGTCCTGATACTTGGCCGGATCGTGGTAATAACTTTGCGCGTGCCCTGCGCCTTTGACTTTCCATAACTGTTTGGTGCCATGTGCGGCTTTGTACAGTTGATCGACCATCGCTGTTGGCACAAAGGTATCTTTGGTGCCGTGAATAAACAGGATCGGGCGCGTGTTTTTCGCCAAACTCTTGCGGGCATCTGCGGCAAATACGTTGTAACCCGTTTTCAAACTCGCGTATGCTGCCACTGCTGGTACCAGTGGCCACTTCGGTAAATTGTACATGCTTTTGGCTTGATAAGCGAGCTCGTCAACAATGCTGGTGTAGCCACAATCTTCCACCACGACTTTGACCTGCTTGGGCAGTTTCAACCCGCTGACATACATCACGGTAGCGCCGCCCATGGATTCCCCATACAATGCGATTTGTTGGTCCGCACCGGTTTTCGCGAGCAATTTGTCGATCCATTTGCGATAATCCAAACGATCTGGCCAACCGTAGCCAATATAATTGCCTTGCGATTGCCCATGGCCGCGATCATCTGGCGCTAAAACGTTAAAGCCGGCGTCATGAAACATTTGAATGCGGGCGGCCATGTCTTCTTTTTTGCCCATGTAACCATGCGCGATGACCACCGTTTTCTTGGAAGGGTTCGCTGCCGGAACGTAATCCGCGACTAAGCGTAGATCCGCTTTGGCTGCTTGCATGTGCCAAGTTTGTTTATAAGTGTTTTTCAACCATTCAGCCGCAGATTCTTGAATGGCCGGTTGCTTATTGGATAAAAAGTCTTTGTGGCTGGGCACAAAGGCGAATTGATAAAAGTAGATACTAGCCCCAAGCACGCCTAAACATAAGACCCCTACCACTCCAGTGATGATCCACCAACGCTTTTTATGCATGTTGCCTCCTATTGATTATGCTTTGGTCCATTCATCTAACGTCTTACCTTGGGCGTCTTTCAACACCAGCCATGAATTAGTGCCACCATAATATAGAAACAATCCGACTTCATTGACGCTGCGAAGCACAACGGCTGAAGTGGTACGGGTGCCATCGATTGCTTGGTGATGATCCGCGCGTAATTTCTCGCCAAATTTCGTATCGATGCCTAACGCCCCATCTTTAGTGACATGTTGCGTCATGGACAGCTTTGCACCTGGGATGATTTCCATTTCGTTGCGCTTGCGCCAATAAACGGTGGCTTTGGCGCCATCATGGTCGATGGTAAATGGCGTGTCAGCCAGTGCTTTGGTAAAGCGATGCGTGGCTTTGGCTGGACGTTTTTTAGTTTGCGGTTTGAGCTGAACGCCAAAACGCGTCAAAATCTGCTTGATTTCATCGACGTATGGCTGTTGGGCATTAGGAATCGTTTCGCCGGTGAGGTCTTTTTGTAAATATTGCGGTTCAGCGGTCCAAGGCATAGTGATCGTCACAAATTCGTCTGCAACGCCTGCATCAAAGCCGACAAACTGCCCTTGTTGCAAGCGTAGTAAAACACCGTGTTCTGGTTTGGCCAATGCTTGCGGTGAAAAAACCAGCTGTCCACCGTCATCAGGTAACGTCACGACGGTTCGGTCATCCGTCAACTCAACTTGCAACTGTATAGTGAAGCCTCCTAAGCCATTAATTGACTAATGCCTGCCGGGATTGCTTGAGGTGTTGCCACAATGGCCGCGGCATGAGCTTGTTTGAGTTCCTCAGCGGAGCCAAAGCCATAAGTCACGCCTAAGGTTTGCACATGGTTATTTAGGCCACCTTGCATGTCCGTATCACGATCGCCGATCATCAAACTGTCAGCCGCATCCGCTTGGGCTTTGTCTAATCCGTAAGCTAAGACGGCTGTTTTGGTCGAGCGAATCGATTCATCTAAAGTCGCGCCATAGACGCCAGTGAAAAAATGCCCCAAGTCGAAATGTTCGATGATGCGATCCACCATCGGTTCTGGTTTGGCCGTGGCGATGTTCAAACGGTATCCAGCAGTTTGCAAGTCACCTAAAACATCCTGGATGCCAGGATAAAGGTCTAATTCGAAAATTGCGGATTCGGCGTACAATTTTTGATAGTGTTTTACGGCTTGCGCGCAGTCGGCATCTGACATTTGCGGGAAGTAACGCTTCAAGCTACTGGTCAAGCTAGGGCCGATGAAGGTACGATATTCGGCTTCGGTTAAGCTAGGTAAATGCATCTGGTCCAGCATGTATTCAATGCCGTGAATGATGCCGCGATGGGAGTCAGCGATGGTGCCGTCAAAATCAAAGAAGAGTTGTTTCACTAGTTTGCCTCGTTTTCTTGAATGTTTATAGTTTACAAGAAAATCCCGCGTTTTACAATCAAGTTAGCCACTATCGTTAGCACTCAGACAAAATA
>NZ_AZEU01000061.1 GCF_001435035.1 Lacticaseibacillus manihotivorans DSM 13343 = JCM 12514
ACCGACGTAGCAAGGCTGCGTGATGGTATTGGTCCAGAAAAACGTCCGCACGCCCCCTCTGCCAATTTTTCGTCCACTCGTGCCAAGAAATCATCCACTTCGGACACAAATTCGTCCATTCGAAGTTATTCGTCAATTACAATCTTGGTGATGCTAGCGCGTGAATCCCGATCTTTGTTAGTCATCCCGCCCATCTTAGTATCACTACACACATATCCGAAATTACGGACCATAGCCGAGACTGACTTGCCAAGAACGCCACCTGAGCAAGTCGAAGAACATAACGTCCAGCTCAATTTGATGAGAAGGCTAATACCTCTAGACCGCGCCATTCCAATCTTTACACAGGTATAGTTCGGATAATTGTCGATATTTGTAACTTTATGAGGGAACACAGCACCCAGCGCAGCTACCGGGTGTATGCTTTTCTGACGAATTGAAAGTCCATTTCAAAAAGAAATACGTTATCTTGACCTTCAACTCAGAGAAAGAGTACTGTGGCTCACTATTATTGAGCGCTATTGAGGAAATCTCAATGACTTAGTTTGTCATGCAATCCATCTCCACGTTCTTAACTGGACGATTTCGTGGCAGAGGTGGACGATTCTATGGCACTGCTAGACGAAGACTTGGCAAAGGGTGGTCGTCTGCATGGCCGTCATCATCGGTCAATAACCGATCGTCAAAACAGACCCACAATCTCGACTACTGAGATTGTGGGTCTTCGTCATGCTACGCTGCAATTTCCGTATTGACGTTCATGTTGCTTAAATTCCATGGCAATCGCGCCTCGAGCGCTTCTATTTCTATAAAAATTGACCGTTAAGACTCCACTTTCTTAATAAGTCTATTTAGAGGCCCGAAACATTGTAATAATAACCATTATCACGATATATCCAATCGCAATTACAAAACTGACATTACCAATACGAACACAGAGCTTGCTCCCCTGAAATCCTAGCAGAAAAACGCTCACCCCAAGTACGATTAGAGCAGGAGAAATGATTTTTCCTGCAAAAGCTAATTGCTCAGTGTTTGCATTTGAACTTCCTGCAAGCAGATTCAGCCACTTTCCTAAAAAGAAATGAATGGCTACGACTACAAACACTATTCCGAAGAAAACATTGAGTAAGCTCCAAAGTGATTTCATATAAGTGCATCCTTTGCAATCCGACTGCTAGACCGTTCTTGATTAATTGATTCAATTTCGCTCAAGAAGCGGGACCATAACACATCGTCCACTTTGTGTGCAAAATCACTATCTCCCATCAATACTGCCATGCTTAATGCGGAGGCAATGTCTGGTTGCAGCACCGTTGATTTAAACACTGGAGTAAATGAACCTTTCACTCCGACCTTAACCAGAACTGCAACTGCTGCAACGATCCATGCTACTGCGCCAAAACTAGTATACGCCACTGCAGGTGTTACTACTACAGGAACCCAAGCGGCTTGCGGTTCCATCTGCGTACGTTGAATAACACTATCGGGTAGTTTTCCCAGTCGAATCATAATGGCAACAAAAGACCGTGCATCACGATTTCGAACTGCAGTAGCCAATTTGTCATCGCTCGTAACGCGTAAAACATCAAAGTTATTGTCGGTGATATTCAATGAGTCAACTTCAGAATAACCATTGTTGATTAAATACTTAGTTGGATTCCGCAAAAACTGCTTCGCCGCTGACCGAGAAGTAAGCAGGTTGCTCGCTACTTCGGAAAACGATGGTAGCTTATTAGAATTGACACTAATTTTGAAATTTTCACTAGTTAGGTCAGTCCGAATCAAACTATTTGGGTTTCCATATTTGCGGCTCATAATTTTCCTCCTTGTCTAATAAGACAGTTCAATCTTTCTTTCAGCATTAGTTCTTTCAAGTTTGATGGAATACTTTAACATGATTTCCGGCACAACTTTTTCGTAATTTTTTTGGAGAGTTTCTCTGACTATTGGATTCTTATACAATTCTACACACGCTTGACAAGGATGACTTATCGTTACAGGAAAGTTGATTTGGTGATTCAATGTCGAAGCAAAATATAAAATCTTTTCGGGTCCATCCACCCAAAGCCAGATCTTCATAAAGTCATTAAACTGTTTATTGAACATTTCTTTTAGCGTTCCGTTTCGATACGTTCCCAGTTTCATTGAATCAATGTACTCCATCGTCAATCCGCAGCAATCAATCACTTGACCATATGGATTTAATCCAAGAGTCGTCAGTACGTTGTCGCATCCCTTTGCAAGATTAGCTTGCTCAGCTGTAACATAATACTTTTGTTGTTGTGTTACGTTTGCATGCAAATGCATCGGAATCCAAATATTGTTCATTACGCCGACTGAGCCAAAATTCTCAGAATCTGTAGCTCGACGTTGCAGATTTTGAAACCTGCGATTGTTGTATACATCTCCGATTTTGAAATTTGATTCTCGATAACCTTCGACAACGATTATAGAATTGATCGAGTTTGCGCTAGCTGCCCCAATAGCGTTTAGCACAATATCAAACGGAACCCACGCTTGGTGATTGTCCCCCGTCGAGATATTCAATTCATTAAGTCCAGCATCTCTCATCGCCTTCATTATGTGACTGGCCTTTTCAGGTGTTTTTGCCCACGATCCATTTGACACACACCTAACATTATATCCAAGGTTATGCGCAACCCCGACAGCCCTGACGAGATCATCCCCAAGTGTAAAACACTCTCCACCAGTAAAAACCACCCCCTTTACTTTACTTCCCAAAGCCTCACGCGATTCTTTAAGAAACTCAGAAATCTGTTGAAAAGACAACCTTGCCTTTAATTTCGGAGAGCATTCAAAACAACACTCCTCGCATGCAGCAGTGCAGTGATAAGTTGTAATGATAGTCAAAATATTCGGATAAACTTTTTGCATATGCTCCACCTTCACAAAAATATGAATGTATTAGATATAGAAAAGTTAAGATATGGGTCTATAATTCGTTAACATCTATGATAACGGGACATAGTGATGCTTTAATTCGTTCATTGTCATGTGCAACAATAATTAAAGTATGCGTCTTCGACCACCCTCGCAAATATGACAGGATATTTTTATTACTTTCAACATCAATATTCGATAATACCTCATCAATTATTAATACTTGCGGAGAAGCGATAATTCCACGAATTAATTTCACCTTTTGAATCTGACCTGTGCTTAATGAGATTGATCTATTATCAATTACGTTATTTAAGTTTTTCCCTTCGGCTTGAAGGTCTTTACTTAAGTTGGTAATTTCAACCAAATGATTCACTTGATCAATATCAAACTTTCCTATCCCTAAGACAAGGTTGTCAAAAATCGTCCCAGGAAATAAGTACGGAGTTTGAGGCACATAACAGCATTCAGTATTTTCTTTCTGATAAACATACCCAGAAAGTGGACGCACGAGGCCTACAATAGTTTTCATCAAGGTTGATTTTCCCGAAGCGTTGTCGCCTGTAATGAGATAACAGCCCCTCTTTGAGAACGTATATGAGACATTCGTAAGTATTGGTGCATCATCCTTGTAACCAACTGTGAGTTTGTCAACCTGTAAGGCCGCATCCTTGTGCTTGATGTCGGAGACAACTTGACGAGTTGGAGCTAAGTCGGTCATCTCAAGTTCCTTCAGCTGACTCACACGGCTACACGAAAGCTGAAACTGTTTATATATTGGTATTATTGTAAGTAGCTGTCATCGCGCAGTTTATACCGTTCCGATTACTCAAATAAGCGTCAAATAATTCCA
>NZ_AZEU01000062.1 GCF_001435035.1 Lacticaseibacillus manihotivorans DSM 13343 = JCM 12514
TCAGACCGGCCAGATGCGATTTCATGTCCCAAATACCGAGGTGAATAATCCAGGCTACCTTACTTTGTCGAAAAAATCACTCGGTATTCGTTGAGCACGTCTTCCACTTAGTTACCACGTACCCCGATATGGTGCAACACCATGTCTTATGGTTCAGCGTAATACACTTTTTACAATAATACGAGTTTTATGCAAATCGTGTGTATTGAAAATTAGCGACGCATCTTGTGTTTCACAAGTCGCATTTTAGCCAACAACTGTCACCTTAAACTGCACGATAAACAATTTAATTTGGTCATTTTAGCACCCAGCAAAAACCACAATTGTCGACAAAAAATAGCCTGATTTCGCTTGTTGAAATCAGACTATTTGCTTCAATCTGTGATCACCGTATCGCGCCCAGCATCTTTAGCCGCATACAAATTTGCATCGGCACGGGCGATCGTATGATCATTTTGAGTATCTTGCGAAACCACGCGCGTGATCCCAGCAGAAATAGTTAAGTGGATCGCAACCCCAGCAGTTTCAACCGTTAACTGCCGCAAATGGGCCATATAACCGTCAATGATCGCGCGCGCTTGCGCATCTGTGGCGCCGCCTGCGATCAACAAACTGAACTCTTCGCCGCCAGTTCGATACAACCCCACCGGAAAATCCACTTGATCCAAATAGTCATCGAGATCATGGGCGAACGTTTTCAAGACGTCGTTGCCGGCTAAATGCCCATAAGTATCATTGATCCGTTTGAAATGGTCGATATCGATCATCACCAAGTACACTGACGCCATGGTGCCTTCAGTCGCCAGTTTGCGATACCGGGTAAAATCTGTCGAAAATTTACTTAAACTGCGCACCCCAGTTAAAGCGTCATGTTGATTGTCATATTCCAAATGAGTGGTTTCGCGCTTGCGATATACCAGCAAATGATCATAAGCATGGGCCAATACGATCACGACGATAAAGGCAACGGTGACCATCAGGGTTTGCCCTAATTCATAGTGATAGCTGTACATGTCAAACAGCCAATAAATCAAGCTGACTGAAATCAACACCGGTGCATGCCGAAACCAATTGGCCTTGATCCAATCTTGATGATTGTTCAACGGGATCAAAATCAACAAGGTCCCGATAAAGCCGAGGATCGACGGGATATCCCAATCCCAAAATGGCCAAAAGCTGATAAATACCGCCACCAGCATCCAGCGGAAGACTTTTTTGTCTTTTAACCGCTTGGACACATAAATCAAGGTCCCATTACGAATCGCATTGGCCGTCCAAGAATACGTTGTGCCCAGCAGCCGCAACATCCGCACGAACAAAATGATCGCGATCACGTAAACGGCGATCATCACCGCTGCGGAAACCTTGCGATGAAACCAGCGCATCATCAATTCTGGCCCTAAGTCTTCAACGATTTCCAACGAGGCCACAAACCCGATCATGAAAAAGAAAGTCCAAAAGAACGTATTGCCGACAAGTTCCATCCTGGCACATCCTTATTTTTAATAACAAAATAACAATATTATTATGCATTTCTAAGCATACAACATTTGTGGGGTAAATACACGGTGGACGCAATTGAATTTGACGTGTAACCGTCACCAATTTCAACGCTGAGCTGAACTAAAAAAGAAGCCCGAACAACCAGCGTCGAGCTCCTTTCATCATCACAACTCATGTTCGCCAGTCCCGATGCGATCGCGGCCGACATTTTGTGCAGCAATTAAGTTGGCATCCGCGCGGCGATACAAGTCGCGCGCACTTTCATCTTCGATTTGCCGCGTGGCAACGCCAATCGTTGCCGTCACCCGGATCGCATCACTATCTTCTAGCGGCACTAGCACTTCTCGAATCCGCGCTTGGCAAGCCGGAGCGATTGCCAAGGCATGCGGCGCATCCGTTTCCGGTAAGATCAACATGAACTCCTCGCCGCCAGTCCGTGCCAGCATCGCATGTGGTGCGATCATTTCAAGAGTAGCTTGTAGCGTATCCACAACGGTGATCAGCACTTGATTCCCCGTGGGATGGCCATAACGGCGATTCACTTGTTTAAAATGATCGATGTCCAAGGCTAACAAACTCAAGTCAGCATTTTGTTCAAAGCGCTGATTGATCGCTTTGCGAAAACTCAACCAGTTGTAGGCATCCGTCAAGGCATCATAGCGCACATCCCGGGCATTGGCGCGATCGATCAAATGCTCACGCCGCAGTAGGATCATATAAGTGAAACTGCCTAATGTTGCCACCACAAAGCCGATCAACAGCGCTGCCCGCATCGTCGCAGTCATTTGCCAAGCTGATTGCATCAACACCCAAAAGCCGCCACCAGCGACTAAATCGGCTAACACGCGGATCATCATATGCTCATCAAATGGTGAAAAGTAGGCTTCTTCGATTGCCAGCCAAACCAGATAAACGATCACGGCTAAAGCTAATTGCCAATCAGCATGCCCGATCAACGCCGCAAACAAGGCGAAATTTAATAAAACAGTCGGAATAATCGCAGGCAAGGTTTTAAATGCGTTGGTGAAGTTGATGATCACCACTAACTGCAAATCAACCAATAACGCTTGCGCAAACCCAGAAGAATAGCGGGCCAGCCCTAACAACAAGGCGGCGACCACCACTTCATAAGCCCCATAGATCAGCTCGGTGCGCCAAGGATATAAATGGCGGTTTTCCAGATCCATATCCAAGCCATGCATCAGCCGTTGAAGCCCGCCGATGATGCCAATATTAAAAAATGTCATCACCAAACTGGCGACGATTGCTTGATAGACCATAGAATTATCCTCATATACGCAAAAAGGCCATCGCACTGATGGCTTTTTGCGGAACTTATTGCCGATTAAACGGCTCGTATATGCACACACATCACTGATTAGTCGATGATGGTTTGGGGGAAGATCATCGAGAAACCTGTACAAGAGCAAAACGACCCTTCACAGCAAGTATTTGCATACTCCTGCGTACGGGTCGTCCTAAACGTGCCATAAGGCCTGTGTTTAGGTGAGCGGTTAAATTCACTTGTTCTTGATTACATGACCATCATAGCGCGCTTGTATTTGAAATGCAAGCTTTTTTCAAACAATTTTTTCTAACCGCATGCTGTTGCTAACTTACACCACATCAATGCATTAACGCGCACCTTTCATTCGATTGCGTCAGTCAACGTCCACTTCAACTTCGCAGAATAATCCCCTGCAGTATTGCCTGCAGGAATGTGCAAATGTACAGCAGATGACGCAAATTCCGTCGTGAACGTACCTGCTGAACCATTGCGATCCGCTTTAACCAAGGCTGCTTGATCCCCACCTGTGGTAATGGTGGTATCCGTAACCGTTGGCGCTGTTGCCACAGAATCGGCATTGCCGCTTTGGGCAGCCGTTGCATCAAACGTCAATAATGCTGAGTGGATCTGTTGGGTGTTGTCGGTATTGGTAAAATCCGACGCAGCCACAGAAACACTCCACGCATTGGCAAAGCCTGGGTTCGTGACTGCCACTGGGGCATCAACGCTATCGGCGGTGACGTCTTGAGCAGAACTGGAAACCTTAGCTGAGCTGAAGTCGATGGTCGGCATGTCGCTAGCAGCGACTGCACTATCTTTTGGCATCGTGAAAGTGACAGAAGCTGTTGATGTTTGCACATCATCAGCAGAAACAGTAGTCGGTGTGCCGAACGCACACAATGCAGCCAAACCTGCGACAAGCGCAGAAAGGTGCACTAAAGAAAGGTGCTTGATCATTAACGATTCCCCCAAACCGATTAGTGACAAGTGGTGCTAATATACGCATTAATACAACTCTGTTATATCATATGACTCTCACAAATACTAGATAAATATGAATTTATTTTAATGATTTCGCGAGTGAATTGGTCAGAACGACTTCAAAAAATGCTATTCAAAACGTGCGAAACTCGCAATGGTAGCGGTTTCTTTATTTTCATCACGTTATTTTTAGGACCCGATAATTGGCCCTAATTTTTTTGTCAGAATTCGGTGATACCAAGAGTTTGTCGCTGCATTTCAAGAAAATCTGTCAACTGAGTGACCGTTTATGGTGTGATAAAACGCTTTTGACCGTTTGGCTGGGATGTAAACGGATGCGCAAAAAAGCGAGTCGATATCTACAAAATGGATAACGACTCGCTTGTGTGCAATCTGTATATTTATTTGGCTCGGCGTGGGCGAATCAGCAAAATGATCAAGATGATCACCACTAAGATCAAAATGCCTAAAATGATCCCTGCCCCAATCAACAACCAATAGAATGGTGATTGTTTTTGATCGACAGCGCTGTGATTCAGCTTGCGCGCTTGGGCACCAGTAATCGCGAAGCCTTTGACAAAATGAAATTTTTGCCCTGCGGTTGTGGCAGTCAAATCTATTTTGTACTGCCCTGCCACCAATGGCGTGTTATTGGTGCTGATAGGAAAGGCAAAGGTACTATTAGGGGCCATGGCCATGTCTGCTTTGGTATAGCGAATATAAGTATGTTTTGCCCCTTTTTTGGTGACTTTCACTTTTAATTTCAGTTGATGGATCGGCGTTGGCGTCGTATTTTCTAAAGTCGCCGTGATCGTATTGCGATAATTGAGCTGATGGGCTTTAACTGAACGCAACGCGATTTTAGGCGTGATGCCGGCGTAATTGCCTGATTCTTGCAGGGCCAAGCCGACCACATAAGCATATTCATTGGTCAAGGTGAGGCCTTTGGCAGATTTTTTAGCTTGGCCAGTATCTAACTCTGTGACTTGAATCCCACCTAACACTAAACCAGACCAAGCCTTCTGCGGTGTCGTCAACTTCACGCCCACGGTTTTTTTCTGATTGGCTAAGACTTTAACCACAAACGGCTTCGGTGTCATCGCTTCGATATCTGCGCTCAAAGATTTCGCTTTGGGTTGCGCATGTTTGGTGTAGTCGATTTCCCCATTGGTGTTCGTGTTGGCGCGATTGACAGCAATGCGATAGCGATGGGCCACAGTGTCGGTGTTGCTGAGGACTAAATTTAGGGTTTGCGTTTGGCCTGGGACGACTTTCAACGAAAAATAGGACACGCTGGTATCAGCTTGATTGCTTGGCAATTGCGCCGACACGGAAAAATGTAACTTGGCGGCATGCACCGTTTGCGTCGGCAGCCAAGCAAAGCTGAACAACGCGAACAATAAGCAGAACAGTTTTTTCATTTCACCCGATCCCTTCTATTATAAGAAGAAGTTTACCGTACTTTGTTGCGCCGCGCATCTGAAATCGATGTCATTTTCGGCTTGAAAAATGACAAATCAGCAAAAGCTAGTATTGTGAGGCTTGGAGGTGACACTATGGAAACGCCGCGGACCTACTACAACACCATTACCTTGACCGAAGCGAATATGAGCTTCATTGTCGGCTTGATCCAAGAAGTCTATGACAAGCGTACCCACCAAACAGCCCGGACTCGGTGGCTGTTAGCCTATCAGCCCAACTTGGCCAGCCCAGAGCCTGCCATGCCAGTCTTAAACGAACGCTTAAACGTCTTAACCGTCGCGGATTGGCAACAATCCAATCAGCGCTCACTGCCCACTGGCGTCAATGCCTATTTTCAAACCCATGCCAACACCACTGCCGTCACCTATTTCACCACTTACATCCCCCAACATCCACAGCCGCCGATGACGCACATTTTGGCTGACAGTGCTTGGCCGATGCGCGTCCAAAATGCGCATCAATTACTCAGAATCGACTTGGCGGCTTTTATCAAACATCAATCGCCAACTTTACCTCAAGCCCCACTGGCATTTAAGACGTTAGGCTATTTCATCAACTGACTTCATTTTTGGGGCAATCGCAACGGTATCGATAGTGTATTTTTAGTCTTCCAGCCAGCGATACCAATTGCCTAGCGGCACGAAAATCTGTGAGCTCCGAGAAAAAGTGTTCCGGTGGCTGGTCATGGAACGCAATGTCGCTCGTCGGAGCTAACTTGGATAATTCGCTACGCTCATTATTCAAGTGGATCTCCTTCTCGCTGGGCTCTAAGCGGTAAACCGCTAA
>NZ_AZEU01000063.1 GCF_001435035.1 Lacticaseibacillus manihotivorans DSM 13343 = JCM 12514
CTATGAGTCCTTTTTCTTGCACTTATCATCTTGCACTTAAATTGTAAATCAAAGGTTAAAAAACATGAAAGTCAGCGACACAATTTGACTGTGTACAGAACGTTTTTTGAGCTGATGTGATTTTTGTAAAATTAAATAACGAAATCTCCGGCTGATGTCAACTGAGCCCGGCGAGTGTGGGGTTGCGAAACATTAGCGCATACATTTTGACAAATATAGCGTTTTTCTTTATGGCGATTCGTGCGATAATAGACCTAATTATCCGAATAAAATGACACCAAAGAGGGACATCATGATGAAAATTGCAGTCGTCGGTTGCACCCATGCAGGCACAGCAGCAGTTCAAGAAATCTTAACGCGACATCCGGACACGATCGTCGATGTTTTTGAGCGCCGTGAAGATATTTTCTTCCTATCTTGTGGCATCGCGCTATATCTGGAAGGCACCGTGGATAAACTATCCTCGATGTTTTATGCTGATGCCCAAGGCCTGGAAGCCATGGGGCCCAATATTCATGTGCATTTACGCCATGATGTGATCAAAATCGACGCCAAAAAGCATGTGCTCCAAGTTCAAAATATGGCGACGCAAAGCAAATTCTCCCAAAGCTATGACAAGTTGATCATGACCACTGGCAGTTATCCGGTGATCCCGCCTTTGCAAGGCATCAGTTTGCCGCGAGTTTTAATGTGCAAAAACGCTGATGACGCTGAAAAAATCAAAGCCACTGCCGAAACTGCCAAAACCATCGCCATCATCGGTGGTGGTTATATCGGCGTGGAATTGGCAGAAGCTTATAGCCGGATCGGCCGCGATGTGTTATTCATCAACGGGGTGCATGGTTTATTAAGTCATTACGTCGATGATGAACTGCGCAATAAAGTCGCTGATGAATTGCGGGCACATGGGGTAGACACGTTCTTCAACGAAACGGCACTGCGGTTTGATAGTGATGGGACGCATGCCTTTATTCAAACTGACAAAGCAGAGCATCAAGCGGATCTGGCTGTGGTGTGCGTGGGTTTTCGCGCGATGACGGAATTGTTGCAAGGCCAAGTGGATACCATGCCAAATGGTGCCATCCACGTCAACGACTATATGCAAACCAGCGATCCAGATATTTATGCGGCCGGGGATTCTTGTGCGGTACATTTTAATCCGACGGGCCATGATGCGTACGCGCCGCTGGCCACCAATGCGGTGCGTCAAGGCAAACTCGCAGGGCGCAATGTGTTCGGCAACACGATTCGTTATATGGGCACCCAATCTACCAGTGCGATGCGCTTGTATGATCAAACCTTGGCTTGTACCGGGATGACCTTGCATCGCGCCTTGCAAGCTGGCATCAAAGCTTCCAGTGTCACCGTTAGCGATGCGTATCGCCCAGAGTTCATGCCGGATGCCTACCCAATTCATATGGTGTTAGTTTATAATGAAAATAACCGCGAGATCTTAGGCGCGCAATTTTTAAGTCGGCATGAAGTGTCGCAAGCCGCCAACTTGATTTCGGTGATGATTCAAAATCATAACACAATCGATGACTTAGCATACGTCGATATGTTGTTTAATCCATGGTACGATAAGCCTTGGAACTACTTGAACATTCTCGGACAACAAGCCGTGACCCAAGCTGACGCGTTGTAGCCAGCTTGCGTCGCGCAAATTGGTGAAGACAAAGGAGAACGTAATGAGTGCATGGAATTTGATCGGCTTGGCCGCATGGGTGTTGATTTTGGCCTATGCGATCTTTATGGCTTGGAATATTCGCAGCCGGCATTTAAAAATGGTGGTGGTATTTCGCAAGCAACACGCAGGGCGCACGGTACTGATCGATATTATTGAAGCCGTCGTATTAGTCGCGGCTTTATATGGGATGAGTTATGTGACTTGGTTGCGCCCAGTGGACTATGCCGATAAAACGGCGATCAGCACCAAGTATACTTACGATAAATTGATGCTACAAACCGACTCCGACCGTTCCTATTTTGTCAGTGTCACCTCTGGCAATGGGACGCAACCAGTGCATTACTACACCTATTGGACAGAAGGCTCCAAATATCAAATTTCTAGTCGCAATGCCGATGTGTCTGATGCCACTGATGCTTTGACAGTGCGGGCAGCTGCTTATCCTTGGCAAACTAAAAAACTCGCCAAGTTGGAAAAAACTGACGAGAAAGCTTATGTTGCCACTTATATCGGCACGTACAAACCAACCTTCTTAAATGGCTTGGGGATGCATGTCGGCCATACCGCTCAACGCTTCTCCTTGATCCGGATTCCAAATGATACGTTCCAAAAGGTTGAAGCCGCTAAATGATGATGATCGAGCCTTGAATTTCAGGGGCTCGATTTTTTGCTCAGTTCGGCAAAATTTGCTGAAACCCTTTGATCAATGCCCAAAGGCCAAACAGAAGTGGTGAAAACAAACTCACGACCAGCAGCAGGACGATGTAGCCGCTGATATTTTGCAGTTCTTCGCTTTTGCCAATATCTTGCGGCTCAGCATAGAACTTGACTGGATCAAATAAGTAAGGGGATTGATGGACCGTTTCGCGAAAGTGAAAATAATTGCGTTTGGCCTTGGCTGAAAGAAACCAGTGGTGGGTCAAGTGCCTGATTTTAGGCAACATGAACGGTCCGCTGATGAAGGTGCTGATCAGCATATACAGTAAAAATGGCGATAACGCATAAACGATTTTGCCATCAGGCGTGATTGCGTAAACCGTGATGATCACCACTGAAAGGATCATGAGCTGTAAAGTGTTACCAAGATATTTGAGCACTGACATCATCGCTTACCCCCAAGGAAAAGCAGTACTTTTGCATTAAATATAAGCTTTTCCAGTAATTTGACAAGCGATGGCACAAAAAATGCCGAACCTCCAGACTTTAGGAGGATCGGCATTTTGATTTGGACACAATGTCCGAATTACTTACCAGTTGGTTTGTGTTCCATGTAGTTGCGGAGGTTAGCGACGACGGAAGGCTCTGGGTTTTCGCGCATTGCCTTGATGTTGTGGATGTGTTCCACTGAGACATGACTGTTCAATGCCATCTCAGTATCGGTGAGATTGTTTTTACGTTGGAATTCGATGATCTCCCGTGAAAATTGGTTGACTTGATCTTTTTCGCTCATGACAATATCCTCCTGGAATTCTTATCTCCAGTATACCCAATTTTGGGACCAATACTCAAATAAGTTGCATTTTCGAACGGACGTTTGTATAATAAAAGTAAGGAAGTCGCTTTCGTTTTTCGAAGGGGGTCACGTTTATGGAACCTTATGGCTATCTTCAAGAACTCGCTACCCAACAAACCACGCCGATGCGCGTGCGGGTTTGGGAGAATAAGAATGTGATCATTCGCCGCAACCTCGATAACCGCAATGGGCTTGTGACCCAAGTGTGGGATGCATGGCTGCGTAAAGTTTTACGGCCTTTCGGCGGCTTTGAACCATTGATCGAAATCGATGTGTTCGGGTCAGAGCCAGATATTAAATTTTTCAGTGAGAATCAATTGGCGCAAGCGGTGCATTTCGTCTTACATGTCGATCAACCGCTGTTGCCAAGTGTCTAAGCCAGAGCAGGGGACTGTGCTGGCTTTTTTAGTAAAAACGTTTATAAGTAACGGTCTTGTCACGGTTAACGAATTGCGTTATGATGTTTTCGATATCAAGGAGGGGTGAGTAGCTTAGCGCAGGCTGCCCGTTTCACCTCGCGACGAGCGGAAGTGCTCGCTAAACTTTGGAGACTATCCCGTAGCGACTGGGCTTAACTGTTCAGCTCCGTTAGATCTCCAGTTCCAGAGTGCCGGCATAGAAGGGTCCCAATCGGACTCAAACCAAGTAACCGCCGGGAGTAATGCCCTCATGGCAACATGGGAAGCAAGTCGACGTCTGTGCACGAAAGGCAATGCAGAGCTGATTAGTGATCAAAGCGGTCAAGGCCCAAGAAGCCAAGGCTACGCAGAAACGCCTTGAGTTGTTAGAGAACTGCATCAACGTAATTGAATCGGCATTAAAGCCGCGGGTCCACGAAATGGGCAACTGTTTCGTGGATTTGTTGTGCCTTGGATTCTGATTTTTGATTAAGCTTACAAAAAATCAGCAAAATCCATTGACTTACAAAAAGTGAGTGATAAGATAGTCTCGTAATCAAAATTCAGGAGGGTTCATCATGACAGTAATTAATGGCTACGAACAAAGTGATCGCAATGAAAAGCTGGATATTTTGAATTTACCATCTTTAGAAGCACGCGCAAAGAAGATTATTCCCCAAGGCGGCTTCGGCTATATCGTCGGTGGGGCTGAAGATGACTGGACCCTACAACAAAACACCAAGGCCTTTACGCACGCGCAAATCGTGCCTAAGGCGTTATCCAATATTGAAAATCCTGATTTGTCCACGAACGTCTTTGGCATTGATTTGAAGACCCCAGTGATGATGGCCCCAGCAGCGGCGCAAGGCTTATCTCACAGCCTCGGTGAAAAGGCCACGGCTCAAGGCGTTGCGGCAGTCGGTGCGTTAATGAGTCAAAGCACTTATTCGTCAACTTCAATTGCTGATACGCAAGCGGCAGCGCCTGATGCGCCACAATTCTTCCAATTATATATGTCCAAAGACTGGGACTTTAACAATGCCCTTTTAGATGAAGCGATGAAAGCTGGCGTCAAAGGCATCATTTTGACAGTGGATGCGACGGTTGATGGGTATCGTGAACAAGATATCATCAACAACTTCCAATTCCCGATTCCAATGGCGAACTTGGAACGCTTTGCAGCAGGCGATGGCAAAGGTAAGGGGATCGGTGAGATCTACGCCGCTGCGGCGCAAAAGATTTCCGAAGATGATGTGCGGCGGATCGCGGAATACACCAAGTTGCCAGTGATCGTTAAAGGCATCGAATCACCTGAAGATGCAATGCGCGCGATCGGCGCTGGGGCTGCTGGGATTTATGTTTCCAACCATGGTGGTCGGGAATTAAATGGTGGTCCAGCCGCATTTGATACCTTGAGTGCCATTGCCAAAGCCGTCAATCATCAAGTGCCGATCATTTTTGATTCTGGCGTGCGGCGTGGCAGTCATGTGTTCAAAGCCTTAGCTTCTGGCGCTGATTTGGTGGCCTTTGCCCGTCCTGTATTGTACGGGTTAGCCTTAGGTGGCGCTTTAGGGGTACAAAGCGTGTTCGAACAAATCGATCATGAATTGGAAATCGTGATGCAGTTAGCTGGGACCAAAGATATTGAAGCTGTGAAGCATGCGCCTTTGACACATTTCCACTACGAGAACTAACTTGTAAGCCTCACCATGGTATAATGAGCTTGAGGTGAACGCAGATGAAGGTTTTGATTTTATACGCATCGATCACAGGTAACGCCAAAGGCATGGCCCGGTTCTTGGTGCAATTCTTCGAGCATTATCACGCCGATGTAACACTTGGCGAAATGCAACAAACCGATGCCGCCAAGTTGTTGGACTATGACGCGGTGATCTTGTCGACTTACACCTGGTCTGGTGGCACGATCCCAGAAGAAACCCAAGATTTCTTTGAGGATCTCAAGACCTTGGATTTTTCCAAAAAGCCTTTAGTGTTTGGCATCGCAGGCACCGGGGACAAGTTCTATGGTCAAGATCGCTACAATACGGCACCGGATCATTTTGCCGCGGTGTTAACTGAAAATGGTGCGATTCAAGGAGCTAGCCCGATCAAAATCGAACAAGGCGCGACGCAAAGCGATATGCCAGCGTTCAATGCGTTCACTCAAGCAGTGATGGCAAAGGTGACGTCACTACAAAAGTAGCGGCGTTTTGCGGAGGTGAGTCGAATGGATGAATATGTTTTCTTTAATCCTGGGGATGCGATCGCCAATGACTATGATTATGCTGCGGCTCGGCGGTCAGCTCAGATCTACAAAGCTGAACATGTGGCAGATCGTGGTTTGGTGGTGGCGCAAGACGCACAAGGTCAATTTTCCGTATTTTATGAAGGCGGGGGCGATGAAGCTGATCCCGCTACTAGTAAATATACGATTTTGGCCCACTTATGATGAGGCAGTTAGTTGAAAAATAGTTGGTATCGCGGCGGGCTGATCGGGCTCGCCGTTTTGTTGAGCGGGTTGTTATGGTGGGTTTTGCACCAAACGATGCCCAATGTCTTCATCGGCGGCTTTGCGGCAGTCGTGTTAGGCGCGGTGATCGCGTTATTGATCGCCAGCTTTTGGCCGTCATCCAAAAACTAGGCGCAAGTCACTGGCTGTGTTATGATACCGTTATTGAAAGGACGGATGCATCTTGGCTGAACCCATTACCATTGCTTATCTCTACGAGGATCTCATGAACACGTATGGCGATTCTGGTGACGTGAAAATCTTGCGCTATTGGCTGAATCAAAAGGGCTTTGACGTGCGCGTGGACAATATTTCTTTGGATGCGCCATTTAACGCTGAAGATTATGATTTTGTCTTTTTTGGTGGCGGCCAAGATTATGAACAAACTGTCGTGGCGCGTGATTTAAAGCGTCACAAGCAAACGCTGACCGACTACATTGAAGCCGGCAAGCCGATGCTGGCGATTTGTGGCGGCTATCAACTGCTTGGCGCGTATTATGAAACTAGCAGTGGCACCAGCATTCCTGGTTTGGGCATTTTGCCATTGCACACGGTGTTTAAAGCTGACGCCCGCATGATCGGCGATACCGAATTCGTGACTGATTTTGGCACGGTCAAAGCGTTTGAAAATCATTCCGGCCGCACGTATTTCGACGATCCTGAAAAACTTCACCCGCTGGGCAAAATGGTTCAAGGTTATGGCAACAATCCAGAAGATGGTGTCGAAGGCATGCGCTACAAGAACACCTTTGGCAGCTATGCACATGGACCGATTTTAAAAAATGCTGGCATCGCCAAAGGCATCGCGGATTTGATCGTTAAAAATCATCAATCCCGGATCGGCCAACCAGCATAAAGTTTTGAGGAAAAGTCGCTTGCGAGCGGCTTTTTTCATGGCGTTGATTGCATGGTTGACGGAAATTTGGTATAGCTAAGGAAACGATTTCTTAAGGAGCAGCACATGGCAAATTCTTGGCGCCAAACCGACAAACAATATTATTTTCCCAAAGGCGTGGCGCAATTGACGTTACCAAAAACCAACTATATCGCGTTAACTGGCATCGGCGACCCCAACCAACTGGCCTTTAGTCGCGATATTGAAGCCCTGTATCCGTTGGCTTATACGCTTCGGGCATTATTGAAAAACGCCGCTGACCCTTATGTTTATTCGGTGTATCCATTAGAAGGGGTATGGACGACGACGGATGGCTCGCGTGGCGCAAATCTGAACAAAGCGGCATTAGTTTACCGCTTGATGATCAAACAACCTGATCAGGTAACGCCTGAGTTGTTCAAACAAGCCCAAGCGATCGCCATCGAGAAGAAAGGGTTGTCGAAGCTAAGCAAGATCACCTTTGAACAACTTCCAGAAGCTGAAATCGTTCAAGCCATTCACATCGGCAGCTTTGATACGGAAAGCGACACTTTTGCTAAAATGGATGCGTACATAGCCGACCATCGGTTAAAGCGAGTGCCAATTGTTGAAGCGTATTGGCATCGTGAAGTGTATCTGTCTGATTTTCGCCGCGTTGCCGAAGCCAAGCGTAAAACCTTGTTGCGTTATCGCGTTGAAAAATAATGTTGAGGCGTTGTCACAATTGTCGACAACGCCTTTTGTGATGGGTGTTTCACATGAAACGCAACGTCTGAGCGCAGTTGTTGAATATCGGATTTTACGTTAAACTAGACCTTGACGTGAAACGTGCCAAGACGTCACCGTTTTGACGCGTAAACCGGACACTGTAAAGGAATGGTGTATAAATGAACCGTGAAACATTTGCCCAGGCGCTGGATGATTTGGGGTTGGCCCATACTGAAGCGCAACTGGCCCAATATGCGACTTATTTCGACTATTTAGTCAGCGAAAATCAAAAAATGAACCTCACTGGGATCACTGATGAGCCTGGGGTGTATTTGAAGCATTTTTACGATTCATTGACGCTGGTTGAAGCCTTACCTCAGCTGAAAACCGAGAGCTTGACGCTTTGTGATGTCGGTGCTGGTGCTGGTTTTCCAAGCTTGCCAGTGAAAATCGCTTTGCCACAATTAGAGGTGTCGATCGTGGATTCCTTGAATAAGCGCATCGAATTTTTGCAACGCTTAAGCGACCGCCTCAACTTGCAAAATGTGCACTTGTTTCACGACCGCGCCGAAACCTTTGGCGGCAAAAAGTCTCCACAACGAGAAAGCTTTGATGTGGTAACGGCCCGGGCGGTGGCGCCATTAAACGTGTTGGCAGAATTGTGCTTGCCACTCGCCAAAGTCGGTGGCGTGTTTGTCGCGATGAAAGCGAGCCAAGCTGAAGATGAACTCGCGCAAGCCAAAGTGGCAGTGGCGACGCTTGGGGGTAAGATCGTCAACCAAGTCGAATTGGAGTTGCCAGAAAACGGCGGTCATCGCACGTTGGTCGTGATCCAAAAAACCAAGCCCACGCCGAACAAGTATCCGCGCAAGCCTGGTACCCCAAGCAAATTACCATTGGGAGGCAATTAAATGGCCTTTAACTTTTTCAAAAGCAAAGAACAACCCAAATCAAATGAAGTCACGGTGCAAGAAATTGCCTTAGACCAAATCGTCCCAAACCGCTTCCAACCGCGGAAAGTTTTCACGGATTCTGCGATCGAAGAATTAGCGGAAACGATTCACGAACACGGCTTACTGCAGCCGATCGTGTTGCGCGAATACGCCACGGATCGCTATGAGATCATTGCTGGTGAACGGCGGTTTCGGGCGATGCAGCATTTGCATATGGATAAAGCCCCAGCCATCGTGCAAAAAATGAGCGACGAAGAATCGGCGGCGATGGCGTTGATTGAAAACTTACAACGTGTCGGCTTGTCGGCCATTGAAGAAGCTCAAGCTTATACGGCGTTGATGACGTTGAATCACTTGACGCAAGCCCAACTCGCTACGCAAATGGGTAAAAGCCAATCCTTTGTTGCCAACAAGTTGCGCTTATTGAAGCTGTCTGAACCGGTCCAACAAGCCATCATGAATGGTGAACTGTCGGAGCGTCATGGTCGCGAATTGTTGCGGGTCGATGATTATCATCAACAACTCTTGGTCCATCAAGTGCTCAACGATGGCTTGACGGTCAAAGAGACCCAAGCCGCTGTTGAAGCCATTTTGCATCCAGAATTAGTGGCACAACCAGAACCGGAACAGCCGACCACGGCTAAAAAGCCGGCGAAGGTCAAGCATCGCACGGTGCAAAGCCATGACACGCGCATGGCGGTAAACACCTTGAAGAAATCGGTGCATATGATCAAAGATGCTGGCATGAAAGTCAAAATGACCGAAGCTGAAACCGATGACGCTTATCGCATTGTAATCGAGATTCCAAAGGAGACGAAGTAATGGCATATATCATTGCAGTCGCGAATCAAAAAGGCGGCGTGGGTAAAACCACCACGACCATCAACTTAGGTGCATGCTTGGCTGATGCTGGCAAGCGCGTGTTGATCATCGATGCGGATGCGCAAGGCAATGCCACCAGCGGCGTCGGCATTCAAAAGCCTGATGTGGGCAAAGATATTTATGATGTGTTGGTCAATGAAGACCCAATTTCTGAAGCCTTGCTGAAAACCAATCACAAAAACTTGTGGATCGTCCCAGCTACCATTCAACTCGCCGGTGCGGAAATCGAACTGACCAGTCAAATGGCGCGCGAAATGCGTTTGAAGTTAGGCTTAGCCGCCGTTGAAAACGACTATGACTATATTTTGATCGATTGCCCGCCGTCTTTAGGCCAGTTGTCGATCAATGCTTTCACCGCCGCACATTCGATTTTGATTCCAGTGCAAAGTGAATACTACGCTTTGGAAGGCTTGAGTCAATTGCTCAATACCGTGCGCTTGGTGCAAAAGCATTTTAACCCGCATTTGGCCATCGAAGGGGTATTGCTCACCATGTATGATCGGCGCACGAACCTCGGCGCCCAAGTGATCGAAGAAGTGCGCAAATACTTCGGCGACAAAGTGTATGACACGATCATTCCGCGCATCACCCGCTTAGCCGAAGCGCCAAGTTACGGGATGCCGATCGTGGATTATGATCCAAAATCCAAAGGGACTGAAGTTTATACCCAACTTGCTCAGGAGGTGCTTAAAGCCCATGGTGAATAAAAACAACAAAGGCTTAGGTCGTGGGATCAATGCGATTTTTCAAGATATCGAAGATCCTGACCTTGAGCAATCAGCCGTTGAAGACTTGCCGTTAGAAGAGATCCGGCCAAATCCTTATCAGCCGCGGAAGACTTTTGATGAAGCGGCTTTAGCAGATCTGGCGGCATCGATCAAAACCACTGGGGTGTTCCAGCCGATCATTGTGCGCAAATCCATTTCTGGTTTTGAAATCATCACCGGTGAACGGCGCTTCCGGGCGTCAAAGCTCGCCGGCAAAACCACGATCCCAGCGATCGTACGCAGCTTTGATGATCCGGCGATGATGGAAATCGCCGTGCTGGAAAACTTGCAGCGTGAAGATCTGACCCCATTAGATGAAGCCCAAGCCTATGACACCTTGATCAAAAAGCTCAACTTGACCCAAGCTGAAGTCTCCAAGCGCTTAGGCAAGTCACGGCCTTATATCGCCAATTACTTGCGCTTGTTGACTTTGCCAGTTTCGGTCAAAACGATGCTCAATGACAATCAACTGTCGATGGGCCAAGCGCGGACGCTGCTCAGTCTCAAAGACAAAAAGCAGATCCCAGCCATGGCCAAAAAAGTCGTTGCCGAAAACATGACTGTGCGCCAGTTGGAAAAGCTGATCAACGAACTCAACGCAGGGGCTAAGAAGCCAAAGCCAAAAGCCAAGGTGAAATCGCCATACTTGCGCGCCAGTGAAAATCAACTCGGTGATCGCTTTGGCACCAAAGTCAATATCGCCCAAACCCAAAAAGGCAAAGGGAAAATCGAAATCGACTTCGGCGACCCCAATGATCTCAACCGGATCTTGGCCTTGTTGGATGTGAATTTAGATTAGCAATGCTGGACTAAGGAGGCGCAAACATGTACGCTTTACACGACCACGTTTTAATGAAAAAACCACATGCATGTGGCGTCAATGATTGGGAGATCATTCGCATGGGCATGGATATCAAAATCAAATGCAGCGGCTGTGGTCACATTGTGATGCTGTCGCGCCATGATTTTGACCGGAAAATGAAAAAAGTGCTCTCCCACAATGACGAAACCAACTAATTAAACACAGAAAGAGGAACCTATTCATGGCTTTAACAGCAGGTATTGTCGGCTTACCTAACGTCGGCAAGTCAACTTTGTTCAACGCGATCACCAAGGCAGGCGCCGAAATGGCGAATTATCCTTTTGCCACCATCGACCCTAACGTCGGCATGGTGGAAGTGCCAGATAAGCGCTTAGCCCGCATCGATGAAATCGAACCCGCCAAAAAAATTATTCACACGACTTTTGAATTTACCGACATTGCCGGTATCGTCAAAGGGGCATCTAAAGGTGAAGGTCTCGGCAACAAGTTCTTGGAAAACATTCGCCAAGTTGATGCGATCATTCATGTGGTCCGCGCCTTCGATGATTCTGAAATCACCAGTGTTACCGGGGTGGTTGATCCAATTGATGATATCGAAACCATCAACTTGGAATTAGGCTTAGCTGATCTTGATTCTGTCAACAAGCGTTATGCCCGCGTTGAAAAAATCGCCCGCACCAAAGACAAAGAAGCCTTGGCTGAATTTGAAGTGTTAAAGAAGATCAAGCCAGTGCTTGAAGCCGGCGGCATGGTCCGGTCGATCGATTTTGACAAAGACGAACAAAAAATCGTCAAAGGCTTGTTCTTGTTGACCTCAAAGCCAGTGCTTTATGTGGCCAACATCGCTGAAGACGACATGGCTGATCCTGAGAGCTGTGATTACGTCAAGCAAATCGAGGCCTATGCTGAAAAAGAAGGCGCTGAAACCATTGCGGTATCAGCCCGGACTGAAGAAGAAATTGCCGAATTGGACGATGCAGACAAAGCGGACTTCTTAGAAGCTGAAGGCGTCAGTGAATCTGGTTTGGACAAGTTGATCAAAGCGGCTTATCACTTGTTAGGCTTGGCAACGTTCTTTACCGCTGGTGGCAAGGAAACTCGCGCGTGGACTTTCAAACAAGGCATGAAAGCCCCACAAGTTGCTGGCGTGATCCATTCTGACTTTGAACGTGGGTTTATCCGAGCTGAAACCATGAGTTTTGACGACTTGGACAAGTATGGTTCCGTTTCTGCTGTTAAAGAAGCAGGTCGCTTGCGTTCAGAAGGTAAAGAATATGTGGTACAAGATGGCGACATCATCGAGTTCCGCTTCAACGTTTAATTCAAAAAATAGGGGGACAGTGGCGTGGCAAAAAAGAATGACGAACCACAAACGGCAGTGGAAACAACCGTTGATGTCGACGGGTTGTTAAGTGAACTGACCAAAAAAAATGACGAGTACGTGTTCAAATTACGGCGGATCTTAAAGGAACATCAATACACCGATGCGCAAGAACGCAAAGTTTTGGCGGATATTTTACCGGAAATGGTCGAAGCCCAACGCGCTGGCAAACCAGCCACGCAGATCTTTGGCCCAGTCACGGTGAAAGCCGATAGCATTATCAATGCGCCAAAGCCCGTGAAACAAGCGCCTTATTGGCTGACTGGCTTAGACCTCAGTTTGTTTTTCGCCAGCATCTTCGGATTGATGTATGGCATCATGGCCTTCATCAAGCCAAAGAACATGACGGCAGGCTCTGGGATCGCCTCGATCATCATTATGGCCGGCATGGCTGGGTTTATTTTCTCGTATTACAACATTTGGTCTCGTCGCGACAAGAAAAAGCGTGCCAAGACTTGGTTGATCATGTTAGGCGGCGTGGCGGCGATCATCGTGGCGTCCTTAGCTTCTAGCTTGTTGGCTGTGATCAAGTCACCATTGACTAGTCCAACCGTTTGGCCAGTATACGCAGTCGTTGCTGTGGTTTGCTACGGGGCGCACTGGTTGCTCAAGCGTCAATACAACTTACCAGGGATCATGGCAGCCTAGCAGTTTCCGAATAAAAATCCGAAATCAGTCTGGTTACTTCGACTGGTTTCGGATTTTTCATGGAACAGGCGGTCTAGACAGAAATAATGTTCGGCTCTATTTTGTGAAAAATGAGTTGATTCTCATTTAAAAAGCCCGCTATGGCGGGCTTTTTAATTTGCTCAACAAGTCATCATTGACGAACGCATTTTCCAATGCTATTCTGGTCAACAACAAAAAACGAAAGAAGGCTGTCCACTTGAGTAATTGGGAGACAAAGTTTGCGCGCCGCGGATTTACATTTGATGATGTGTTATTGATACCTGCTGAAAGTCACGTTTTACCACAAGACGCTGATTTATCCGTCCAACTCGCTGACAACTTAAAGCTGAACATTCCAATTCTCTCTGCTGGGATGGATACGGTCACTGAAAGCGACATGGCCATTGCCATGGCTCGCCAAGGTGGGTTAGGTGTCATCCACAAGAACATGAGTATTGAAGCGCAAGCTGATGAAGTATTGACTGTTAAGCGTTCTGAAAATGGGGTCATTATCAACCCATTCTTCTTAACTGCCAATGATCCGGTTGAAGAAGCCAACAAGCTGATGCAAAAGTACCGCATCTCTGGGGTTCCGATCGTCGACTCCAAGGATTCTCGCAAACTCACTGGGATCATCACCAACCGTGACTTGCGCTATGTCTCCGATCACTCTGTCACCATCGGTTCTGTGATGACTGCTGAAAACTTGGTCACTGCCCCTGCAGGCACTAGCCTTGAAGAAGCCGAAAAGATTTTGCAACAACACAAAATCGAAAAGTTGCCTTTGGTGGATGAACAAGGTCGTTTAAGCGGCTTGATCACCATCAAAGATATCGAAAAAGTGGTTGAATTCCCTAATGCCGCTAAAGATGATCATGGCCGTTTGTTAGTCGCCGCAGCCGTTGGGGTCACTTCCGATACTTTCGAACGTGCCCAAGCATTGCTTGATGCCGGCGCTGATGCCTTAGTGATCGATACGGCGCATGGCCATTCTGCAGGCGTTTTGCGCAAGATCAAAGAAATTCGCGAACACTTCCCTAAGGTGACCTTGATCGCTGGTAACGTGGCCACTGCTGAAGGTGCCGCTGCTTTATACGACGCTGGTGTTGATGTCGTTAAAGTTGGGATCGGCCCTGGTTCCATTTGCACCACGCGGATCGTCGCTGGTGTCGGCGTTCCTCAATTGACTGCCGTTTACGACGCGGCGACTGAAGCGCGCAAACGCGGCAAGACCATCATCGCCGATGGTGGGATCAAGTTCTCTGGTGACATTGTCAAAGCCTTAGCTGCTGGTGGGACTGCGGTTATGCTTGGCTCAATGTTAGCTGGGACGGATGAAGCACCAGGTTCCTTTGAAATTTATCAAGGCCGTCGCTTTAAGACTTATCGCGGCATGGGCTCCATCGGTGCGATGGCCCAAGGTCATGGTTCATCTGATCGTTACTTCCAAGCCGGCGTCAATGAATCCAAGAAGCTGGTCCCAGAAGGTATCGAAGGCCGCGTGGCTTACAAAGGCTCCTTGGCTGATGTCATTTACCAAATGGATGGCGGCTTGCGTTCTGGTATGGGTTATGTCGGTGCGGCAACTATTCCAGACTTGGCAGACAAAGCCCAATTTGTTCAAATCTCTGGTGCTGGTTTGAAAGAAAGCCACCCACATGATGTGCAAATTACCAAAGAAGCGCCTAACTACTCAGTCGAATAACCTGAATCGAAACCGTCCAGCATGTCTTGGGCGGTTTTTGTATGTTCAAGTGGATACCATGTATTGTCATCTTGAATCAGGCATGTTAAACTAAAACCATCAAAAAAGCACAGAGGTGTTAGCCTCTATGCTAGCGGACGATGGCCTCGTCCTCGCACTCCGTCAGTTAAACGGCGGCTACAACTTAACGACAAAGAATCAATCGCGTGTAACTCTGGGAAAAGCTAACGCGATTTTTTCTTTGGATTGATTTACTGAACAAAATTCGGACTAGTCAAGGTCTTTGCACATCCTAATATTTGGATGCGTGAAGCCCTTTTATTGTAGGTTGAATGCCTTATTCGGAATCGGTAAAATGACAGTGAAGCCCATTGTGATCAGTTAAAGGAGGGCAAAAGATGTCCGAGTTTTATCAAATCGATCGAATCTTTAAGAATAAGGGTTTAAACGATAGTGACAAAAATATTCTCGCGTATATTTTAAAGAATCCAGACAAAGTGCAACATCAAGGAATTCGGACGCTAGCGGAGCATGTCTTTACTTCGCCGACTTCAATCGAACGTTTAGCCAAAAAGTTGGGGTACTCGGGTTATAGTGAGCTTGTTTATCATGCGAAACATTTGATTCGTGAAACGACGTTGCCACAACCCAGTAGTTTGGATACATTAACGACTTTATCGCCGGAAATCTTTGAAGATCGTGTTGTTCAGCTATTTAATCGAGAACACTATGTTTATATTTACGGTGAGGGGTTTAACGAGTTCGTTGCCGGATATTTTTACCGTAAACTTTTGGTCAATCGTTATCAAACGTTATTGTTGGCAGGCTTGGAGATTCCTTTGGTCTACGATCCCGGTCAAAAACCAGTGCTGTTGCTGATTTCGCGTTCTGGCGAGAACTTTTCTTGCTTAGAAAAAATTCGCCAAATTGAAGCAGTGAATGGGACGTTGATCTCCTTTACCTCCAATGCGAATAGTACAATTGCGAAGAAGTCAGATGTGCCGATTACGTTGGTTGATCCTCAAGTTTCTGATGCAGCAAATATCAATTATACACATTTTTACGGTGATTGCATTAATGCCTTTGAAAACTTGTTGAATTTTGCTAATCTCGATCCGAGTGAGTTGTAATCGATGAACAAGGCGGCCTGCATGAAACCTCAAAAGAGTATTCATGCAGGCCGCCTTGTTTATTGGGTTGCTAGTGAACTATAAAGTTGCCATTTGGCGTAAAGCGCCGCCATTATTATTGTCATGCTTGGTAATGTATTTCGCGACCGCTTTGATTTTAGCATTCGCATTTGCCATTGCGTAGCTTTCAGTGCAGGCGGTGAGTAGCTCCAGATCATTGTTGCTATCACCAAAAGCCGCAGTTTCTGCAGGGGAGATTTGCCAACGTGTTTGCAAGAATCTCATGGCGTTTCCTTTATTGACGCCTTGAGGAACAATATCGATACCACCAAAGCCACTGGAAGTCACATGTAATTCTGGTAACGCTGCACGCAATATCAACTCTTGGTTGCTGACATCTTGATTGGGCCAAGCGAGGGCGATTTTGAAAAAACGATCCGAAAGTTGACGTAAATCTTCAACCGGTTGTAAATGCCGATAATACTTGGCGCCTTCAGCAAAGAATTCGGGTGATGCGCTAGCACTGATATAAGCATCTTTTGCACCAGATAAGATGACTAGGGCATTGGCTAATCGTGGATCAGTTTCCAACAGATCCAGTGCCGTTGCCACGGCTTGAGGCGCTAGTGTGTGTTGCTGCAAGACTTGCCCGTTGCTGACAATCAAAGCACCATTTTCGGCAATATAGTCGAGTTGCTGATCATCGTCTTTAAAAATATCGGAAAGGTGTTGATATTGATTACCGCTGGCGATGACAAAGCGCGTTCCATTTGCTTTCCACTTACGGTACAGGTTGGCAAAGGCGGTGCGGTCAAAACCTTTCTGATCGCTTAAAAACGTGCCATCCATATCAGTTGCAATCATGCGAATCATTTGACGTCACCTCCTGATTTGTGAGTTCAAGGACTTGTGCGATAAGCGCGGTCAGTGGCTGTGTTGTAGTCGCTGGTTGAGAAACATCTAAGACCCATTGCCATTCTTGAGCAAACCACTCAGAAGCGGACAAGTCTTGACCTTCATTTAGCCAACGCAACCATCTCTGACGATAAAGGGTCCCAGTAAGCCCAGCCCACTGACGATTGGAATAATCGTGTAACCCACCACCGTTGGCTTGAGGTTCACCACCCCAAGTTGTGATCAAAGCGCGTGCATTCAACATAAATTGATCTTGGCTGAAGTCGTCAGTAGGTGCGATTGCTTGGGCTTGTTCCAGCCAATGTGATAGCGTGAAATTTGGAACGTGACAGGCAAGTTGGTCAACGAGCGTGATTAATTTGAGAAAATGCGCTTGCTGAGCAGTATTTGGTTTGCCTTGCCAAATATCCATGCTACTTTGCGCAGCGTTAGCTACTACTTGCATTGCTAAACTAACGAGATCTACCCGAAATCCAAAACTGTTCCAGCAAGATTTTGGTGCTACTTGCAGTGCTTGTAATGCTAATTCAAGTTGTGTTTTGGGATAGTCGATGATTGCATTTCCCCAAGTCGAAGCAGTATCGATTTGGTGGGCTGGCCTTGCATTAATGATAGACTCAGGCGCACCTTGGCCTCGCATATTGAAAGCAGCTTTATAGACTAAGCGAGTCCAAGCGATTAAGTCTGGAGATGCTTTAACACTTGCACCATAGCGTCTTTGGGCATAATGGGTGAGCCAGTCGGCTAAATTGATTGGCTGTAGCTTACCAGGCTTTCGCCAGATCATGTCGAAGAAAAAGTCGAACAACAATGGATTCGTGAGTGAAGCCTCAGGTGTGATGCCAACCCCATAAAGGCTGCGACCATCGACCAACGCATCACGATATCGCGTATCAAGGGTATCCAAATGCCCAGATAGCCCCATGCGCCCTCCGAAATTATTTAGCATACAAAAGAGCCAAGGCGTGTCTCCAAAATTTGATCCACCATGCACTGCTGGATCATCGATTAGCCACTGTGGTGTTTTTTCAGCGTAAAGATCTAAAACTAATGCATGCTTTTTGGAGAATTTGTGAATACCCGCAATCAATCCTGGTGTTGGGTTTTCTTGCCAGGATTGGACAACCCATACTGCATGCGAGTCATGTCCAAGCATTGCAGAAAGAACACGTTCTGCAACAAGTTGAGGACTTAAATCACCGGCATTGCCACCTTCGTGAAAGGGATCAACTGCCCAAAAATGTGTCGTACCTAAGAGCTCAGCTTGAATGGTGTAAAATTTAGCAGCCAGTTGATCAAAGGCTGGATCGTCAGTGGCGAGCATTGCGGGACGTGAGAAACTGCACCATTGACCTTGTGGAATCACATTACAATTTGGAAAACGTTCAGCAAATCCGTCAGGCAACAGCCCACCATATCCGGGTAACACGATTTGCATTCCCATTGCGGCCATAAAAGCATGATTGTTCCTTGCTAAGTCCAATCGTTGCTGAATCCACTTAAATGACATCGGACCACCGATACCATTGATATTACCCATCCACTGCCAGGCAGCAAATGTTGGGGCAGAAATTTCATCGGCGATATCTTGATCACTATAACCTAGTTCACGTAGAAAAAGGGCCCAGACCGCTTCGTGACCGGTAGGATCGAGGACTAAATTGACGCCAGATAAAGCTAGCCAATCAAGTTCGGTTTGCCATTCATTTTTGCCCCAATGGGCCATGGTATACGAATGAGTGGTGAAATTGTAAGCATAGCGGTACTTAGCTGCAGTTTGCCGCATAATCGGTGTTTTTAGTTTGGGTGGTTGGTCAGGCATTCGGACCTGGTCACCCATACCTGCTTGATTCAAATTAACTTGACACCAATGTTTCAAGTAGTAATTCAGGCCCGCTGCGATTGTCACGCCACTATCGCCGGTGATCTTAATGTGCTGATCGCTACTTTGCGTTAACGTGAATTGTTGCGGTAGCGGGCTTAAAGCAAATTCAAACCAATCACAGTAAGTTGCCCCTAGTCTACGCGTAATCAAGCCGTTTAATGCATTCGTTAAGGAAATTACTTTAACAGGATGAGCAACTAGCGGCAGTGATGCCATGACTGGAATATTGGACAATTTTTCGCCAAAAGCTCGAATTTGATGAACTTGGACATCCCCATCACCACTTTGACTTAAAACAACCAGACGTAAAACTGCAACCTCAGCATCGACACAGATACTTTCGCCGTCGAGTTGAGTAACCGTGGAAATATCCGCTAACCGCGTAAAGGTGTTGCCATCAGTTGAACCGTACAAACGAAAGCGGACTTGATGTTTGGCAGGAAAGTACACTTGCACGCGATTGAGGCGATAAATTGCTTGTAACATGACATCTGCGTATGCAGGGTAACTAGGGGCGTGCCAAGTTGTAATCGCAGAGCCATCAGTTAGTAACTCAGCGTGTTCTTCATCTTCCTTGGTATGAACCGGTTTACCGTACGAAATACTAGCCAAATCAACATGTGAACTGGTGTCTTCGACAATGACTGCTTCTTGAAGTGAGACAAATACTTGAACGCCAGCAATTAACTCAGGATGCGTACAAGTTACTAAGATGTGAGACGCACTTTTTGGCGTAGGAAAAGTATAAACTACAGCGTTGTCTGTGGTGACGTCGTCGAGTTGCAAATCATCGGTTAAATCAGAAAGCACATGGTTGAAGGCATGCTGAATCAGTAAATGATTCGTGTTAGCTTGAGAGTTGCTGAAGTTGACAACAACTTTTGTGATCGGAGCACTGATGCTGGTGGGGATGGCCCAGATTACGGTATTTTTTTTATTAGATAGGCGTTGTAGTTTTGATGTGATTTCAATTTCTCGACTCAATATTCATTCCTCGATCCACTACGCTAACTTTGGCGCAACTTTTCCGGGGTTAACGGGCTTTTGACGTTTCTTGTCAGCAATCATGTTGTCATTGAAGCCCCAGACCCAAGTCAGTACAAAGGCGACAACCAGTGCTGCGGCAGTGGCAGCCAATGCCCCCCAGAAGCTCCCGTCGATACCAGCTGGATTGATGAACGATGGCAAACCAATAATTGAACCGGCGATACTCCACATGTTGACGTGTAACAGTCCAATGATTAAACCACCAACGGCACTGCCAATGTTGGCAGCGACAAAGGTCTTTTTGTATCGTAAGTTAATCCCATAAATTGCAGGTTCAGTTACACCGCAGAAAGCTGAAATAGCTGCGGCAAAACCCAGTGAGCGAAGACTTGCATTTTTAGTTTTCATGGCGACTGCTAAAGCGGCACCGCCTTGGCCAACCATCGTGATAGAAACGATGGCAAACAGGTATGAATGTCCAAGAGTAGCAAAGTCATTAACAAAGAGTGGGACGATTCCCCAATGCAAACCGAAGATAACTAATACTTGGTAGAAGCCATCGATGATTGCACCAAAGATTGCGGTGTTGAGGCTGAGGAGTGCTTGAATACCGTTGGCTAAACCATCAGCAAGCCAAGTGATGACTGGCCCAGTTAATAACAATGTGATAGTCGTGACGACAATAATGGTGATCATTGGAACGACAATGGCTTGTAAATATGAAGCGACATGTTGCTTCAACCACTTCTCAAGTTTTGTTGCCAAGAAAGCACCAAGAATCATTGGAAAAATGGAATAAGTGTAAGATACAAATGGAAAGTGCATCCCAGCGATGGTGACAATACTTGCACCTTTACCAGCAGCAATGATCGATGGATAAGCAATTGCACCACCGATCACAGCGCAAAGCATTGCGTTTCCGCCCATACGTTTCGCTGCAGAAAACCCGATCAATACGGGTAGGAAATAGAATACAGCATCGGACATGGCATTTAGAATCATGTAAAAGTTGCTGTCTGCAGTGATCCAGTGGAAGCTTACCATGAGGGACATCATCCCTTTGATGATCCCGCTTGCTGAAAGCATCCCAATTACAGGGGCCATTGAACCGGTGATGACTCCGATTAACGCATTAGTGCCATCTTTCACTTTTTGACCAAAGGTGCGGTTATCAGGGCCAGTTGATGCGATTGATACTTCAGCATCTGGATCTAGGCCGAGTTGCTTGGTCACTTCATCAAAGACGTCACCGACAGCAGGGCCGATAATCATTTGATATTGACCAGAAGCCTGGGCGACATCAATTACCCCATCTAAGTTCGCAATGACGTCATCGTTAGCGAGCGCTTTATCGTTAAGGTAAAAACGTAGGCGAGTAATACAATGAATCACGTTTTTAACATTTTCCTTACCGCCGACATTTTCGATAATGGTAGCGGCTAAGTCGCCATATTTACCGCTGTGGTGAACACTGGCAACAGGTGCAGGAGCTAATTTGATTTTTGCCGTAATGGTTTTGGCAGTTGTTTCGCCAGTTGTGACGTGCAAAGATTCCACCTGTTCTTTGCTGTTGGTAATGGCCACAATCACAGTGGTTTGTTTGCCTGCGGATGTGATGGCGTTTCGGTCCATTGTCCCAAGGGAAGTTCCAGCTAAAATCTGCTGACCCTCAGTCACGGTTAAGCTGAAAGGTGCACCATCGAGTTCTACTGTATCGATGCCGAGATGCAGTAACACTTCAAGTCCGCTTTCGGTACGAATACCGATTGCATGCCCGGTTTCGGCGACTAATACGACTGTGCCGGCAATTGGGCTATATAATTGATCAGTGCTTGGAATGATAGCAAAACCTTCGCCCATCATTTTCTTGGAGAATACCGGGTCTTGAACATCAGCCAAGTTGATTGCTTGGCCATCCACTGGGGCGAGTAGTGTCGCAGTGGTAGGTTGTGAAGTACTCATGAATTATCCCTCCATTGATTAAATAATAGCTAACTGAACGGCTTAAGTATAACTGGCTGTGTTAACGGTTACATCAATTCTCACGGTGTTGGTTACGCATTCCGACAAGCGGTACACGTACCGCTTGGGTGACAAATTTTCTTCAAGTTTAGCGGCAATCTTAATATTTTGCCATCTTTTCTGGCTTTTTTAGCGAGTCACACAAGCGTTCTGTTACAATTAAGCCAGAATACACATACGGGAGATAAATTATGAAAATATTGATTGTTGATGACGACAAAGAAATCGTTGAATTACTCAGTATTTACGTTAAAAATGAAGGCTATGAACCGATTTTGGCCTATTCTGGTAAAGAAGCCATCACTAAATTAGTGACCACACCAGATATTTCGTTGATGATCTTGGATATCATGATGCCAAATATGTCAGGGATCGACGTGGTCAAAGAAGTCCGCAAAGATTCTCAGATCCCGATCATCATCGTCTCAGCTAAAACTGGCGACATGGACAAGATCCAAGGCTTGCTGACTGGGGCGGATGATTATGTCACCAAGCCATTCAATCCACTTGAAGTCATGGCGCGGGTCAAAGGGTTACTGCGCCGTTCAAAGAACGAAGTCACGAACCCAGAACCAGACGTCTTAGAAGTGGGGCCTTTAACCATTAAAAAGGATTCCCATGAAGTGACGACACTAACAGGCAAGAGCATCCAATTAACTGCGTTGGAATTTGGCATTTTATACTTATTGGCCAGCCATCCTAACCGCGTGTTCTCTGCGGATGAAATTTTTGAACGGGTTTGGCAACAAGAATCGATCGTGTCAGCCAAAACTGTCATGGTCCATGTGTCGCACTTGCGCGATAAAATCGAAGAAGCCACAGGCGGTGAGAAAGTGATCGAAACTGTTTGGGGCGTGGGGTATAAAGTCGAGGCTTAACCATGGAAAAGGTCCACTTAACCGGCAAAGAAAAATCTGAGCTGTGGGGCGAAGGCCTGATCACGGTGATTTTGTTGTTGATGCTGAACTTGGCGGTGGTCGTGTTAGGCAAGCAAATGATCGCCAGTGACCCGCATCTGCAAAACTCCATTTGGGGCATTAAAAATGTGCTGACGTTTGGCCAAAATAATGTCCATTTTTGGAGTTGGCGGAATTTCTTTGTTGGCGTGATGGCGGTCGTCGATGCGATCGTCGTGTATTGGCGCTTGATCCGACGCTATCGCCAAATGCAAATGCGACATGTTATCGCGGAATTGCATTATATTGCTGATGGGCATTTGGATCATCGGATTCATTTTGAAGTGAACAACGATTTGCAAAAAGTGATTTCCTCGATTAATGCACTGGTTGATTCCACTGTGAATTCAATGGAAGAAGAACGTCGCATTGAAAAGTCCAAAGATGAATTGATCACCAATGTGTCGCATGATATCCGCACACCATTGACCTCGATCATCGGTTACTTGGGCCTGATCGAAGACAAACAGTATCAAAATCCAGATGAACTGGTCAAATATACCCATACCGCTTATTTGAAAGCTAAGCAAATGAAGGTTTTGGTCGAAGACTTGTTTGAATATACCAAGTCGCGCCAAACCACCACACCGTTAAATGCGGTTGAATTCAATATGGTCGCGATGTTGGAACAGCTTGCGGCGTCTTATGAACTCGAAGCTGAAAAGAAAGGCATCAGTATTCAAGTGCACGGCGATCCAGATCCGTTGATGATGGAGGCTGACACTGAGAAGCTTTCTCGCGTGTTCAATAACTTGATCATCAATGCCTTTAAATATGGTAAAGGTGCCAAGAATTTGTTCTTAGATGCGCAAAAAGTCGGCAGTGAAGCCATCATTAAAGTTTCCAACGATGGCGATCCGATCCCAAACGATTCATTGAGCCAGTTGTTTGACCGTTTTTATCGCGTAGAAGGTTCGCGCTCGCAAGAAACCGGCGGCTCTGGATTAGGCTTGGCGATCGCGCAAAGCTTCATCAGTTTGCATGGTGGGTATATTTATGCGGATTCCACGCCAGAACTCACCAGTTTTGTGATTCATTTGCCATTGAAACTCGGCACCACATTAAAGAAACCGCAATAAGGAAGGATTTTATTCATGTCGAAATTATGGCGCAGTGTCGTCGTGTTCATCACTGCCATTTCCCTTTGGGCAGGCTTGGCGCCAGCAGTGTCCACACAAGCTGCCACCAGCAGTGTTGATGTTGATGCTTCAGCTGCTTTAGCCATTGAAGCCAAGACTGGTAAAGTGTTATACGCAAAAAATGCTGACAAAACCTTACCCTTAGCTTCCATGACCAAAATGCTGGGCATTTACTTGGTCCGCGAAGCCATCAAGTCTGGCAAGTTGAAGTGGACCGATACGGTGACCCCAACTGCCAGCATCGCCAAACTCTCCCAAAACAGCGACTTGTCCAATGTCCCGCTGCAAACCGATGGCAAGTACACCATTAAACAGCTGTATGAAGCCAGTTTGATCTACTCCGCCAACGCAGCGATGATGTTACTAGGCAATGCGGTATCCGGCAATCAAACCAAGTTCGTCGATGCCATGCGCGCGCAACTCAAAACTTGGGGGATCAAAGATGCGACGATCATCAATGCCACTGGGTTAGACAATAACCAAATCGATGCCGCGGATCGCTATCCAAATTCGAAGACTACCGATCAAAACCAAATGTCGGCTAAAGACGTGGCCGTGATCGCCCAACATTTGTTGAATGATTATCCGGATGTGTTAGACACCACCAAAGCCAAAGAAATGACGTTTACTGAAGGCAGTGACACCACCAAAATGAGCAACTATGATCTCATGTTGCCAGGGTTGTCTGCGGCAGTCAGCGGCTTGAACGTCGATGGTTTGAAAACTGGGACCACTGATCGCGCAGGGGACTGTTTCACCGGTACCGTTGAGAAAAATGGGATGCGCATCATTACTGTGGTGATGCATGCTAACGGTAGCGGTAATGATAAGCGGTTTGTCCAAACCGGTAAATTGATGAATTGGGTATTTGCCAATTGGAAAGCGATGCAAGTCACCACTAAAGGCAAAGCGGTCAAAGGCCATGAACGCTTAACTGTGGTTCATGGCACGAAGGCGTCAGTGCCACTGGCTGCTACGAAGTCGTTGACGGTTTACGTGCCAAGCAGCACCACAGCCAATGATCTTGAGTACCAGTACACAGCACGGTTGAAAGATAAACTTGAAGCCCCAGTGCAAAAAGCCGCCACTGCTGGAACGTTGACTGTTTCAGCAAAAGGCGATACGCTGGGCTACCTCAATGGTCAAACCAGTGAAACTGTCTCGTTGACCACCACCAAAGGCGTCAAGCGCGCTAATTTCTTCGTCTTGATCTTCCATGGCATCGGCGAGTGGTTCAGCAATTTATTCTAAGCATTAAGGCCTGGCCGTTTGACCAGGCCTTTGGTTTATCCGCGTTTCTGTTAAGCCGATGAGAGCGACTTTTTCAATTGGCGACAACGCGGTATCCTTATGGCGGAGGCTTTGATATGCAATATCATCCAATCACCAAAGCAGGGGTGCAAGCCTTTGCTGACGAAATCGAACAGTTAAAAAAAGAGCGGCCGACGCGCATTAAACGCCTTGCCGAAGCAGCGGCATTAGGTGATCGTTCTGAAAATGCGGAATACTCTGCAGCCAAACGTGATCTCAGGCAACTGGAAAGTCGCATGCGTTATCTCGACAAGCTGATCCGCTATGCTGAAATCGTGCCGACGCCAACTGGGGATACGGCTGAAATCGGCACGCAGGTCACGATCGAATTTGGCCCAGCTGATGACGATACTTATGCTTTGGTCGGTCCCAAAGAATCTGGCCAAGCTGAAACCAATTTAGCCAGTGATTCACCGCTGGGGTCAGCGATTTTACATCATCGTGTCGGGGATGCGGTCAGCGTGACGGCACCGGCAGGAAGTTATCAGGTGACGTTGACGAAAATCGTGGTACCAGACGGCTTGTAACATTTTCGTCGTATTGTTAATCTGCTATAATAGAGGCTGCTACGCGACGGACTCGTCGCACTCGCTCACACAAGGAGATCATCATGGCATTATCGTTGAATGCATGTATTTTATTACTTAAAGAACATCACTTGCTGAAAAGCTCAGCCGTCCAAAATTCCATGGACATCCAAATGTCTGGTATCGCTTATGATTCGCGCAAAGTCTCAGGCCCAAGCCTGTTCTTCTGCAAAGGCTCGCACTTCCGCCCGATTTATTTGTCGATGGCCAAGGACAATGGTGCGATCACCTATGTCGCCGAGAAACCGTATGTTGAAGGCAATGGGATGAACGCCTTGATCGTGGTGAATGTCACCAAAGCTATGGCGATTTTAGCGGCAGCTTTCTACGACTTCCCTCAAGACGACTTATTTGTCATTGCTTATACTGGGACTAAAGGCAAAACCACGTCAGCTTACTTCACCCGTGGCATTTTGGAACAAGCGCACCCTAAGCGCGTGGCCTTGTTCTCGACGCTAGATCGTATCGTCGGCCCGAACCCGGATCAAAAATTCAAATCAGATTTAACCACACCAGAATCATTGGACTTATTCCATGACATGCGCCAAGCTGTCGATAACGGCATGACCCATTTGGTGATGGAAGTTTCTAGCCAAGCCTATTTGCGCAATCGCGTGTTTGGCTTGACCTATGATGTCGGCTTTTTCTTAAACATCACGCCTGATCATATCGGCCCAAACGAACATCCGAACTTTGCGTCTTACTTGCATTCCAAAATGCAGTTAATGGTCAACTCGCGCAAAGTGGTGATCAATGCCGAAACCGATCACTTCGATGAAGTCTACGCAGCGGCAACGACCACGACTTATCCAGATTCGATTTATCTGTTTGCTTCTAGCGACTTCAAGCCTAAGCGCGATGATTTGCATATCGACTTCCGCTTTGAAAGCCAAACCTTAGATACGACTAAGAGCCGCTTTACTTTGGTGCCAGTCACTGAAAAAGCAGCAGCGTTAAACATCGGCGGTCCATACTCATTGAGCTTGATCGGTGACTTCAACGAATCTAATGCCACAGCGGCGTTGATCGGTGGGGGCTTAGCTGGTGTTGATGGTGCCAAAGCCAACCCTGGGATTTCTACCGTTCAGATCCCTGGTCGCATGGAACAATATCCAGTTAAAGACCACGGGTTGGTGTACGTTGATTACGCCCATAACTATGGCAGCATGACGGCGTTGATGCATTTTATCAAAGCGGAATATCATGACCCGAAGATCTTAGTGGTCGTTGGTGCCCCTGGGGATAAAGGCGTTTCACGTCGCCCTGGATTTGCCAAAGCCTTGACTGAATATGCCCAAGTCGCATACTTGACCACTGATGATCCTGGCTTTGAAGATCCAGCAGACATTATCGATGAAATCGATGCGGGTATCGATCATGATAAAGTCACGGTCAACAAAGTCTTAGATCGTCAAACTGCGATCGAAGAAGCCATTGCGGCAAGCAAACCCGGCGACATTGTCATCGTCGCCGGCAAAGGTGCCGACCAATATCAAAAAGTTCGCGGCATCGACACCCCATGGCCATCTGATTCCAAAGTCGTGCAAGCAATTGCCGACGCCTCGCAACAAAACTAGGAAGAAGGCTAAACATGCGACGCTTTTTTACCGTGATCGGCGGGATGGGTACCGCTGCCACCGAAAGCTACGTCCGCTTGCTGAATGCGCGCAGCAATGCCAAAAAAGATCAAGACTACATGGATTATATCTTAGTGAACCATGCCTCAGTGCCTGATCGTACCAGCTACATCTTGGATCACACCCAAGAAAACTTCTATCCTTATCTCAAAGAAGATATCGAACAACAAAGCTTGTTGAAGCCTGAATTTATGGTGATGGTATGCAACACCGCCCATTACTTTTATGATGACCTCAAAAAGCTGACGACGATCCCTTTGATCCACATGCCTCACACCGCCATTCAAACCATGGCCAAACAATATCCTGATGAACACCGCATCGGCTTGATCGCCACCAAAGGCACGCTGGCTGATGGCATCTATGCCAATGAAATCGAAGCCACCGGCCGCGAAGTCGTGCTCGGCGATCAACAGATCCAAGATATGGTGATGACGTTGATCTATGACAACATCAAGGAACATAACCGTGTGGATCCTGAGTTGTATCACGAGATCTTAAAGCAAATGCATGACCGCTTCGGTGTGAATGTGATCGTGCTAGGCTGTACTGAATTATCGTTAGCTCAAGAAAAAGCCCCAGATCATCCTTATCAAGTGATCGATGCCCAAAGCATTATCGTGGACAAAACCTTGGCATTAGGCCGAGCGTTCCGCGAAGATGAGGCTAAAGGTAAAGCGATGCTTGATGAAATCATGCAGTAAGCAATTGGCCCAGACATTTTGTCTGGGTCTTTTTAATCTTCCAGCTAGGAATCTCAATTGCCTAGCGGCACGAAAATTTGTGGCCTCCAGCGCCTTGGCGACACTGCGGAAAACTGGACAAGTTGCCGGTGCGGCCGGCTGCAGCTCTCGAACAAAGACCGTTCGAGGAGCTTTCGCCTAGATTTTGAACCAAAGAAAACCACTTTGTTTCAAAATCTGCCGGTAGAATCTGCGCATGCCGCCAAAAAACGGCGTCATTCTTGATTCTACTGCCACGGGCGATTGTCCAGTTTTCCTCCGTTCTGCCAAGGCGCTTCCGCCCACAAATTTTCTGCGTTGACATCACTAGCTCACAGATTGAACACGCTGAAGTTCAGATATCGCAAATTTTGCTGATTATTGAATGTGCGTTGACCTCATATGTTTTGTAGCCATCAGGTGCCAGTGGTCTAACGTAGTGGAGATAATTTGAGGGTGGTGTTGTGAAAGTGATATTGCCGTGAGACACCGGGCTTGTGGCTCGCGAGCAATATCACCGGTAAATTTTGAGACAAGCGGTTTTCTTGGCTCAAAATTTAGGTGTAAGAGCATCAGCGGTTTTTGCTGATCTCTGGAACCGGCCGCACAGTACCATCCTCAAATTATCGAAACGGAGTTAGACCACTGGCACCTGATGAGACAGTAGGCACCTATAAGTGCGTGCTTGTTTCACCGCTTACATTAGTATAAATTAGATACCGAGGGGGAATCGATCATGCAACCATTAACTATCGCCTTTATTGGCAATGGCAAAAGCACCAATCGCTATCACTTACCTTACGTTTTGCAACTTCCTGATCAATTTCAGGTGAAGACGATTTATGCGCGCCACTTGGATTCGCCTTGGCAAGCCATCGATGGGGTTCATTACACCACAGATGTGAATGATATTTATGGGGATGCTGAGGTATCGCTGGTGGTGATCACCACACCGGCAAGCAGCCACTATCAACTGGCCAAAGATGCCTTGAATCATGGCAAAAACGTTTTGCTGGAAAAACCATTCACCGATACAGTGGCACAAGCTGAGGAATTGTTCGCCTTGGCCAAGGCCAAAAACTTATTCTTGCAATGCTACACCAACCGCCGTTTTGATTCCGACTGGTTGACGGTACAAGCCGTGATCGATTCTGGTAAACTCGGCGACTTAACGGAACTAGATTCAACGTTCGACTACTTCCGTCCTGAAACGCCGACAAACTCAACTTATCACCCAGCGGATAGTTTCTTGTACGGCCATGGGACTCACACCTTAGATCAAGTGGTGGGGCGTTTTGGCAAACCAGATCACGTGCGCTATGATGTGCGCCAATTGCTTGGCCCTGGCAAAATGAATGACGATTTCACCGTAGATCTGTATTACGGCAACTTGAAAGTTTGCGTGCAATCCAGCTATTTCCGCATCACGTCGCGGCCAAGCTTTTCCGTTTATGGCACGCGCGGAAGCTTCATCAAACAAGATACTGATCGCCAAGAATTTGATTTGAAGCATTTTTATCTGCCAGATCACGACGACTTTGGGCTAGATCGCCCAGAAGATTTTGGCGTGTTGACTTATATGGATGCAGACAACCAGTATCACCAAGAAAAAGTCCCAACCGTGCGCGGTGATTACGGCCGCGTTTATCAAGGCGTGTATCAAACTATTGTCAATGGCGCGCCAAAAGTCACGCAAGATGCTGAAACCTTGCAGGTGATGCGGATGCTTGAAACTGGTGTGAAAGACTTACATTAGGAGGAATTGATTTAATGGCTCATTTAACGAAATTAACTGATACTTATACGTTGTCTAACGGCGTCGAGATCCCGATCGTTGGGTTTGGCACTTGGCAAACGCCAGATGGTGATGTGGCTAAAGCTAGTGTTGAAGCAGCGATCAATGCTGGCTATCGCCATATTGATACGGCTGCCGCTTATGGCAACGAAGAATCTGTTGGCGCTGGGATCAAAGCTTCTGGCATCAAGCGCGATGATTTATTTTTAACGACCAAGCTTTGGAATGCTGATCACGGCTATGACAATGCGATGAAAGCCATCGATACCAGCTTGACCAAGTTAGGCGTCGATTATGTTGATTTGTATTTGATCCACTGGCCAAACCCAGTGCAATATCGTGATAACTGGCAAAGCGTCAACGCTGAAACTTGGCGCGCGATGGAAGATATTCTCAAAGCTGGTAAGGCCCGGGCTATCGGGGTTTCCAACTTCCGCGAACATCATTTGGATGAATTGTATAAGACGGCGACGGTTAAGCCGATGGTCAACCAGATCTTCTTGAACCCATCTGACGCCCAACCGGAATTAGTCGCTTATAACAAAGCACATGGCATGTTGAACGAAGCCTATAGCCCACTTGGCACTGGTAAGATTTTTGCCGTACCAGAACTGCAAAAAATGGCCAAGCGCTTCGACAAGTCTGTGGCACAAATCGTTTTGCGTTGGTCCTTGCAACATGACTTCTTGCCATTACCAAAATCTGTGCATGCGGATCGCATTCAACAAAACACCGAATTATTCGACTTTGAATTGTCCCATCAAGATATGCAAGTGATCGATGCCCAAGCTGGGTTAGCTGGGGAATACACCGATCCAGATACCGCAACATTTTAAAGCAAATGAAAACCAGCCTTTGCGGGCTGGTTTTTTAATTCAGTAATTGACTGGCGGTGTCAGCATCTGTAATCAAAGTATTGACGACTCCAATTTGTAGCAAGGCTTTGATTGATGGGACTTTTTCGGTGGAGCGAGCAACAGCAATGCGAATCGGCGTTTGTTTTAGCGTTTCTAAAGGAATCGCAATGGTACGCTTTTGTAAATTTGGCGCCAAAAGTTTGCCATTGACGTCGTAAAATGTACAACAACAATCCCCAATTGCATGTTGGTCTTTCAGCATATCTCGGTCATCTGGCGTCAACAAATCGCGCCAACGACTGGTGGTTCGGCGAGTTAACGGGCCACCTACGCCCACTAACGCGATGTCCAAATGGGCCCAGTCGCGGGCCAACTCCTGAAAATATTTGGCATTCATAATGCCATCGCGTAAATAGCTACTTTCTTGAACGGCGGTCGCGTTGATGAAGACGCTGTTGCCCATAAATTTTCTCGCCAAATCATAAACAATCGTATTGACGTGATACTTGGCATTTGCAGCACTTGGACCGCCGACTAATGGTACAAACGTTGCGTTTGCAGCTTTGGGGTGATCCAGTTGGCCAACCATCAGAGCCAGACTTGAGCCCCAAGAAATGCCGACCAAATTATTTGGTTTAATGATTTGTTTGAGGTATTGCGCTGCTTCTTGAGCCAATGCGAGATCTAAGTCAGCATGATCTGAGTTGATTAAATCGACGTTACGCAAATGGTATCGCCGCTTTAGTTGGGCTTCTAAGTCGAGGAGATCAGCATCATTGGTATTGATGCTGATCGAAACGATATGCCGTTGGCGGGCTTGAGTCAATAATCGGCTGATCGTTGAGCGCCCGATATTTAAATTCTTAGCAATTTGGCTTTGCGTCTGATTTTGAATGTAATATTGATAGGCAACGCGAGTCAATAAGCGTTCGTCATGCATCATTAGGCCTCCGACTTGGTAACGATGACGTGAGTTAGTTGGCGTAGTTCGGCTAAGGTAGTCGAGTCCGTTTGTGCGTCAGTGATTAGATAATCGAATTGATCAAAAGGGGTGACTGCAATCAATGAAGTTTGTTCGAACTTGGTGTGGTCGAGTAAGGCCACGGTAAGCGTTGATTGCTGATGCATCTGTTGTTTAGCTTCTGCATCTGTAAAGCTAGATGAACAAGTGCCTTGCCGATTTTTAACACCACTGGAGCCAAAGAAGCTGATGTCCAATTGTAAATCGGACATGGCATCACGATTTTGGTTTTGAAACGCCATATCGTCCACGTTGTAGTACCCACCTGGCGTATAAAACGCATTGTCGCCATCTTTTAATGCGATTAACGATAATAAGGACCGCGTGACGATGGTCTTTTCATGGAATTGGGATAAGCCTTGCGCCACCAAGGCAGTGGTACTGCCTTGGTCTAAGCCGATGGTGTGCATTTGCGGTGTGATCAAGGCCAATGCGGCTTGGGCGATTGCCTGCTTGGCTTCAGATTCAGTAGTTTCGCGTGCCGCTACTGGTGGTAATGTGGCCGTTGGCAGCAATTCTGCTTGCCCATAGCGTTTGGCGACAATACCTTGTTTGGCCAGAATCGCTAAATCGTGACGAACAGTTTCGTCTGAGACGCCTAACGTTTGGACCAAGTTACTGACAGCAAGCGGGGATTGCTGTTCTAATAAAGTCAAAATTCGTTCGCGACGGTGTTGAATTCCGATAGCTTTCATATTGACGGCCTCCGTTTGTGTCTAATGTAGCATCCAATCCCAAGAAATTCAATTAGTTTCATTGAACATTTGTGCAATTCTATCAAAATCCAAGAAAAGCGTTGAATTAGTTCATGTGTCCGCTTAGACTTTTAATCAGAAAGGTGGTTATCTTATGATTGCAACGCAAACTTATCTCAATGCTCGGCCAAATTCTCAAATTCAAGTGATGAAGACCCACTTATTTAAAACTAAGCGTCAGATCTCAATTGAGCGGGCGATGTTATATACCCCTGGATTATTCATAGAATTTCAAAAAAGCAGCGCAATCCCATGATTCACACGGGA
>NZ_AZEU01000005.1 GCF_001435035.1 Lacticaseibacillus manihotivorans DSM 13343 = JCM 12514
AATTTCGGTCTAGGTGCGGTGTCAAAAATATATCAACTCTACTTGACGAAGAGCCAAAATATGACAAAAGGGGCGCTAACCCGCGCGTCCGAATAATATTTATTCAGAGTTGCTGACAGCTAACGCCCCCATGCGCTGATTCAATCTTAGTGTACCAGTACCCTAAGCAATTGTCATTGACAATCTTGAATCTGCGCGGTCGGTCGTGCCTGATGACCAGGCGTCATGACTTCAATTAATTAGTCTGGGTAGTGGTTGAATCAGGAACAGCATCAGTAGAAGCTGCAGAAGCAGGATCACTAGAAAGAGTCCAAGTCAAGGCTGCACTGTAAGAGCCTTCCACGTTACCAGCTGGAATGCTGATTTCTGCACCTTTAACATCAAAACTAGTCTTACCAACACCAGTAAAGCCATTTTCTGTGTCGCCCGTGGAACCCATCACATCAGCAGATTTAGTGGATTGAGCATCAGTACCTGCGCCTAAAGTCGTGCCTTTAAAAGCAATTGGGTTCTTACCAGAATCTGTAGTTGTGCCATCAGCCAACTTGATTGTTACACCTTTTAAGCCATTGTTGAAATCGCCTAAAGCAACATTAACCGTCCAAGTACCAGCGACGCCAGGGTTGCTGACAAGCACTGGCGCATCGCCGTCAGTAGTTTTAGTCGTAGCAGCGTCAGCTTTAATCGTCACTTTGCCAAAGTCCAAGGTAGGGGCAGAAACTAATTCGATGCCAGAGGTGCCATCATCGTTCTTTCCGGCATCCAAGGTGATTTTTGCTTCACGGTTTTTTACAACCGCGGTATCAGTAGCAGCGGATACAGTGTTAGCAGTGAAGGCAGCAGTAGCGAAGGCAGCGGCAGCGGCGATTGATAAAATGATGGACTTCTTCATGGTAATTCCTCCTCGTGATCAACACGGAAACTTTTTATTGGTTTGATCTGACGAGCCTTTTTCGTTCGCTCCCAAGAAAAACGAAAAAAGGCCCGTCAACACAGCGGGTGGTGTTCCCCTGTGGACGGGTCGTCCTCATCACCATCGTTTTTAAGATGGTTTACGTATGATGAGGTGAACAAATTATTAACATATGTTGGTTGAAGGGCTAACCCCTTCGTCACTAGTTACTATACATGGATTTTGAGTTGCGTGCAACCACTTTTATAAGATTTTTTTATAATAACATAATACTTGTGTGCAACCGTTCTCAAAGCCATGGTTCATTCAGTTTTGGCGCGTCAAGAAAACAGCAAATTTTGCCCTTTATATAGGAAGATTCGCTACAAGTACGGTTAATCATGGGTCGCGACTACCCATGATTAACCGGCGGACCATTATTTTCCCAAGGCTGATTGGCAATGGTGTTAACGGCTGGTAGACTAAGCATGTAAGTCAAATTCAGGAGATACGTTATGTACAAAAAAATCTGTCTGGCTCTAGCCGCGATGTTGGGCTTAGTTGGCGCAACTGTAACGGCAACGCATCCGGTTCACGCTGAAGCTTTGCATTACGCGATTGCCGCCCAACTTCCCAGCAACCAGATCAACACCTCGCTTTCTTATTTCAATTTAAAAGTCAGCCCTGGTCAACAACAAACCCTCAATGTTGTCCTCAGCAATTCAGATACCAAAGCTCACAAATATTCAGTCGCAGCCGTCCGCGCTACCACCAATACCAACGGCGGGATCGATTATACCAAGCGCGGGGTCAAGCCAGCCTCTAGTTTAAAAGCTGACTTTGAACAAATGACGCCTAAGAAATTCACGGTTTCAGTACCGGCTAACACCAAGCAAACCGTGCCCGTCCAGTTGAAAGTGCCAACGACGGCTTTTGCTGGCGTGGTCCTTGGTGGCATTCGGGTGCAAGAACTCGACACCAATACCAGTCAGGCTAAATCCAAAGGCGTCAAGCTCAATAACAAATTCGCTTATGTCCTCGGTGTGACTTTGCAAGAAGTCGATGACTACAGCAATATCAAACCAGAAATGATCCTGCATCGTGCTGGCGCCAAGCAGATCAACTATCGCAACTACATCACCGCAACGCTTGAAAACACGCAGCCTACCGTGATGCACAAACTTGAAATTTCAGCGAAGGTGCGCAAAGCTGGTAGCCAAGATACCTATCTTTCCACGACCAAAAGTCAAATGACCATGGCGCCAAATTCCAACTTCGATTTTCCCATTTCAACCAAAAATCATCCCCTGGAAGCAGGCGATTACACGCTTGATCTCACCGCCAGCGCCAATGACGGCGATGTGCATTGGCATTTCACCAAGAACTTTACGATCACTCGCACCCAAACCAACAAGTTGAATAAAAGCGCGGTTGATTTACAAAAACCAACCACTTCTGACAACACCTTGCTCTACATTTTCCTCGCTATTGGGATCGTTGTGTTGATCATCGTGATCATCCTCTTCGTGGTCGTATTAAAGCCTAAAAAGCACAAACATCCCAAGAAATAACTGATCGATTCATAAAAAAGAAGTGTCCGACGAGCGCGATCCTCGTGATGTGAACCCATTGGGTTGGACAATTAAATAACTTGGTTATGCAGCCTCTTGA
>NZ_AZEU01000064.1 GCF_001435035.1 Lacticaseibacillus manihotivorans DSM 13343 = JCM 12514
ATCATCAGATGAATTATTGTATTTCATCTGACAACCATAAAGGGATTATCGCAGGATATAGTCCTTCCAGCTGAAGAAATGGAAGTTATCGATACGTTAGCGACTTTGCATGCCGAACGGCTCAAGCAAGGCCTTTCTCAGCGTGAACTTGCTGATCGCATCGGCATGAAGCAACCACAACTCGCTAAGATCGAGCGTCTGGATTCTGTGCCGTCATTTGCCACGCTGAATCGCTATGCTGCTGGATTAGGGTTGAAATTGAAGCTATCCGTGATTGCGTGACGATACATGTAGAAGATCCTGTAGCTCAACGTCTTGATCCCAGTGAGCTGTAATTGAGCTTAGTTTCAGTTTATACGACGTCTTCAAACATCATGCATGAATGAAAAGCAATCAGATGTCATTCTGATTGCTTTTCCGATGATCAAAAAAGAATTTGATGAAACTGTTGACAAAACGATGAGAAACGTTTAATCTTAGCTTCATCAAATAACAACACGCGGAGGAAATTCATCATGAAAAAGGCCATTATCATTACGAATCAAAATACTGCGTTGTTGCGTGATCGATTGTTGATTTAGTCGATCGCGGCATTTGAGATGCGGCCATCGACGAACGGTGGCTGCAACGCCACTGAAGCGAATTCGGTGGCTAGGCAAGCAATAGGGTCCTAGCTATACACAGATGATGTGTAAGTTAGGGCCCTATTTTTTATTCATTTAAATCAGCAAAACACATTTTATGGAGGGTCTTCTTATGACAAAACAAATCAAATTCTTCGATACCACGCTGCGCGACGGTGAACAAACCATTGGGGTCAACTTCTCAGTGGAACAAAAAGTTGAAATCGCCAAAGCCCTTGAAGCCTGGGGTGTTGATTACATTGAAGCCGGTTTTCCCATCGCCAGTCCTGAAGACTTCCGCGCGGTTAATGCCATTGCCAAAACCATCAAGCACACCACCGTCACTGGCTTAGCCCGACTGGTGCGCAAAGATATGGATGCCGTGCGCGATGCCATTGCGCCAGCGCCTCATCAAATGCTGCACACCTTTATTGCCACCAGCCCGATTCATCGTGAATACAAGCTGCATATGACTAAAGCCGAAATGATCGCCAAGATCCGTTCTGATGTAGCTTACGGCAAATCAATGTTTGATGTCGTGGAATTCAGTCCAGAAGATGCCTCTCGCACGGAGCCTGATTTCTTGGTCGAAGCCGTGCAAGCAGCGATCGATGCCGGCGCCACTATGATCAACATCCCAGATACTGTGGGTTATGATGACCCAGAAGAATTTGGCGCGATTTTTGCCAATCTGAAAGCCCACATCGCCAACTTCGACCAAATCGAATGGGCCGCACACACGCACAATGACCTCGGCATGGCGATGGCCAACGCAATGGCAGCAATCAAAAATGGGGCGACGCAAGTCCAAGGCACGATCAACGGCTTAGGTGATCGTGCTGGCAACGTCGATGAAATTCAAGTGGCAGCTGCCATTCACGTGCGCGGGGATTTCTACGATGCTGAAACCAACATCAACCTGCCAGAAACGAAACGCGTGTCTGAAATTGTAGCTGAGGCATCCAGCATCGCCGTCGGACCTAACCGCCCGATCGTCGGCGCCAATGCCTTCGCCCATGAATCAGGCATCCACCAAGATGGCATGCTGAAAAATCGCCAGACTTACGAGATCCTGGTGCCAGAAGATGTCGGCATGCACACCAGTCTACCATTAGGGAAGCTTTCCGGCTCACATGCGGTGATGAACAAGCTCAACGAAATGGGCTACCACGTCAACCGCGAGATGATGGGGGACATTTTCCCAATGTTTAAAGCCATCGCCGACGAAACGGATCTGGTGACGCCAGCAGAAATGATCGTGATGATGCAAGACTACAAGACACAACAGCAAAAACGTGCTTAAGGCAAAAGCCGACTGTGACCACAGTCGGCTTTTTTGGTGCTGTATCGCGATTTTGGTGGAACTGCTATGTAATTCGGTAGTTCGTTGTATCATTACACAAAACGATTAACTGTATCATTATCTGTGATTAGTACAGGCCGTTAATGAGAACGATATCATTTTTAATGTAACCGCAATCTCGTGAAACAGCGAACGGAGTAGTGGTTTCACACCACAGCACTAAAAGAATTTATATTCGCATAAGAAAGCGAAAGAAAAGGCTTGCAAGATTGAAAGAGTGTGTTATAGTAAGAATGTAAAATCTGTGACATGGTAATCACATTTTAGGAGGCAACTCAGATGAAACAGTTAGACAAAACCGAAACCAACTACTGGGAAGGTTTCAACGGCGGCAACTGGCAAAGCGAAATTAATGTCCGCGACTTCATTCAACAAAACCTGACCCAATACAATGGTGACGAAAGCTTCTTGGCAGGACCAACCGAAGCAACCACCACATTGAACAACCAAGTCCTCAACCTGAAGAAACAAGAACGTGCTGCAGGCGGTGTGCTTGATGCTGACACCAATGTGGTTGCCACGATCACAAGTCATGGCCCAGGCTACTTGAACAAAGACTTGGAAACCATTGTTGGTTTGCAAACTGACAAGCCATTGAAGCGTGCGTTCATGCCATTTGGCGGCATCCGCATGGCTGAAGATGCCTTGGAATCTTACGGTTACAAGCCAGATCCAGAAATGCACAAGATCTTCACTGAATATCACAAGACCCATAACCAAGGCGTCTTTGATGTTTACACCCCAGACATGCGCAAAGCGCGTCACTACAAGATCGTTACTGGTCTTCCTGATGCTTATGCGCGTGGCCGGATCGTGGCTGACTTCCCACGGATCGCCATTTATGGGATCGATCGTTTGATGGCTGACAAGTTCAACGACTTCCAGCACATTGGCGACGGCGAAATGACTGATGATGTTATCCGCCTGCGTGAACAAGTTTCCGATCAATATCGTGCTTTAGGCGACATCAAGAAGATGGCTGCCAGCTACGGTTACGATATTTCCAAGCCTGCAACCAACGCGCAAGAAGCTATCCAATGGATCTACTTCGGCTACTTGGCAGCGGTTAAGACCCAAAACGGTGCCGCAATGTCCGTTGGCCGTATCGATACCACGATCGATGCCTTCATCGAGCGCGATATGAAGCGCGGTTTGATCAACGAAAGCCAAGCCCAAGAATATATCGACCACTTGGTAATGAAGCTGCGGATGGTTCGCTTTATCCGTACCGAAGAATACAACTCCCTGTTCTCAGGCGACCCAATTTGGGCAACCTTGTCCTTAGGTGGTGTTGGCTTTGACGGTCGTCACCATATCACCAAGACTGCTTTCCGCTTCTTGAAGACTTTGGACAACATGGGTGCTGCTCCTGAACCAAACATCACGTTGCTTTGGTCTGAAGCATTACCAGAAGGCTTCAAGCGATATGCTACCGAAGTTTCCATCACTTCTTCCACGATTCAATACGAAAACGATGATCTGATGCGCACTGAATGGGGCACGGACTATTACGGCATCGCTTGCTGTGTTTCCGCACAACCAATCAAAGACGGCGTTCAATTCTTCGGTGCTCGTGCTAACTTAGCTAAAGCCATTTTATACGCCATCAATGGTGGTGTTGATGAAATCGGTGAAAAGCAAGTTGGTCCTGAAACTAAGCCGATCACAACTGACGTCATCGACTATGACGACTTCATGAAGAAGTTCTCTGTTCAAGCTGACTGGTTAGCAGACGTTTATGTTAACGCCTTGAACGCTATCCAATACATGCATGACAAGTACTACTATGAAGCTGCCCAATTGGCCTTGAAGGATACCCATTTGGATTACACCTTCGCCACTGGGATTTCTGGCTTCTCCCATGCGGTTGACTCCATTTCTGCCATCAAGTATGGTAAAGTGCATGTTATTCGTGATGAAAAAGGCGTTGCCGTTGACTTCAAAGCTGAAAACAACGACTACCCACGCTATGGGAACAACGATGATCGTGCCGACAGCATTGCAGTTTGGTTGATCAAGTGGTTCTACGGCAAGATGAACACGCATCACTTGTATCACAATGCGAAGTTGTCCACTTCCGTATTGACCATCACTTCCAACGTCGTATACGGCAAGAACACTGGTACCACGCCTAACGGTCGCCAAAAGGGTGAACCATTCTCACCTGGTGCCAACCCAGCTTACGGCGCTGAAAAGAACGGGGCTTTGGCATCCTTGATGTCCACTGCCAAGATTCCTTATCACTACGCTACTGATGGGATCTCCAACACGTTTGGTGTGACCCCTAACACTTTGGGCCACGACGACGAAACTCGCAAAGACACCTTGGTCAACATGATCGATGGTTATATGCACAACAACGGGATGCATTTGAACATCAACGTCTTCAACAAGGAAACCTTGATCGACGCGCAAAAGCACCCAGAAGAATACCCAACTCTTACTGTGCGGGTATCTGGCTACTGCGTATACTTCGCTGACTTGACGAAGGAACAACAAGACGACGTCATTTCCCGGACCTTCTTCGAAGAAATGTAAGCCAGAGTGGAACAGGCCGCCCTTAGTGGAACGGGTAGCCTAGCTCAGCGCTTAGAACCGGTTTTTGGTTCGAAGGGTTGAGCGTAGCTAGCCGCTTCCACGTTGGCCTGTGCAACTCGACGATAAACGTCATCTCAATTGTAACAATAGGCAAGAACTCAACAGTCATGCAGCGGGAGTCGCATTGCGACTCCCGTTTTGCCTAAAGGGCCAAAATCATTTTGGACTTTTAGGCAGAACGACCTGCTACGACTGCATTAGGGGGAGTTATCATGAAATTATTTGAGAATACCAACACACCGACCAACTTGATGGATGTGGTGGATACACCTGAAAACGGCCCGATCAAAGGCTATGTGCACTCAGTCGAAAGTTTTGGCGCCGTTGATGGCCCTGGCATTCGCTTCACTGCGTTTTTACAAGGTTGTCGGATGCGGTGTCAGTATTGCCACAACCCTGATACTTGGAATATCGGTGTTGGCGATGAAATGACTGCCGATCAAGTCCTCGATGATGCGGAACGCTACAAAGCCTTCTGGGGCGATACTGGTGGCATCACTTGCTCCGGTGGGGAATCATTGGTGCAAATCGACTTTCTGCTCGATTTGTTCACCAAAGCTAAGGCACGTGGCATTTCCACTTGCTTGGATACGTCAGGCAATCCGTTCACGCGCGACCAACCTTGGTTTGGCAAGTTCGAACAATTGATGGCGGTGACTGACATTTCTTTGGTCGACATCAAACACATCAATTCTGCTGAACACAAAAAGCTCACCGGTTTTGGTAATGAAAATATTTTGGACATGATTCAATATATGTCCAGCCACAATTGCGATATGTGGATCCGCCACGTCTTAGTACCAGAACGTACGGATTATGATAACTATTTGACTGAATTAGGCGATTATATCAAGACTTTGCATAATGTGCAGAAAGTGGAAGTGCTTCCTTATCACACGTTAGGGGTCAAGAAATATCACGAATTAGGCATTGCTTATCCACTGGAAGGCATCGAACCACCAACACCTGATCGCATCAAGAACGCTGAAAAGCTCTTGCATACCGCGGATTACACCGGTTACAAGACTTGGAAGCCGGGAAAGTAGTAACTTAGCAAAACAATAAGCTAGAAGTAACTTTTATAGTTGCTTCTTTTTTTGTTTTATCTTATCATTAAGAAAGCATCTACTAAACTTTAAGGAGAATACCGCCATGAAAAGCCCTCAAGAAAGCATTTTCTCGTCGAAAACCTTGACGTATTTCCTACAACTCGCAGACACCATGAATTACACCCAAGCTGCGCAACTTTTGGGCATCACGCAACCGGCTTTGACCCAACAAATCAAAAAATTGGAACGCACAGTTGGCGCGCCGCTGTTTTATTCCATCGGCAAAAAGCTCCATTTATCCGAAGCTGGCGTCACCATGCTGGAAGCGACCCAGCAGATCTATGAAGTCTTAAACGTGGCTACAGATCGCATTCAAGAAGCTTCTGACGCGTCTAACGGCAAGATCAACATTGGGTTGTTGGCCTCGATCGAAGATGCCGCCTTCAACTCTTTTATCGCCGATTACTACGAACACAACCCGCAAGTCCAAGTGACCTTGCGTATGATGACCCGGCATGAGATTTGGGACAAGCTGGAAAACAACCAAATCGATTTGGCCATCATGTACTTACCCGATGAAACCATCAAGCACTGGGATCCATACGCGACCAAGAAAATTATCGATGAATCGTTGGTTTTCTTGCATCACGATGAAGAAATGTCGCACCGCAAGCGCGTGAAGTTATCCGAAACCATTGCGCAGCCTTGGGTGACTTATCCAGAAGGGTATTTCTTGAATCAGTTCATTCATGAAAAGTTCAAAAATAAACTGGTCAACGATCCCCAATCCGTCGCGCAATTCACCACGCCATATCAGCTGATGCAATTCATCAACCGCACCGGCGTGAACACAGCCTTACCAAATAGTTTCTATCAAGCCCATCAAGATCAGATCCATGCGTATGCGGCGACCTTTGAGCCTGGGATCAACTTTGAATTGTCGTTTGTTTACCGCAAAGGCAAGGATGATATCCCGCGCATCGGCCAATTTTTGGAATCGTTTGACAAATATTTCCAAGATTCAGATTATTTATCGCGGGTGAAAGAAAACCGTGTTAAACTGAATATGTAATGAGAAAATCGTTTCAATTAAAGGAGCAATAACTAATGACGACATTGATTTTTGGACACCAAAACCCAGATACTGACGCGATCACCAGCGCCATCACTTGGGCTGAATTTCAGCGTCAATCCGGCAACACGGATGTTGAAGCTGTCGCTTTAGGCACCCCAAACGACGAAACTAAATTCGCCTTGGATACCTTCAAGACCCAAGCCCCACGCGTGATCGACGCTGCTAACGGCGCTGACGTGATGTTAGTGGACCATAACGAAGCCCAACAATCTGTGGCTGATCGTAAAGATTCCACGATCGTTTCCGTTGTGGATCACCACCGTTTTGCTAACTTCGAAACCGCGGCACCTTTGTTCATCCGCGCAGAACCAGTGGGCTCTTGCAATTCCATCATCTACAAGATGTACAAGGAAAATGGGTTTGAAATCACCCCACAAATCGCTGCTTTGATGTTGTCTGGTGCCATCTCTGACACCTTATTGCTCAAATCCCCAACGACCACTGATCTCGAACGCGAAATCTTGCCAGAATTGGCTAAGATCGCTGGCGTTGATCTGCAAGAATACGGCTTGAACATGTTGAAAGCCGGCACCAACTTGGCAGCTAAGTCTGACTTAGACATTACTGAAGGCGACGCCAAGTCCTTTGATATGGGCGGCAAAACGGTTCGTATCGGCCAAGTAAACGTGGTTGATCTTGAAGAAATCTACGCTCGCCAAGCAGATATTGAAGCTAGCTTGAAGGCTGAAAGCGAAAGGAACGGCTACGACTTATTCTTATTGGTTGCAACTGACATCTTGAACTCCAACTCCACTGGTTTAGCTTTTGGTGAAGGCAAGGATAAGCTTGAAGCAGCATTCGGCGGCAAGTTCGACGCTGACGACCGTTTGGCATTACCTGGTGTGGTATCTCGTAAGAAGCAAGTGGTCCCACCATTACAAAAGGCTTTTGAAGCTTAATTGAGTCTTTGAAGTCGCGCCTAACGCGCGGCTTTTTTGCTAGGAGGGGAAATCGATGGAAAAAGCCCAACAAATCGACAGTATTATTAAATTTTCAAACGCTTTTGGCCCGAGTGGCTTTGAACAACCGGTAATTCGCGCTTATCGTGATGCGGTCAAAGATTTTGGCTCCACGACGATCGATGGCATGTTCAACGCCATCACGAACAGGAAGGGGAACACAGGGGAGCGCCCAGTCATTCAACTTGACGCGCACGCTGATGAAGTTGGCTTGTTAGTCCAAGCGGTGCGCCCGAGTGGCTTGTTAAAGTTCGTGACGCTTGGTGGGTTTGTGCCAACGAATGTGCCGGCCATGCGCGTGTTGGTGCGCAATCGTCGCGGCGAATATATTCCAGGGGTCGTGGCGACTAAGCCACCGCATTTTATGACGGCTGCCGAACGCAATGCCGTGCCAACCATTGCTGAAATGAGTGTCGACGTCGGCAGCACCAGTCGCGAAGAAACCATTCATGACTATGCCATTGATACTGGTTGTCCAATCGTACCAGACGTGGCATGTACTTACGATGATGCGCATGGCATGTTCTTTGGCAAAGCCTTTGATGATCGTGTCGGGGTTGCTGCGATGGTCGATACCTTAGCAACTTTGCACGGTGAAGACTTGAACGTGGATGTGGTCGCTGGTTTGTCGACGCAAGAAGAAGTGGGCTTGCGTGGTGCTTATGTGACTGCGCGCAAAATTCAAGCCGACTTGGCGATCGTATATGAAGGCGTACCGTGTGATGACACCTTTGAACCAGATTGGCTGAGTCAAACGCGTTTGAAAGCTGGTCCAATGCTACGTGATCTTGATACCACGTACATCGCTAATCCCGCATTTCAGCAGTTTACCGCCGATTTAGCTGATGAATTGCATCTGCCTTATACGCGTGCCGTGCGGACTGGTGGCGGTCAAGATGGTGCCGCAATCGGCTATTGGCAAGGTGTGCCAACGATCGTCGTCGGCATTCCAGTACGATATGAGCACACAGCTTATAACTATACAGCATTGAGTGATTTTCAAGCTTCAACCAATTTGGTGAATGAATTGTTGCGGCGGTTAGATGCCAAAACCATTGCCAGTTTCAATTCAGTCGATTGACGAGCAAAACGTCCTTAAGCGCAGATCAGCGTTTAAGGACGTTTTTAGTGTGCTACGAAATCTGTGCGAGAAAGTTGTTTGACGTAACCTTGTTCAGCAAAACAAGTTTGCGTGCGTCACAGCGCGCTGTGAGCACACGAGGTGAATTGGACAGCCGAGCTTGATGAGTCGAAGATTCTCGTTGCTTGAATTGGAGGTTACAAAGCACGTGTCAAATCGGTTCGCGTGATTTAGTTTAAATCGGATGATCCAAGTGAATTGTCTTGGATTAACTCCGGTTACGTTACTTCGTATAATATATATTATGTAAACTAGAAAAGGTGAAAAATTTCAGCTTGGTTTTGACTGATACCCTCACCTAATTTCTCGGTAAATAGATGTTCTGATCTGCTAATCAAGATCTCATCGCTTGAAGAATTTTCCAAGCTTCATTAAGTCGTCTTCAGACAAAGCGTGCACTGCCCAAAGAATCCCATATTTCACACCAAATGCGATCAAGAAAAAGACGATTGCAGCCAACAGCAGATACGAAACCAGGAAAATTAACGAGCCCATATTTGTGATCCTCCAAGACAACCAGTTGTGTCAGCGAATTGATAATTGCATTGTAAGCTCTTTTCAATCAGATCTCAATATTTAGCCTAACTTGGCCTTTGGAAAATACTTTTTCAGCATTGTGCGCAAGGTCTGTAATTCATTGGCATTGAAATCTCCAGCGCCAATGATCACCGCGGTTTGCTTCGATTGCTGCAACCCGATCACTGTCGGCAGTTCAAAGACACCAATGAATGTTGACCAACTAATTTGACTAGTACTAGTTGCAGATGTGGCCACCAAACCTGAATCAGACAACTCGTAATCGCGTGGTTCGAACCTCATTGCGTTAGTTGGATTTCGATATGCCTTGGAATGGTTTGACGAACTGTGTGCGGAATCATGAGTAACACCACAACGAAAAAAACATAAACATCGCAAACCAATAGCGTTTATCGTTAGCAAAGACCAGCCATGCAATTGTTGGGATCATGATCAACAAAGCAATGATCAATGCCAGCCATTGCGGTTCGCGAGCTTGCCGCTTCATTAAATACAAACTTGCTGCAACGTGTCATCGCGCAGTTTATACCGTTCCGATTACTCAAATAAGCGTCAAATAATTCC
>NZ_AZEU01000065.1 GCF_001435035.1 Lacticaseibacillus manihotivorans DSM 13343 = JCM 12514
CACAGAACGGTACAGCCGGACTGAGATCATCGTCAAGATTCCTGACTATCATGCGGACACCTGACTTAAAGCCTTTCAGGACACGATCGACGACTACGGGGCCAAGGAATTTGAGAGTATCACTTTTGACAATGGTTCCGAGTTTGCCAAGTTATCAGAGATTGTTGGAACCCAGATTTACTTCGCACATCCGTACTCGCCTTGGGAGCGTGGCACAAACGAGAACGCCAATGGACTGCTTAGGGAATTCTTCCCGAAAGGGAAGTCTCTCAGAGCAGTTACTCTGGTTGAAATTCAAGCAGTCCAATCCGCACTGAACCATCGTCCCAGACGTATTCTGAACTATCTTCGCCCATGCGATTACTACCGA
>NZ_AZEU01000066.1 GCF_001435035.1 Lacticaseibacillus manihotivorans DSM 13343 = JCM 12514
TGTGAATCATGGGATTGCGCTGCTTTTTTGAAATTCTATGAATAATCCAGGTTTAAGTATTTCCGAGCACGCAAAAAGGACATCATCCTCTTCGTGTCCGCCCAACCTTGCGAGTAAGTAAGAAAGGAATTGAATAATGTCCCTCACTAGTCAGTCTATCCGAAATGCCCTTGAAATCAAAGACCCCAATATCACTTTTATAGAAGATTCCCACATTCAAGTCATCAAAGGAAAAGAATCTCTTGTTTATCCCGCTAGTCTCACCTACAAGCCCGATCATTGTGCTAATTGCGGCTTCGCCGACAAAATCGTGAAATACGGAACACAAAAGGT
>NZ_AZEU01000067.1 GCF_001435035.1 Lacticaseibacillus manihotivorans DSM 13343 = JCM 12514
CGCGGCACCAACGAGGTCCACAATAAGATGGTTCGGCGAGACTTCCCCAAAGGTGAGTCCTTAGACGCTGTCAGCCCACTAGCTGTCGCCGAGACTCAAGATCGGCTCAACCGCCTCCCTCGTCGCCAACTCAAATATCGCACGACCGAGGAAGTCTTCATCGCTGAGCGCGCTCGAGCTCAGCGACGAGCTGCCAAGTCAGCCGTAGCCAGCTAACTCAACTCATCAAAGGTAACAGTTCGCCTCACGGTGTCGTGCCACGGAGTGGCTAACTTGTTCTTGCAATTTGCG